>NZ_JBDJLB010000002.1:0-370921 GCF_039673155.1 Stenotrophomonas sp. TWI1149
GCGGGCGGCCCCTGTCCGCCCCCGGCGGGCGGGGGGGTTGGTCGCTCCCCGGCCCCCCCCCCCCCCCCCCCCCCCCCCACGACCGTTGACTCAACCTTCGTCCTGCTCGTATTCGACGAAGACATCCAGCTCCAGCGCCAGCTCCTGCACGGCATCGCGCACGCGCTGGGCGCCGAGTGCATTGCCGACTTCCACTTCCAGTTCGTGGGTGCCGGGGCCGATGTCGTCGGAGAGGCCGGCCGAGCTGGAATCGTCGTCGTCCATGTGCGGCATCAGGTCGTCGGTTTCTTCGACGTGTTCGATCCCCTCGATGCTCTGCAGCAGGTCGGTGATGGCACGTGCATCGTCTTCGGTGCCGGTGATTCGCAGTCGCAACAGGGCCATGGGTCGAGCCTCGGGGGAAAGGGACTCCAGCCTAGCCAGCGGACGGAAAAGGCCGGGTGAGGACGCGCGACCGAGCGCGCCGTCCGGTTCAGTCGTGCGTGCCGTCGGCAGGAGGCAACCCCAGCAGTTCGTCGGGCAGCGCGGGCAGCGGTGTGCGTTCGTCCAGCGCCTCGCGCTTGAGCCAGTCCATGAACGCCTGCGCGGTCGGGCTGAGCGGGCGGTGCTCGGCGTGTACCACGTAGTAGGCGTAGCGTGCCTTGAGCGCAGGCCCGGGCAGGCGCACCAGTTCGTAGCGCTGCAGATAGGGCTGCGCGATGTGTTTGCGGGCGAGCACCGCGCCGATGCCATACACCGCTGCGCGCATCGCATCGGTGCTGTCGCTGAAGGTGTGCAGCGACGGCAGATCCAGCCCGCGCACGCCCGCAGCGCGGAACCAGTCGCGCCAGCCCTGCGGTGACATGTCGCTGAGCAGCGGCAGGGCAGCGATCTGCGCCGGTTCCCGCAGCGTCGAGACGCCCGCCAGGGACGGCGAGGCGACCGGGCACAGTTCGTCGTCCATCAGGTGATGCGCGGTCATGCCGGGCCACTGGCCCAGCCCATAGCGGATACCCAGCTCCGGGCCGGTCTCGTCGAAGCGGACCAGCTCGGTGCTGGTCTGCAGCTCGATGCGCATGCGCGGATGCTGGTGGGTGAAACGCGGCAGGCGCGGGATCAGCCAGCAGTACGACAGCGAGCGGATGGTGGTGACCCGCAGCGGCACGATGTCGGCCTGGGGATGCAGGTTGCCGGCCACCGCATTGAGATCGCTCAATGCCGCCGCGGCTGCATCGGCCAGCTGGCGGCCCTCGGCGGTCAGCCGCACGCCGCGCGCATGGCGCTGGAAGAGGACCGTGCCCAGCAGATCCTCCAGCCGCCGCACGTGGTGGCTGACCGCACTGGCGGTGAGGTGCAGTTCCTGTGCGGCATGGGCGAAGTTCTGGTGGCGGGCGGCTACCGCGAACACCCCCAGGGCGGGCAGCAGGGCAGGGCGAAGGATCATGGTCGAGACCCAAATCATATTTGTGGCTTGCACGGATACTACGCGCTTGTGGGCGTGCAACGGCGGGCGGATGCTGTCGCCCTTCCTCCCAGGATTCACGCGCATGTTGCCGTCCCTTACCGCTCGCCCCGCGTGTCTGCCCTGCCTGGGGGGCCGGCCATGAGCGGGGCGCCGCTGGCCGCCGGCGCGGTCGAGCGCGATTGGCGCACGCCGCTGGAGCTGACCGTGCTCGGCGCGATCTGGGGCTGCTCGTTCCTGTTCATGCGCGTGGCCGTGCCGGCCTTCGGCCCTTACGCGCTGGTGGAAGTGCGGCTGCTGCTCGGCGCGCTCGTGCTGCTGCCGTTCCTGTGGCAGGCGCGGGCGCAGTTCCCGGCCCGCCGCTGGCTGTGGCTGGCGCCGATCGGCCTGATCAACTCGGCCATCCCGTTCGTGCTGTTCGCTTGGGCCGCGCAGCGCGCCCCGGCGGCGATCGGTGCGATCTGCAATGCGATGACGGTGCTGTTCGCCGCCCTGATGGCCTTCCTGTTCTTCGGCGAGAAGATCGGCATGCGCCGCGCGATCGCCCTGCTGGTCGGCTTCGCGGGGGTGGTGGTGCTGGCGACCGCCAAGGTCTCCGGCCTGAGCATCGGCGCGGCGGTGCTGGCCGGTGCACTGGCGGCGCTGCTGTACGGCCTGGGCGTCAATCTGGTGAAGCGCCACATGACCGGCCTGCCGCCGGCGGCCTCGGCCGGCGCCACGCTGGGTTGCGCGGCGATCCTGCTGCTGCCGATGGCGCTGACCCACTGGCCGACCGGCCCGATCCCGATGCTGTCCTGGGCCTGCGCGATCGCCCTGGGCGTGGTCTGCACCGGCCTGGCGTTCCTGATGTTCTACCGCCTCATCGCCCGCATCGGCCCGGCGCGCGCCTCGACCGTGACCTATCTGGTGCCGATGTTCGGCGCACTGTTCGCCTGGTTGTTCCTGGGCGAACCGGTGACCGGCGCGATGGTGGTGGCGGGTGTGCTGATTCTTGGCAGCGTGGCGGCATCGCAGCGATAGGCCGGCGGTTCCGCGTGCAGCCACCCATGGGGTGGCTCCACCGGGGCATCCGGACGCTGACGCGTCGGTTATCTCATCCTCAGCGCACCGGCACCGGGATGTTGCACAGGTCGATGTGGCCCGCCGGGCGCTTGTAGAAATCATCGACGCGGTTGCGGCGTGCTTCGGTCGCATCGGCGAAGGTCCTGGAGTCGGTGCGCAGCACCTGCAGCTTGGGGCGCTCCGCCGCCGGGACGTCGCTCGCACGCTGGATCGACTGGATCGCGGTGCGCTGCGCCGGATCGGTGTAGAAGCCCATCGGCGCCGGGCCGCGCGGCAGGGCGCTGAGCAGTTCCATGCCCTGCAGCACGCGGCCGACCAGGGTGATGTTGCGGTCCAGCTGACGCGGTGACTGTCCGGTCACCACGTACAGCTCGGCGCCGATGCTGCTGTCTTCCTCGTTGTTGCGGCCGGCACCCAGCGCGCCATAGCAATGCGCCAGCCAGGTCTTGCCGTCCTTGCGGTCCTGGCCCACCGGGAAGCCGTCGACGAAACCGGTCTGGTCGGCCCAGCCATCACGGTCGGGCAGCAGGCTGACCTTGAGCCCCTTGCTGTCGCGCTGGAACTCGGCCGGGAGCTTGCGCGTGGCGCTGCCGAGCGGCTTTGCCTTGGCGGCATCATCGGCGTCGGCATCGCCGAACTGCACCACGAAATTGTCCTGCGCGCGGTAGATGCTCTCGCCATCCCAGAAATGCTCGTGGGCAAGGGTCTGGATGTTGGCCACGTGCTGCGGCGCGAATGCCGGGGCCAGCTCGATGATGACGCGGCCGGCCGGCAGGTTCATGTACAGCAGGTTGGCCGGGTCGGGCGTGCGCCAGTCACTGTCCGGCGAGGCGTCCAGGATCTGCTGCGGGCTGCGGTAAGGCGTGGCCGCGCTGGCCAGGGTGGGGAGCAGGCAGGCCAGGGCGAGGGCGAGCAGGGCAGGACGACGTGGCGACATGGCGGACCCGTTCAGGAAGGTAGTGCCCCGATTGTGCGCGAGCACGCCAGCCACGGCCAGCCGGCCATGCCCACCGGCACGGTGACTAACGACACATCCGCTATAGCGAACTTCGGACTAGTGTGGACTCCACGCTAGCGGAGACCGCCATGAGCGACCACGACGTCCACCTGAAGAAGTTCCAGAAAGAGCTCAGCTCCGGCACGGTCTCACTGGCCCTGCTGGCGGTCCTGGCCAAGGCCGGCGAGCCGCTGTACGGGTACCTGATCGCCAAGGAGCTGGAGCGGATCGGCGAGGGCGTGCTGAGCGGCAAGCAGAGCGCGCTGTACCCGGTGCTGCGCAACCTGGAAGGGGCCGGGTTGCTGGAAAGCCATGTTGAACCGTCGGTGGCGGGTCCGCCGCGCCGCTACTACCGCATCAATGACACGGGCCACGAAGTGCTCAGGCAATGGACCGCCGCGTGGCGCGCCACCCGTGATTCCGTCGATTCCGTCCTGGAAGGGGTAACCGAATGAACATCGAGTCCGTGGCCGGTCGGGCCTTGCCGACCACCATTCCCGCGTATCTGGCCCAGCTGCGCGCGGCGCTGCACGACGCCGATCCGGCGATGGTGCAGGACGCCCTGTACGACGCCGAGGAATACCTGCGTTCGGAGCTGGCCGCCCAGCCCGGCCGCAGCGAGGCCGAGGTGATCGCCGATGTCGCCGGCAGCTATGGTGCGCCGGAAGAAGTCGCCGAGATCTACCGCGAAACCGAGATCACCGTGAACCGCGCGCTGCGCACGCCCAGTGCCGGGACGGCGCCGCTGCGACGCGCCGCGCCGGTCAGCACCGGCGCGGAATCGGTGCCTCCGCCGGCCCCGCCCAGGCCGCGCTCGGCACTGGCCCGTTTCTTCGGTGTCGCGCTGGAGGCCCGCACCTATGGCGCGCTGTTCTACATGCTGCTGTCGCTCGCCACCGGCACGTTTTTCTTCACCTGGGTGGTCACCGGCCTGTCGCTGTCGCTAGGCCTGATGGTGCTGATCATCGGCATCCCGGTGGCGGTGCTGTTCTTCGGCTCGGTGCGCGGCCTGTCACTGCTGGAAGGACGGCTGGTGGAAGCCCTGCTGGGCGAGCGCATGCCGCGCCGGCCGACGTACTCCGACCGCAGCCGCAGCTGGCTGCAGCGCATCGGCGACATGTTCACTGACGGGCGGACCTGGCTGACCCTGCTCTACTTCGTGCTGATGCTGCCGCTGGGCATCGTCTACTTCACGATCGCCACCACGCTGTTGTCGACCTCGATGGGCTTGATCTGGGCGCCGGTGGCGGCGCTGTTCTCCAGCAGCTACGTAGGACTGCACATCGACGGCAGCCAGATGCTGCCGGTCTGGATCACACCGCTGCTGGCGGTGGTCGGCGTGCTGCTGCTGTTCGCGACGCTGCACCTGGCCCGCGGCATCGGGCGCCTGCACGGAATGATGGCCAAGCACCTGCTGGTGCGGCTGTAAACGGGACACGAGGATCCGGTAGTGCCGGCCGCTGGCCGGCTCCCCAGGCTGCTGGATGAAAGCGCAGCCGGCCAGCGGTCGGCGCTACCCACAGCGTGCCCCCCCGAGTCGGGGGGCGTTCGTCAAGCGTTCTACCGGCGCTGCAGGTACCGACCGTTGGTCGGTACGGATCGCTCAGCCCGCTTTACGGCGCAGCGGCGTGACGTTGCTCGCGATCTTCGCGGCCTTCTTCGGCTTGCTCGCCACGGTCTGCGCATGGGCGGCGAAGAAATCGCGCACCTTCGGGTAGACCGTTTCGCGCCAGCGGCGGCCGCTGAAAATACCGTAGTGGCCGGCGCCTTCGACGATGAAGTGTTCGCGATGCGCGGCCGGGATGCCGGTGCACAGCGCCTGCGCGGCTTCGGTCTGGCCGAGCCCGGCGATGTCGTCCAGCTCGCCTTCGATGCTCAGCAGCGCAGTGCCGGTGATGGCGGTAGGATCCACGCGTTCACCCTGCACGTACCACTCACCGCGCGGCAGCAGGAACTCCTGGAAAACCACGCGGATGGTGTCGAGGTAGTACTTGGCCGGCATGTCGAGCACTGCGTTGTACTCGTCGTAGAAACGACGGTGCGCGTCGGCATCTTCCATGTCGCCCTTGACCAGGTCGGCATAGAAATCCCAGTGCGAACTGAAATGGCGGCTCGGGTTCATCGACAGGAATCCCGCATGCTGCAGGAAGCCCGGATACACGCGGCGGCCGGCACCCGGGAAGGTGGCCGGTACGGTGTGGATCACGTTGTTCTCGAACCACGACATCGGGTTCTGCGTGGCCAGGTTGTTGACCGCGGTCGGACTGCAGCGCGCATCGATCGGGCCACCCATCATCACCAGCGAACGCGGCGTGGTTTCGCCACGGCTCGCCATCAGCGAGACCGCGGCGAGCACCGGCACGGTCGGCTGGCAGACGCTGACCACATGCAGCTTCTCCGCACCGAGGTGGCGGATGAATTCCTGCACATAGGCGATGTAGTCATCCAGCCCGAACTCGCCTTCGCTGCCCGGCACCATTCGCGCATCGACCCAGTCGGTCACGTACACGCGGTGGTCGCGGAGCAGGGTGCGCACGGTATCGCGCAGCAGCGTGGCGTGGTGACCGGACAACGGCGCCACCACCAGCACGAACGGCTGGTTGAGCATGGTGTGCAGCTGGTCGGCTTCATTGCTGTGGCGCTTGAAGCGCAGCAGTTTGCAGAACGGCTTGCTGATCTCTTCGTGGACGACGATCGGCACGCGCTCGCCCTCGACGTCGATTTCGTTGATGCCCCACTCGGGCTTCTCGTAATCCTTGCCGATGCGGTGGAACAGCTCGTTCACAGCGGCCAGGCGATCCGCGCCGGGCATCTGTGACCACCAATGACCTTGATTGGCGAAGAACTTCGCGTTGGCCTGGGCCTGGTGCACCCACGGGGCGAGCAGGTTGCGGGTCAACTCATGCAGCTGATATAGCATGACGTCCAATATGTATGGTCTTATGTTGCCGCGCAGCATAGCGTACCCGTGGCGCGGGCGCGTTAATGCGGGTCCTGTCTCAGTTGTTATGGAGACTCACGGTGCGCCGCGTTCCAGCGCGGCCGCATGGCCGGCCAGCGCCGGTGACAGCCAGCAGTGCGAGCCCAGCGCGGTGAAGCCGACGCGCTTGAGCTGGCTGCGGTACCAGCGGGCCGGCCGCGCCTGGAAGCCCTCGTGATCCCCGTCGAAGTCGTCCTCGGCGGTGAACGCCTCCAGGAAGGCAACGCCGGCGGTCAGTTCGGCGAAGCCCTCCAGCGCCGGGCGCAGCTCGCGGCTGGGCACGTAATGCATCACGTCGGAGCAGATCAGCAGATCGACCGGCGCGCACGGGCGCAGCCACGCGAAATCGCCGACCCTGGCCGGGTGCAGGTTGCGGCTGCGGCCGTAGCGGTGGACCGCGTAATCGCTGCTGTCGAACCCCAGGTATTGCACGCGCGGCCGCAGCTTGAGCAGCGGGGCACGCCAGGCACCTTCGCCGCAGCCGATATCGAGCACGCTGCGGATCGGCCGTTCCAGATAGTACTCGGCACTGGCCACCGCGAGCGCCACCTTGCGGGCGAGGCGCGCGGCGCCACCGGTCTGGTCAGGCTGGTACCAGCGCTGGAAGTAGGCGGCGTCGTAGGTCTTGTCCATGGAGGATGTGCACGTGGGTGGAAGCGGCGCCTATCGTACGGCGTGACGCGCGTGGATGCGTCGTTGGGGTGTGGCGATGGGTCGCGTCAGCCACCCGTGGGGTGTCTCTACCGGGCGTGCGAGAATGGCGGCCAACCTACGCCAGCCGCGGGAGCAAGCGCATGCAGAGTTACTACTGGGTCAAAACCTTCCATCTGCTGTTCGTGGTGGCGTGGATGGCGGCGGTGTTCTACCTGCCGCGGATCCTGGTCAACCTCAGCGAGACCGCCGGCCAGCTGCCGGTGACCGAGCGGCTGCAGCTGATGGGCCTGCGCCTGTACCGGTTCGGCCACATGATGTTCGGCCTCGCGCTGATCCTGGGCCTGGTGCTGTGGCTGGGCTACCGCGTGATTCCGGATTTCCCGACCATGGTCGCCCCCGGCGCGGCGGGCTGGCTGCATGCCAAGCTCGGCCTGGTGGTGCTGCTGCTGGTGTACTACTCGTGGACCGGGCGGCTGCTGAAAGGCGCGGTCAAGGGCAGGGTGCTGCCGTCCTCGCGCGCGCTGCGCTGGTTCAACGAACTGCCGCTGGTGCTGTTCATCGGCGTGGTCTGGCTGGTCCTCGCCAAGCCGTTCTGAAAAAAAAGCCGGGCGCTTGCGCGTCCGGCTTCTTCGTCTGCGCCGCAGCCCGATCAGGCTGTTTCGTAGGTCCCGTAGCTGCGCAGGCGCTCGTAACGCTTCTGCAGCAGCTCATCGACCGGCAGCTTCTCCAGCACGTCCAGCTCGTTGAGCAGCACGGCCTTGAGGCGCTTGGCCATCTGGTTGGGATTGCGGTGGGCGCCACCGGTCGGCTCACGCAGGACCTTGTCGACCAGGCCCAGGCTCTTCAGGCGCGGGGCGGTCAGGCCGAGCTGTTCGGCGGCGTCCTTGGCCTTGGCCGGGTCCTTCCACAGGATCGAGGCGCAGCCTTCCGGGCTGATGGTCGAGTACACGCTGTATTCCAGCATCACGGTGCGGTCGCCCACGCCCAGTGCCAGTGCGCCGCCCGAGCCGCCTTCACCGATCACGGTGCAGACCACCGGCACCTTCAGTTCGGCCATTTCCATCAGGTTGCGCGCGATCGCTTCGGACTGGCCGCGCGATTCGGCGTCGATGCCCGGCCAGGCGCCGGCGGTATCGATCAGGGTCAGCACCGGCAGGCCGAAGCGTTCGGCCATCTTCATCAGGCGCAGCGCCTTGCGGTAGCCCTCCGGCTTGGGCATGCCGAAGTTGCGCCTGATCTTTTCCTTGGTGTCGCGGCCCTTCTGATGGCCGATCAGCATCACCGAGCGGCCACCGATGCGGGCCAGGCCGCCGATGATCGCCTTGTCGTCGGCGAAGGCGCGGTCGCCGGCCAGTTCCTGGAACTCATCGCAGATGATGCGGATGTAGTCCTCGGTGTACGGGCGGGACGGATGCCGGGCCAGCTGCAGCACCTGCCAGGAGGTCAGGTTGCGGAAGATCTGCGCGGTGCGCACCCGCAGCTTGTCCTGCAGGGCATTGACCTCGGCCTCGACATTGACCGCAGGTCCGGCGCTGGCGCTGCGCAGTTCCTGGATCTTCGCCTCCAGATCAGCGATGGGTTGCTCGAAGTCGAGGTAGTTCGGATTCATCGGAAACCGTCGTGAAGAAAAGAGGGAAAGTGTAGCCGAATGCGCCGAAAAGCCCCGTACGCCGTCGTCTGGAAACCGACGGTAGCGCAGCGGGGCCAAGGGCGCCAGTCAGGTCAGGGGACGACCAGCGCCGCGCTGCCCATCAGCGTGCTGCGGGTCCGCACGAAGGTGTTGTAGCCCTCGTTCGCCTCCTTGGACAGGCCGGAGCCCAGCGTGGCGGTCGCGGCGGTGAACGCCATCTGGGCCTGGAAGGCCTCCTGCTGGAGCTGCAGCTGCGCATCGGCGGTGGTGGCCTGCAGGTAACGGCTGTACAGCTCGCGCAGTGGGCCGGCATGGGCTTCGAAGGCCGGATCCAGCGCGGGCAGGGCGGTCGGCGCGGCGTCCAGTGTGTAGACAGGGGCAGCGTAGCCCTTGGGCTGCTGGCGCGCGTAAGCGCCCGGCTGGCCCATGCCTGCTTCGACGTAAGCGATGAAATCCGGGGCGGTGAAGATCTTCGCGTTGATCCGGCCGCCGCTGGCGTCCACGTGGGACACGGTCTGGACCTCGGGGAACGGCTCGCGGACGCCGAAGCTCCAGGCCTGGTCGATGAACAGGTCGTGGGTGGCCTGGTACGGCCCTTCGAAGGTCACGCCGCCCAGCGCGATCTGGTTCTTCAGGCTGCCGAAGTGCTGCAGCTTGTCCTCGCCGGTGACGTAGATCTCGTTGGCGATCACGTACTCGGCCAGGGTCGGGTTGATCAACCCGCCCTTGCCGCTGGCGTAGACGATGAAACGCACGTCGCCCAGCTGTTCGGTCTGCAGATGATGTTCACCCGGCTTCAGCTTGACCGGCCGCGAGGCGTGCGCGGCGATCGGCAGTTCATTGCCATCGATGCGCAGGGTCAGTGGCGTGGCGCCCGGGTTGTCGATCTCGAAGGTCTGGGCGGGGCCGGAGCAGCCGGTGATGGCGACGGCTGCACTCAGCAGCACGGCAAAACGCTTGATCAAAACAAAACACCTGTGTTGCAACAGAAAAAAGGATCAGTTCGCCCACGGCGGGCTGTAGCGCACCTTCACCGTGCGTACCGCGGGATCGGCGCGCAGGGCGTCGACCAGTTGGCTGTCCACGCGCACGGCGATCTCGCCGGCGACGTCGAGCATGCCGGCCACCGGGCCCTGCTCCGAGCCGAGCAGCAGGTCCAGGCGCAGCGGCGTGCGGCCCGGGCGATGCCGGTCGAGCAGGGCGTTGATGCGGTTCCACACCGCGCCGTCCTGGCGCAGGTCCACCCGCAGCGACAGGCGCGTGGCGTAGTTCGCGCAGATGTCTTCGTAATCCCAGACCTGGCGGATGCGCAGCGCGTAGCCGCCGTTGAACTCGTCTTCGCGCAGGCCGCCCTTGACCACCAGGATGCGGTCCTTGGTCATCAGGTGGCCGAACTCGGCCAGGCCATCGGTGAAGGCGCTGCATTCGACGCGACCCTTGCCGTCTTCGAGCTGCATGAAGATCTGGCTTTCGCCCTTGCGGCGCACGCCGACCACCAGGCCGGCGAGGATCACCGGGGTTTCCTGGCGCCAGGCGCGCTTCTCGCCGTCCTTGCTCGGACGTGCCGGCGGGATCAACTTCTCCAGCTTGCCCAGGTCGGTACCGACCAGTTCCTTGACGTCATCGGCGTAGGGATCGAACGGATGGCCACTGAGGTAGAAGCCCAGCGTTTCGCGCTCGCCTTCCAGCAGCTGGCCCAGCGCCCACTCCTTGGCTTCGGGCAGCTCCAGCTGCATCGCCGTGCTGACCGGATCGGGTGCGCCGAACAGCGAGTTCTGGCCGGAGGCCTTCTCGCGCGCCATCTGGTCCGTGGCCTTGAGTACTTCGGGCAGCTGCAGCATCAGCGAGGCGCGGTTCTTGCCGAGCCCGTCCATCGCGCCGCAGTTGATCATCGCTTCCAGCGTGCGGCGGTTGAGCTTGCCGGATTCGGCGCGCATGCAGAAATCCAGCAGCGACGCATAACGGCCGCCACGCTGGCGTTCTTCCACGATCGCTTCGCAGGCGCCCTGGCCGACGCCCTTGATCGCGCCCAGGCCGTACACGATGGTGTCGGCGCTGGAGGCTTCGAACATGTACGCGGATTCATTCACGCGCGGTGGCAGCACGGTCAGGCCGAGGTTGCGCACTTCGGCGAGGAAGCCGACCACCTTGTCGGTGTTGTCCATGTCCGAGGACAGCGTCGCGGCCATGAACTCGGCCGGGTAATGGCGCTTGAGCCATGCGGTCTGATAGCTGACCAGCGCGTAGGCAGCAGCGTGCGACTTGTTGAAGCCGTAGCCGGCGAACTTCTCCATCAGGTCGAAGATCGCGTCGGCCTTGGCTTCGACGACGCCGTCCTTGGCCGCGCCTTCGCGGAAGATCTCGCGGTGCTTGGCCATTTCGGCCGGCACCTTCTTGCCCATCGCACGACGCAGCAGATCGGCGCCGCCCAGCGAGTAGCCGCCGACGATCTGCGCCATCTGCATCACCTGCTCCTGGTACACCATGATGCCGTAGGTGTCTTTCAGGATCGCTTCGGTGCGCGGATCGGGGTAGATGATTTCTTCCTGCCCGTGCTTACGCGCGTTGAAGGAGGGAATCAGGTCCATCGGGCCGGGGCGGTACAGCGACACCAGCGCGATGAGGTCTTCGAAGCGGTCGGGGCGCGCGTCTTTCAGCAGGCGGCGCATGCCCGAGGATTCGAACTGGAACACCGCACCGGTGTTGCCGTTGGCGAAGATGTCCTTGTAGGTGGGCACGTCATCCAGCGGCAGCGCGGTGATGTCCACCGGCGGGATGCCGGCGCGCTCATGGCGCTTGTTGATCGCCTTGACCGCCCAGTCGATGATGGTCAGCGTGCGCAGGCCGAGGAAGTCGAACTTCACCAGGCCGATTTCTTCGACGTCGTTCTTGTCGAACTGGGTGACCGGGTTGCGGCCGCGGCCGCCTTCGTCATGTTCGGCGAACAGCGGGCAGAATTCGGCCAGCGGTTCCGGCGCGATCACCACGCCACCGGCGTGCTTGCCGGCGTTGCGGGTGAGGTCTTCGAGCTGGCGCGCCAGGTCGATCAGGTCGCGGACGTCGTCTTCGTTCTGGTAGCGCTGGATCAGCTCCGGCGAGGCCATCTCCGAATCCTTGCCTTCGCCCATCGCATCCTTGAGCGAGATGCCCAGGATGTTGGGGATCAGCTTGGAAACGCCGTCGACCAGGCCGTACGGGAAGCCCAGCACGCGGCCGGAATCGCGCACCACGGCCTTGGCCGCCATGGTGCCGTAGGTGATGATCTGGCTGACGCGGTCGCGTCCGTATTTACGCGCGACGTAGTCGATGACTTCGTCGCGGCGGTCCATGCAGAAGTCGATGTCGAAGTCGGGCATCGACACGCGTTCGGGGTTGAGGAACCGCTCGAACAGCAGGTTGTACGGGATCGGATCCAGATCGGTGATCTGCAGCGCCCAGGCGACCAGCGAACCGGCACCGGAACCACGGCCGGGACCAATCGGAATGCCCTGGTTCTTCCCCCACTGGATGAAGTCGGCCACGATCAGGAAGTAACCGGGGAACCCCATCTTGATGATGGTCGCCAGTTCGAATTCGAGGCGCTCGAAATAATCGGCGCGGGTCTTGCCCGGTGCCAGCGGGTTCTTTTCGAGGCGTGCTTCCAGGCCCTTGCGCGATTCGCTGCAGATCCAGCTGTCGAGGGTTTCGTCCTCGGGCACCGGATAGTTGGGCAGGAAGTACGTGCCCAGGCGCATTTCGATGTTGCAGCGTTCGGCCAGCGCGAGCGTGTTGTCGATCGCGTCGGGGATGTCGGCGAACAGCGCGCACATGTCCTCGGCGGACTTGAGGTACTGCTGGTCGCTGTAGTCGCGCGGACGCTTGGGATCGTCCAGCACGCGGCCGGAGGAAATGCACACGCGCGCTTCGTGCGCGTTGAAGTCTTCCGGCTGCAGGAAACGCACGTCGTTGCTGGCGATCACCGGCAGGCCGCGCTGGCCGGCGGCCTGCAGGGCGAACTGGTTGAAGGCTTCTTCGCCGTCACGGCCGGTACGGGTCAGCTCCAGGTGCAGGCCATCGCCGAACACGCGCTGCCAGTCGGCGAGCTGTTGCTCGGCCAGGTCGTGGCGGCCGTCGCCGGCGAGGCGGCCGGCGAGGCTGTCACGCCCGGCCAGTGCGAACAGGTTGTGGCAACCGGCTTTGAGCCAGTCCGGGTGGACGGCGACGCCGCCTTCGGGGCGGTGGCCTTCCATCCAGGCGCGGGTGAGCAGCCTGGAGAGGCTGAGGTAGCCTTCGCGGTCGCGGCAGAGCAGGGTCATGCGCCAGGGCGTCATGCCTTCTTCGGCGATCATGATGTCGGCGCCCGCGATGGGCTTGATGCCCACGGTTTCGGCGGCTTTGTAGAACTTGACCAGCGCGAACAGGTTGTTGAGGTCCGTCACGGCCAGGGCAGGCAGTTTCAGTTCGACCGCGCGGCTGAGCAGGTTGGCCTGCTTGGCTTTCTTCGGGTCAGCCTGATCCGGCTTCGCCGGGACACGGATGGTCGAATCCGCCAGCGAAAATTCGGTGTGGACGTGGAGATGTACGAAACGGGAAGTGGACATGCCGAACCAATGTGATGCCCGGTCAGGGTAGCCGTGGCGGTGCACGCGAACAAGGCTTGACAGGGGTGTTGCGGGGGCGCGGGCTGGCGGTGGGGTTCAGGTTTCCCGTCGCAGCCGTCCTGCGCTGGGGGCCGTGCCGGGCGGTGCCCGGCAACGGCATCACTCAGGCGGGAACGCTGCTGCGGTCGGCGTCCAGGCACGCGCGCACGGGGGCGAAGCTGCGGCGGTGCTGGGGGCAGGGGCCGTGGCTGCGCAGGGCCGCGAGGTGCGCGGGGGTGCCGTAGCCCTTGTGCTGGTCGAAGCCGTACTCGGGGTGCGTATCGTGCAGCGACTGCATGAAGCGGTCGCGGCTGACCTTGGCGAGGATCGAGGCGGCCATGATGGCGCGGTCGAGGGCATCGCCGCCGATCAGCGCCTGGGCCGGGCAGGGCAGGCCCTTGGGGACGACGTTGCCGTCGATGCGGGCGAACTGGGCGACGTGGGCGACGCCTTCGACGGCGCGGCGCATGCCGAGCATCGTGGCCTGGTAGATGTTGAGCGCGTCGATTTCGCCGACGTCCACCATCACCACGTGCCAGGCCAGGGCACGGTCGAGAATCCTGTCGTAGAGCTGGTCGCGGCGGGCGGCAGTGAGCTGCTTGGAGTCGTCCAGGCCGTTGAGGCGCGGTCGGTCGGGGCAGAACACCACGGCGGCGACCGCGACCGGGCCGGCCAGCGGGCCGCGGCCGGCTTCATCGACGCCGGCGACGTAGCGCGGGGCGACGGTGGCCAGGGCAGCGCCGTCGAACAGGGCCAGCGAGGCGGCTGCGGCGTGACGGCGGCTCATGCGGCGCGGTTGCGGTGGGGGCCGCGTTCGAGCAGGTCGGTGACGGCATCGGCGGCGCGTGCGGAGGCATCGCGGCGCAGCTGCAGGTGCAGGCGCTCGTAGGTGCCCTGCAGATCGATCACGCGCTGCGGGTGATCGAACCACTGCAGGATGGCGGCGGCCAGTTTGTCCGGGGTGCAGTCGTGCTGCATCAGTTCCGGGGCAAGGTCCTTGCCGGCCAGGATGTTGGGCAGGGCGAAGCGGTCGACCTTGAGCAGGCCCAGCGCCTTGACGATGCGGTAGGTCAGTTCGGCGACGCGGTAGCCGACCACCATCGGGCGTTTGACCAGCATGGTCTCCAGCGTGGCGGTGCCCGAGGCGAGCACGACCACGTCGGCGGCGATCATCGCGGTACGCGCGTTGCCGTCGAGCAGGTGCGAGTGGGCGACCGGCAGGGCCGAGGCGGAGAGCTGTTCGCTGATCAGCTGGCGGCAGGCGGCGTTGGCGGCCGGGACCACCACGTGCAGGCCGGGGATGCGTTCGGAAACCTGCCAGGCGGCTTCGAAGAACGGTTCGCCGAGCTTGCTGATTTCCCCCAGGCGGCTGCCGGGCAGTACCGCCAGCACCTTCGCGTTGGAGGGCAGGCCGAGCTCGGCACGCGCTTCTTCGCGGTCGCTGTGCAGGGCGATGTCATCGGCCATCGGGTGGCCGACGAAGCGGGCATCGACGCCGTGCCGGGCGTAGATCGGCGGCTCCATCGGGAACAGGCACAGCACCAGGTCGGCGCTGGCACCGATCTTCTCGGCACGCTTTTCGCGCCAGGCCCAGACCGAGGGGCTGACGTAGTGGACGGTGCGGATGCCGCGTTCCTTCAGCCAGCGCTCCACGCCGAGGTTGAAGTCGGGTGCGTCGATGCCGATGAACACATCCGGCTGCCACGCGAGGGCACGCGCGCGGAACTCGCGACGCAGTTTGAGCAGGCGCGGCAGGTGGCGGAGGATTTCGGTCAGCCCCATCACCGCCAGTTCGCTGGCGTCGAACCAGGTCTGGCAGCCGGCGCTGCGCATGGCATCGCCGCCGATGCCGGCGAACTCGGCATTGGGGAAGCGCAGGCGCAGTTCGCGGACCAGGCCGGCACCGAGCAGGTCGCCGGAGGCTTCACCGGCGACCAGGGCGATCCGCACCGGCCGGTCGGAGGTGCGCACGGCCAGCGTCTGTTCGACGCTGGTCGCCATCGCGGCAAGCGGAATGATCTCGGCGGTCGTGATGCCCGGGGTGTGCCCGCCTGGACCCGTCATCGCAGCAGGGGCCTCTCGGCGCTTTCGATGAAGTCCAGCAGGTCCTTCACGTCGGCGCTGTGGGTGGCCTGTTCGGCCAGCTGGACCTTGGCCTCGGCCAGCGGCAGGCCGGCCACGTACAGGGTGCGGTAGGCGCGCTTGATGCTGGCGATGCGCTCGGCATCGAAGCCGCGGCGCTTGAGGCCTTCGCTGTTGATCCCGCGCGGGCGGCCCAGGGTGTCGCTGCCGACCATGGTGAACGGCGGAACGTCGCCATTGGTCAGTGCACCCATGCCGAGGAAAGCGTGGGCGCCGATGCGGCAGAACTGGTGGGCACCGGCGAAGCCGCTGATGATCACGTAGTCGCCGACGGTGACGTGGCCGGCCAGCGTGGTGTTGTTGGAGAACACGCAGTGGTCGCCGACGTGGCAGTCGTGCGCGACGTGGGTGTAGGCCAGCATCCAGTTGTCGTTGCCGACCGTGGTGACGCCGCCGCCACCGACGGTGCCGCGGTTGATGGTGACGAACTCGCGGATGACGTTGTCATCGCCGATCACCAGTTCGGTGCGCTCGCCTTTGTACTTCTTGTCCTGCGGCTCGCCACCGATCGCGGCATGGCCGATGAAACGATTGTTGCGGCCGATCCGGGTCGGGCCATGGATCGAGCAGTGCGGACCGATCTCGGTGCCGGCACCGATCTCCACGTCCGCGCCGATCAGGCAGAACGCACCCACGCGCACATCCGCAGCCAGCGTCGCCGACGGGTCGATGACCGCGGTGGGGTGGATGAGAGGGGCGTTGTCGCTCATTGCAGTTCTCCTGCCTGGATCATTCGCGGGTGCCGGCGCACAGCACTTCGGCGCAGGCGACGATCTCGCCATCGACCTTGGCCACGCAGTCGTACACCGCCATGTTGCGGATCACGCGCTTGATTTCCACGTGCATCTCCAGCACGTCGCCGGGCACGACCTGCTTGCTGAAGCGGGCCTTGTCGACCTTGACCATGTAGAACAGCTTGGACTGCGCATCGCGGCCCAGGGTGAGCTGGGTCAGCACGCCGCCGGCCTGCGCCATGGCTTCGATGATCAGCACGCCGGGCATGATCGGCTGGCCCGGGAAGTGGCCCTGGAAGAACGGCTCGTTGATGCTGACGTTCTTGGTGGCGACGATCTTCCGGTTCTCGAAATCGAGCGAGATCACCTTGTCCACCAGCAGGAACGGATAGCGGTGCGGGATCAACTGCTGGATCAGGTTGATGTCCGGCAGATTCTGGTTGTTGCTCATTCCTTCTCCTTGCTCACAGACAGGATGCGCCGGGCGAGCGCATCGAGCTGCTTGAAGCGCGCGGCGTTTTTACGCCACGTGCGGTTGTCGGTCAGTGGGGTGCCGGAGGAGTACTCGCCCGGCTCATGAATGGAGTTGCGCACCACCGACTTCCCGGTGATGACGACCTTGTCGCAGATTTCGAGGTGGCCGACGACGCCGACGGCACCGCCGAGCAGGCAGTAGCGGCCGATCTTGGCGCTGCCGGCGATGCCGGTGCAGCCGGCGATGGCCGAGTGGGCGCCGATCTGTACGTTGTGGGCGACCTGCACGAGGTTGTCCAGGCGCACGTCGTTTTCGAGGACGGTATCTTCCAGCGCGCCACGGTCGACGCAGGTGTTGGCGCCGATCTCGCAGTCGTCGCCGATGCGCACGCCGCCGAGCTGGGGCACCTTGATCCAGTGGCCGGCATCCATGGCCAGGCCGAAGCCGTCGGCACCGAGCACGGCGCCCGGATGGATACGCACGCGCTTGCCGAGCTTGACGCGGGTGACCAGGGTTACGCGGGCGATCAGTTCGCAGCCGTTCTCGAGGGTGCAGTCTTCACCGATGATGCTGCCGGGACCGACGATGCAGTTCTCACCGACGACGCTGCGGGCGCCGATGGTCACGAACGGGCCGATGTGGGCGCTGGCGGCGACCTGTGCGTCCGGATCGATGCAGGCGCTGGGGTGGATGCCCGGGGCGCGCGGCGGTGCGATGTCGAACAGGGCGGCAATCTTGGCGAACGTGGTGTACGGGTCCTTGGCGACCAGGGCGGCGCCCGGCGCGGCCTCGGCATCCTCGGCGCGCAGCACGACGATCGCGGCCTGGCTGTCGGCCAGCTGCGCGCGGTAGCGCGGGTTGGCCAGGAAGGTGAGCTGGCCGGGGCCGGCATGGGCGAGCGTAGCCACGCCATGGATGGCAGTGCTGCCATCACCATGGACCTGCAGGCCAAACTGCTCGGCGAGTTGCTGGGCGGTATAGGTAGGAGTGTTCACCGGGGGAGTTTACCGTGTGCTGCCGAAACGGTCATGCGGGGCGGGGGCTTTGGGGTGTCTTGGTCGGTTTGCTGCGGCGTGGCGCATCCGGGGCTATCGCGCGGGTCCGTGGCGGGCAGCCCGATCCTGGACGCGCCGTAAACCCATCCATGGGGGCTCGTGGGCCGCATCCATGCGGCCCAACGGTCCTGGCCAGGGCTACCCGCCACGACCCCCGATGGTTCAGCGCGCGCGGCAGGGTAGTGCCGGCCGCTGGCCGGCTCGCAATGATCCCGGACGTTCGTGGCGACCAACGGTCGGCACCAACCCGAAGCTAAAAGCCTTCCCCCAATCGGTCCCAATCCCAAAACGAAAACGCCGGGCAATGCCCGGCGAATGCGTACCGCGTCTGGTGGAGAGCCCCCTTCTTGTTGAAGGGGGCGCGCCGACAGGCGCGGGGTTAAGGAGGCAGGACAGGCCCCGAGGTTTGCGACGCAAACCTTGGGTACGTTTGGTGGTCAATTCTCAGAATTGGCCGCCAAACGTAAATTGCAGGCGCTCGACTTCGTCGCCATCTTCCTTCTTGAGCGGGAAGGCGTAGCTGATCGAGATCGGGCCGACCGGGGCGCGCCACAGCAGGGCCACACCGGTGGAGACGCGCAGTTCGTTGGCCTTGAAGTTGTCCACGCCGGTGTAGACGTTGCCGAAGTCCACGAAGGCCGAGATGCGGGCCGACGGGCTGTCGAACAGGCGCGGGAAGTAGGCTTCAACCGAACCGACGGTCTTCAGCGAGCCACCCAGCGGCTGGCCGCGGCTGTAGCTGCTGGTTGGTTCCGAACGCGGCCCGAGGGTGTTGTCCTCGAAACCACGCACCGAGTTGGTGCCACCAGCGTAGAAGTTCTCGTAGAACGGCAGGCCCGTCGCGGTGACCGAGCGCAGGTTGCCGTCCTTGTCCGGCACCATCGCGGTCTTGTCATCGCCGTAGCTGTCGCCATAGCCGACCTCGGCACGCGTGTTGATGACCAGCTGCGGGATGATCGGCCAGTACTTGGAGAACTGGTAGTTCAGCTTGTAGTACTCGATGGTCGAACCCGGCAGCGTGGTTTCCAGGCCGACGCGCTGGTAGGTACCACGGGTCGGCATGAAGTAGTCGTTGCGGGTGTCGCGCGCCCAGCCCAGTTCGGTGCGCCAGGAATGGAAGGTCTTGCTGCCGATCACGTTGATGTAATCGATGATCGCCTGCGGGGTTGAGCCCGGATAGGTCGTGATCTGGTTGCTGTCGATGCCCACCATCAGCGAGACGGTGTCGTTCTCGGTGATCGGCACGCCGAACACCACCTGCGCGGCACCGTTGGTGCTGTTGTACTGCGCGGTGTTGAAGTCGGAATAATCCAGTTCGCGCCAGGACAGGTTGTAGCCCAGCGAGACGCCGTCATCGGTGAAGTACGGGTTGGTGTAGGAGAAGCCGTAACGCTGCAGGTAGCTGCTGCGCGACGCTTCGACCGACACGCGGTTGCCGCCGCCGAGGAAGTTGTTCTGCGACAGCTGCACCGAGGTGGTCATGCCGTAGGACTGCGAGTAGCCCAGGCCGAACACGAAGCTGCCCGAGGTGGTTTCCTTGACGTTGTAGACCACGTCGACCTGGTCGTTGCTGCCGGTGACCGGCGGCGTTTCCACGTCCACCGACTCGAAGTAGCCCAAGCGCTGCAGACGGATCTTGGAACGGTCGATCGCGGCCTGCGAGTACCAGCTGTTCTCGAACTGGCGCATTTCACGACGCAGCACTTCGTCGGAGGTGCGGGTGTTGCCCTTGAAGGTGATGCGGCGCACCGACACGCGCGGGCCGGGAACGACCTGCATGTTGATGGCCACCGTGCGGTCGGCACGGTTGCTGGTCGGGATCGGGTTCACCTTGGCGAACGCGTAGCCGATGTTGGACAGCGAATTGGTGATCTGGTCCGAGCTGAATTCCAGCAGCGCACGCGAGAACGTGTCGCCGGACTTCTGGATCACCATGCGCTCGACATCTTCCTGCGGGAGGATGGTGTCGCCGGTGACCTTGATCTCGGAGATCTTGTACTGCTCACCCTCGGTCACGCCGGCGGTGATGAACATGTCGCGCTTGTCGGGACTGATCGAGACCTGGGTGGAGTCGATGCTGAAATCCACGTAGCCGCGGTCCAGGTACCAGCCGTTGAGCTTTTCCAGGTCGCCGGACAGCTTTTCCTTGGAGTACTGGTCATCGCGGCGGTACCACGAAGCCCAGTTGTGCTCCTTGGATTCCCAGGTTTCCAGGATGTCCTTGGCCGGGAACTTCTCGGTGCCGACCAGGTTGACGTGCTGGATCTTGGCGGCCTTGCCTTCCTTGATCGCGATGGCGATGTCGACGCGGTTGCGGTCCAGCGGGCTCACCGTCGGGGTGATGTCCACGTTGTACTTGCCACGGTCGTTGTACTGGCGGCGCAGTTCCTGGGTCACGCGGTCCAGGCTCAGGCGATCGAAGGTGCCGCCCTCGGTCAGGCCGATGTCGCTCAGGCCCTTGAGCAGCTGGTCGCTCTTGATGTCCTTGTTGCCGGTGACGGTCAACTTGTTGATCGCCGGGCGTTCCTTGACCGTGACCACGAGGATGTCGCCCTGGCGGTTGAGCTGGACGTCTTCGAAGAAGCCGGTCTTGTACAGCGCACGGATGGTTTCACCGACCTTGTTGTCGGTGATGGTGTCGCCACGTTCCACCGGCAGGTAGGTGAACACGGTACCGGAGGTGATGCGCTGCAGACCATCCACGCGGATGTCGCTGACGGTGAAGGGCTCGGCTGCCTGCGCCAGGGCGGGCGCGCCGAAACCGGCAACGAGTGCGAGGGCCAGCAGGCGGCGATTGGGGAGTCGCGTCATGTCACGTCCGGTTGGAGTCGATTTCAACATTGCGGGATGCCGGCGCATAAGACGACGACAAAAGGAAAAAAGTTCATCGCGGGACCAGGCCGAGGATGTCGTTGTAGAACGCCAATCCCATCAGCCCGGCCAGCAGCGCCAGGCCCACATACTGCCCGGCAGCCATGGCGCGCTCGCTCAGCGGGCTGCCCTTGACCAACTCGATAAGGTAATACAGCAGGTGCCCGCCGTCCAAGATGGGGATGGGCAACAGGTTGATGATGCACAGGCTCAGCGACAGCAGGGCCAGGAAATACAGGAACCAGTCCAGGCCGCGTTTGGCCGAGACATTGGCGACCCGGGCAATGGTGACCGGGCCGGAGATGTTCTGCAGCGAGGCGTTGCCGGTGACGATGCGGCGCATCATGCCCAGCGAATCGCCCGCCATCCGGGCGGTTTCACGCAGGGCCACCGGGACCGCCGCAAACGGCCCGAACTTGAGTTCGGCGTCATACGCCGGGGCATGGCTCTCGGGGAAGCCGATGCCGATCTGCCAGGTGGGCTGGCCGCGGCCGTCCACGCCCTGGCGGGGGGTGATCTCCAGCGCCAGCCGCTCGCCGCCGCGCAGGACGTCGATCATGCCGGGGCCGCCGCGCTGGCCCAGCGCGGCGATCTGCGCCGGGACCTGGTCGGCGCCTTCGATGCGCTGGCCGTCCACGGCCACGATCAGGTCGCCCGGCAGCAGCACGCCCTGGGCGGCCGCCTCGGGCAGGACCTTGTCGACCAGCGCCGGCTGCAGCCAGAACTGCCAGCTCAGCCCGGTCAGCTGGGGAACACGGCGTTCATCGAAGCCGGCCGGCAGCTGCGACAGCGGCAGGGTGCGGGTCTGCACCTGGTCCAGGCCGTCCAGGACCTCGACCTTGGCATCGTGACGGTCCATCGCCGCGGTGGTCAGCGCCATGCTGGCTTCACCGGCGGTGGCCACGCTGCGGCCATCCACCTTGACCACGCGGTCGCCCGGCTGCAGCCCGGCGATCTGGGCCATGCCGGTGGTACGGCCGATGGTGGCCGAGTAATCCTGCTTGCCGAGCACGAACATCGCCCAGAGCAGGGCGATGCACAGGATCAGGTTGGCGGCCGGGCCCGCGGCGACCACGGCGATCCGCTGCCAAACGGTCTTGTGGTTGAAGGCCTGGCCGCGCTCGGCAGGGTGGACCTCGACCTCGCGTTCATCCAGCATCTTCACGTAGCCGCCCAGCGGGATGGCGGCGATGGCGAACTCGGTGCCGGCGCGGTTGCGGCGCGACCACAGCGGCTTGCCGAATCCGACAGAGAAGCGCAGCACCTTGATCCCGCAACGGCGGGCGACCCAGTAATGGCCGAACTCGTGGAAGGTCACCAGCAGGCCAAGGCTGACGATCATCCACCAGACGGATCCGATGAAATCACCCATGGTGATCAGCACTGTAAGAGGGCGTGTGGGGCATTCAGGCGTGGTCGATGGCGGCTTGGGTGATCTGGCGGGCGCGCTGATCGGCGGTCAGCAGGCCCTCCAGTGTATCGGCGGACTCGGTCGACAGTGTTGACAGAGCGTTAGCGACCAGCGCGGGAATGGCAAGGAAAGCTGCCCGCCCCTGAAGAAACGCTGAAACAGCGACTTCATTGGCCGCATTGAGGATCGCCGGGGCGGTGCCACCGGCGGCCATCGCCTGCCAGGCCAGCGTCAGGCACGGGAAGGCCTCGGTGTCCGGCGCTTCGAAATCCAGCCGGCCCTGGGTCAGCAGATCCAGCCCGCCGACCCCGGATTCGATCCGCTGCGGCCAGCCCAGGCCCACGGCCAGCGTGGTGCGCATGTCCGGCAGGCCCATCTGGGCCAGGGTCGAGCCGTCGACGAATTCGACCAGTGAATGGACCAGGCTCTGCGGGTGGACCAGCACGTCGATGCGCTCGCCGGGGACGCCGAACAGGTGGTGCGCCTCGATGACTTCCAGCCCTTTGTTCATCAACGTCGCCGAATCGACCGAGATCTTCGGGCCCATGGACCACTTCGGGTGGGCCACGGCCTGGGCCGGGGTGACCTGGGCGAGCTGCTCGCGGGTACGGCCACGGAACGGCCCACCGGACGCGGTCAGGATGATCCGGCGGACGCCGGCCCCGTCCAGGCTCGCGTCGCGCGACCGCAGGCACTGGAAGATCGCGCTGTGCTCGCTGTCGATCGGGATGATCTCGGCCCCGGCGGCGGCGGCCTGCCGCATCAGCAGCTCGCCGGCCAGCACCAGCGATTCCTTGTTGGCCAGCAGGATGCGCTTGCCGGCCGCGGCCGCGGCCAGGGTCGAGGACAGCCCGGCGGCGCCGACGATTGCCGCGACAAGGGTGTCGCAGACATCGCTGGCGGCCAGCTGGTCCAGCGCCGCAGCGCCCGCATGGGCCTGGGTGGCCAGGCCGGCGTCACGCAGGCCATCACGCAGGGCGGCATACAGCGATGCGTCGGCGATCACCGCGTGGGCCGGACGGTGCGTGGCGCACAGCGCGACCAGCGCATCGACCTGGCGGCCGGCGGCCAGCACGGTGACCTGGTAACGGTCCGGGTGGCGCGCGATCACATCCAGCGCGGATGCGCCGATGGAACCGGTGGCGCCGAACACGGCGACCTGGCGGGGAGCGGAAACGCTGGCCATGATCAGAATCCGAAGATTTCCTTGCCGAGTGCGAACACCGGCAGGGCGGCGAGCACGCCGTCGATGCGATCGAGCACGCCGCCATGGCCGGGGATGATGTGCCCCGAGTCCTTGGCACCGGCGTGGCGCTTGATCAGGCTCTCGTAGAGATCGCCCAGGACCGAAGCGAACACGGTGACCACGGCGGTGATGACCAGCCCCACCAGGTGGCCGCTGTCGATGCCGGCCAGCCAGCCGAAGCCCAGCGCCACGATCAGGCCGGCGACCATGCCGCCACCCAGGCCTTCCCAGGTCTTGTTGGGGCTGATGCGCGGGGCCAGCTTGGTGCGGCCGAAGGTACGGCCGGCGAAGTAGGCGCCCGAATCGGCGGCCCAGACCACGGCCAGCGCGGTCAGCAGCCACAGGTGGCCGTTGTCACCGCTGGCATGGATGAGCACCAGTGAAGCCCAGGCCGGGACGATCGCCAGGGTGCCGGCCAGCAGCTTGAGCGCACGCGCCGGGCTGCTCGGGCTGGCGCCGAAGTTGAAAAAGCGCAGCCACAGCAGGGCCAGCAGCCACCAGCCGATGCCCACCAGCGCGGCGATCTGGTACAGCACCAGCGAGCCGGCATCGGCCCACACGATCAGCACCATCAGCACCAGGTTCAGCACCAGCAGGATGGTGCGGGCGAGGGTGTCTTCGACGTCGGCCAGCTTCAGCCATTCCCACAGGCCGATCAGGAACACGGCGGCCGCGGCGGCGGCCAGCCACTGGGTCGGCAGCATCAGGATGGCGAGGATGGCGACCGGCGCCATGATCAGCGCGGCGATGACTCGGGTCTTGGTCATGGGGAAGAGGTCTCGGTGGCCAAGGCGGCGATCTGGGCGCTGGTCAGGCCGAAACGGCGTTCACGCGAGGCATAGGCGTCGATCGCCTGCTGCAGGACGGCGGCATCGAACTCGGGCCACAGTACGTCGGTGAACCACAGTTCGGTGTAGGCCAGCTGCCAGAGCAGGAAATTGCTGATGCGGGTGTCGCCACCGGTGCGGATGAACAGGTCCGGCGGCGGCAGGTCGGCCAAGGCGACGCGGCTGCTGAGCATCGCTTCGTCGATCTGCTCGGGCAGCAGCCGGCCGGCCGCGACCTCGGCAGCCAGTTCGCGCGCGGCGCGGGCGATGTCCTGGCGGCCGCCGTAGCTGGCGGCGATGCTCAGGGTGAGCGCGCGGTTGTCGGCCGTGCGCTGCTCGGCCAGCTGCATGCGGCTGACCAGGCCGGCGCCGAAACGCTCGCGCTCGCCGATGAAACGCACGCGCACGCCACGGCGATGCAGCTCGTCCACTTCGCGGTCGAGGGCATTGAGGAACAGCTTCATCAACGCATCGACTTCATCGGTCGGCCGGCCCCAGTTCTCACTGGAGAAGGCGAACAGGGTCAGCGCGGCGATGCCGTGGTCGAGGCAGAAATCGATGGTGCGGTTGACCGCGCGCGCGCCGGCACGATGGCCGATCACGCGCGGGCGACGACGCTTCTGTGCCCAGCGCCCGTTGCCATCCATGATGATGGCGACGTGGCGCGGCATGGGCGCGGCAGAGCCGCTGGTCGGGGCCTGGGTCATGGGGCTCAGACCGCCATCAGTTCCTTTTCTTTCTCGGCGACAACACTATCGACGTCCTTGATGGACTTGTCGGTCAGCTTCTGGATGTCGTCTTCGCCGCGCTTCTTGTCGTCTTCGCTGATCGCCTTGTCCTTGATCAGGCTCGCGATCGCCTTGTTGGCGTCCTGGCGGATGTTGCGGATGGCGATCTTGGCGCCTTCGCCTTCCTTCTGCACCTGCTTGCCCAGCTCCTTGCGGCGCTCTTCGGTCGGCGGTGGCAGGTTCAGGCGGATGACGGTGCCGGCCACGTTCGGGGTCAGGCCGAGGTCGGAGGCGTAGATCGCCTTCTCGACGTCCTTGATCATGCCCTTGTCGAACAGCGTGATGACCAGCGAGTGGCCTTCGGAAACGCTGATCGAAGCGACCTGGTTCAGGGGGGTGTCGGTGCCGTAGGCCTTGACGGTGATGCGATCCAGCAGGGCCGGGGAAGCACGGCCGGTGCGGATGGAGGTGAGGGTGTGCTTCAGAGCATCGATGCTCTTTGCCATGCGCGTCTGCGCGTCCTGCTTGATTTCGTTGAGCATCGCCCGAATCCTGGATGTCACTGGGAATCGGGCGATTATAGGCGAATACCGACCCTTTCCGGGCCGTTCCGGGCGCCCGGCGTGGGGCGCCGCTCAGGCTCAGGCGTTGTCGCGGCCCTGGACCAGGGTGCCGATGTTGTCGCCGTGCAGGATCTTGAGCAGCTCGCCCGGCTGGCCCATGTCGAACACGCGCAGCGGCAGATCGCTGTCGCGGGCCAGCGCGAAGGCGGCCGTATCCATCACTTCCAGGCCGCGGCGGATCACTTCGTCGTAGGTCAGGCTGTCGAAACGGACCGCATCGCTGTACTTGTTCGGGTCCTTGTCGTACACGCCGTCGACCTTGGTGGCCTTCAGCAGCAGGTCCGCGCCGATTTCGATCGCGCGCAGGGCAGCGCCGGAATCGGTGGTGAAGAACGGGCTGCCGACGCCGGCGGCGAAGATCACCAGGCGGCCCTTTTCGAGGTGGCGGATGGCGCGGCGACGGATGTAATCCTCGCAGACGTCGTTGATCTTGATCGCGCTCATCACGCGGGCCTTGGCGCCCAGCTTCTCCAGGGCGTCCTGCATGGCCAGCGCGTTGATCACGGTGGCGAGCATGCCCATCTGGTCACCGGTGACCCGGTCCATGCCGCCGGCTGCCAGGCCGGCGCCGCGGAAAATGTTGCCGCCGCCGATCACCAGCGCCACTTCGGCACCGGCTGCCTGCGCTTCCATCACCTCGCGGGCGAGGCGGTGGATCACCTTGGGGTCGATGCCGTAGTCCTCGTCTCCCATCAGCGCCTCCCCGGAAACTTTCAACAGGATGCGGCGATAGGCGAGCTTTGACATGGCGATCTCTGGGTGCGTGGAAAACGCCCGGATTCTACTGGAAGCCGGGCCATCGGGCAGCATAAATTTGCTGCACTGCGGCGTATGGAGGCGCCGCGGGCGCCGCGGAAACGGCCCCGCACGCGGATCCGGCTCAGGCCGGCGCGGTGCTCGGCGAGCGCGCGATGACGCGGTTCCGGCCCAGGTTCTTGGACCGGTACAGCACGTCGTCGGCGGCCTTCAGCAGGTCCTGAACATCGGCGAAACGCTCATATCCACCCTGGGTAGCGACGCCGGCCGAGAAGGTGACGAACAGCGGGCCGCTGGCGGCCTCGGCCATCGGCGTGTTGACGATGGTGGCCAGTACCCGCCGCACGACTTCAAGGGCGACCGGCTCGGTGGTGTTGGGCAGCAGTGCGATGAATTCCTCGCCGCCGAAGCGCGCCACGGTATCGCTGTTGCGCAGTTGCTCCTGCAGCTTCGTGGCGAACATGCGCAGCACCTGGTCGCCCATGAGGTGCCCGTGGGCGTCGTTGATCTTCTTGAAATCGTCCAGGTCGATGAAGGCGACCGACAGCGGCCAGCCATGCCGGGTCGCGCGCAGGAACTCCTGCTCGAGCACGGCTTCGAGCTGGCGGCGGTTGAGCACGCCGGTCAGGGCATCGCGGTGGGCCTGTTCGGCCAGCCGGTTGGCCCGGGCTTCGAACTCGTCCGCGCGCTGGCGGGCCAGGGCGGCGTCCTGCATCTCGCGCAGGTTGCGCAGGGTGGCCAGCTCCTGGGCGTGGTCGATCAGCTGCTGCACGCGCGACGGCGAGAACAGCGGGGTCTCGAACAGCGTGCTGATGTCCGGCAGCGATTCGCCGATGCGGGCCAGCACCTGGTCGAACTGGGCGCTGTCCAGCCCGAGCGTGTCGTGCACCTGCTGCAGGGCGTGTTCGCGCGCGGCATCCGCATCGGGGCCGAGCCAGATATCGGCCACGGCGCCGGACAGGGCCACGCAGTTCTGGAAATTGTCTTCGCTGGTGGCGGGCGATTCGCTGTGCGCGATGCTGTCCACCAGGTAGCGCGGCAGGCCCCACTCTTCGGCGACCCACGCCCCGACATCGGCATGGGTGCACTGCAGGTGCTCGCGCTCCAGCGCGACCAGGGCGTCGTTGTCGGTCGCCTGGCGCAGCAGCGGCAGGTAGATCTCCGGTTGCGCCTGGGCGAGTGCCAGCACGCCGATGTCCTGCAGCAGGCCGGCCAGCATCAGCTCCTCGGCCTTGCGCAGGCCACGGGCCTGGCCGAGCAGGCTGGCCGCCAGTGCGCTGAGGATGCTGCGGCGCCAGGCGCGCTCACGCAGGTCCTGGCCGTCGCCGGCCGCGGTCAGGTTCTGGGTCACGGTGAAGCCCAGCGCGAGGCTGACCGTGGCGTTGAGGCCGAGCATGGTCAATGCCTGGCCGAGGTTCTCGATCCGGCGCCGGCTGGCATACAGCGGCGAATTGGCGATGCGCAGCATGCGGGCGCTCAGCGCCATGTCGATGGCGATGATGTCGGCGGCGGTGGTGATGTCCGCTTCCGGATCCTGCGCCAGTTCGATGATGCGCAGGGCAATACCGGGCGGGGAGGGCAGGTTGCGGCAGAGCGCCAGGGCGGCTGTCAGCTCGGGAGGCATGGCGGGGCTTTCAGTATGTTGGGGCAAGAATACCTGAGGTGCATCACAGTTTCGTCCTTGATTTCTTGCGTTGACGCGGCAGATCGGTTGGGGAGTATTGCCCCGATCCGGCACACAAAGCAAAGCCAGGGGTGGCGTCGCGTGCAGTACGGCAGGTGCCTACCTTGGTATCACATCCATCGCAGGAAGGGAGGCGGCCGGGGTGTCGGCGGGTGGATTGCGTGCATGCACGTCCGGCTCCGTCACCCTTTGCAACGCCGGGAGGCTACCATCGCGCTCCCGTCCCCATGGCAGTCCAGCGCAATGACCGTACGTACCCTCGAGCAGTTCCTCGCCACCACCCAGGAAAAGGATGTCAGTGCCGACGCCTTCGAGCTGGAGAATCCGCATCTGCTGGAAGTCCGTCTGGACGGCATGGTCTGGGCCAAGTCCGGCGCCATGGTCGCGCGCAAGGGGGCGGTCAAGTTCACCCGGGAAGGCATCCTGGAGCAGGGGTTGGGCACGCTGTTGAAGAAGATGGCCAGTGGCGAAGGGCTGAAGCTGATGAAGGCTGAAGGTCAGGGCCGCGTCTACCTGGCCGATGCCGGCAAGCAGATCACCCTGCTGCGGCTGGACGGGGAATCGATCTTCGTCAATGGCAATGATGTGCTGGCGTTCGAGTCCGGCGTGCAGTCGAAGATCACGATGATGCGCAAGGTCGCCGGCATGCTCTCCGGGGGTCTGTTCAACATCCGTCTGAGTGGCCACGGCATCGTGGCGATCACCTCGCACTACGAGCCGCTGACCCTGCCGGTCAATGCCCGGACGGGGCCGATCTTCACCGATCCGAATGCCACCGTGGCCTGGGCCGGCACCCTGACCCCGGAGCTGGTCACCGACATTTCGCTGGGGACGCTGCTCGGCCGCGGCTCGGGCGAGAGCCTGCAGATGCGGTTCGCCGGTGAAGGCTGGGTGGTGGTGCAGCCCTACGAGGAAGTCACCTTCCAGGCCAAGGGGTGAGCTGAGCCCTGCAGATCCCCCAGACATGAAAAAGCCCGGCGCAAGCCGGGCTTTTTCGTCTTACAGGGACTGCGTTGCGGCAGTCCTGCGATGGATCAGGCCAGGCCGGCCTGCTTCATCACTTCGGCGGCGTAGTCTTCCACCACCTTTTCGATGCCTTCGCCGACCGCCAGACGCTGGAAGCCGACCACTTCGGCACCGGCGGCCTTCAGGACCTGCTCGACCGACTGGTTGGTGTCCAGCACGTACGGCTGGCCGTACAGGGTCACTTCGTTGACGATCTTGGCGATCTTGCCGCTGATGATCTTTTCCAGGATATCGGCCGGCTTGGACTTGTCCTTGTCGGACATCTTGGCCAGTTCGATTTCCTTTTCCTTGGCGACGAACTCGGCCGGCACATCGGCAGCCTTGTTGTGCGGCGGGTTCATGGCAGCCACGTGCATGGCCAGGCCACGGGCCAGCTCTTCGCTGCCACCGGCCAGTTCAACCAGCACGCCGATGCGGCCGCCGTGCACGTAGGCAGCGACGTTGTTGGTCGATTCCAGGCGCACGATGCGACGCACGTCGACCTTCTCGCCGACCTTGGCGATGACGGCGGCGCGGGCTTCTTCGATCGTCTCGCCGGACGGCAGCTTGGCCGCCTTCAGGGCGTCGATGTCGGCAGCGCCCGAGCTCAGCGCGGTACCGGCGACAGCCTTGGTGAAGTCCAGGAAGTTGCTGTCCTTGGCGACGAAGTCGGTTTCGGAGTTGACTTCGACCAGCACGGCCTTGCCGCCGTCCTGGGCCGCCACGATGATGCCTTCGGCAGCCACGCGGTCAGCCTTCTTGTCGGCCTTGGCCAGGCCGGACTTGCGCAGCCATTCGGCCGAGGCGTCGATGTCGCCGCCGTTTTCGACGAGTGCCTTCTTGCACTCCATCATGCCGGCGCCAGTGCGCTCGCGCAGTTCCTTGACCAGGGAAGCAGTGATTTCCACGGGATTTCCTCACGAAAGAAAGGGGTTGGGCCGGCATGGTGGCCGGCCCGTATGACAGTGTCCTGTCGTCGCGCCATCGGCTGCGGACAGGAACGGTGGGCGCGCTGCGCCCACCGTGGGCCTGGATCAGGCCTGGGCTTCGCCAGCGGCCGGAGCGTCGGCAGCCGGAGCTTCAGCAGCCGGGGCTTCAGCGGCGGCCGGAGCGGCAGCAGCCTTCTTGGCCGGAGCGCGGCGGGCCGGCTTGGCTTCTTCGGTGGCGGCAGCGTCGGCGAACTCTTCTTCACGGACGGTGGCAGCGTGCGGAGCAGCAGCCTTGCCTTCCAGCACGGCGTCGGCAGCGGCGCGGGCGTACAGCTGCACGGCGCGGATGGCGTCATCGTTGCCCGGGATCGCGTAATCGACCAGTTCCGGGTTGTAGTTGGTATCGACGACAGCGATCACCGGGATGCCGAGCTTCTTGGCTTCCTTGATGGCGATGTCTTCGTGGCCGATATCGATGACGAAGATCGCGTCGGGCAGACGGTTCATGTCCTTGATGCCGCCCAGCGAGGCTTCCAGCTTGTCGCGCTCGCGACGCAGGCCCAGCACTTCGTGCTTGACCAGCTTCTCGAAGCTGCCGTCGGTCTCACCGGCTTCCAGTTCCTTCAGGCGGGCAACCGACTGCTTCACGGTACGGAAGTTGGTCAGGGTGCCGCCCAGCCAACGCTGGTTCATGAAGGGCATGCCGCAACGCTCGGCTTCTTCACGGATCGACTCGCGGGCGCTGCGCTTGGTGCCCAGGAACAGGATGGTGCCGCGCTTCTGCGCAACGCTGGAAATGAAGTTCATCGCGTCATTGAAGAGCGGAACGGTCTTTTCCAGGTTGATGATGTGGATCTTGCCGCGGGCGCCGAAGATGTACTGGCCCATCTTGGGGTTCCAGTAACGGGTCTGGTGGCCGAAATGGACGCCGGCTTCCAGCATCTGACGCATGGTGACCTGGGGCATTGCAGTAACTCCTGATAGGGAACCGGCCGCCACGGGTAATAGTTGGGCGGTCCGCCGCAAGGCGGGTGGTTCCGGGGTTTGGCTTCCCTGTCGCTTCCGTGACCGAACTCCTTGCGGAGCACCCCGGCACGGATATGGGCGGCAGGTGTGGATTCACCGGTGACGTCCGGTGTTGACGTGTTTCCTGCTTCGATGAGGCAGGAGATCCGGTCGATTATAGCCCGCCTTGTGCTGGCGCCGCAATCTCGGGCGCCGCGGAGGGCAGGGCGGCCTCTGCGGCGTGGTCCAAGCGGGCCTGGAAGCGGCCGCCGGCGTAGCCATCCGGGCGCGGCGGCAGGGTCCAGCTGCGGGCGCTGTGCGGCAGGACATATCCCGCCAGCCCGTCGATCAGGCCGTGTCGCCGGCCTTGGGCATCCACGAACGCCAGATCGGCGAGGTGGGCGTGTGCCGCGCCGTCATTGTACAGCCGCAGCAGCGGGGCGCCGGTGCCGCCGGCGATCGCCACCCGCAGCCGCGAGCGGGGCGCCACCGCCTGCGGCTCGAGGAACACCGGCAGCGAATAGCGCGCGGTTCCGGCCGACGCATCCGGCCCGGGGCTGAGCACCAGCCGATAGGCCTGCTGGACGACGTCGGGGGCGCCGCCAAGCCGGACCACGCGCACCCGCTGGCCCTGGCCTGGAGCGAGGGTGAGATGGACGGGGCTGACCGCGACCCCGCCGGCGGGCAGCAGGCGCTCCTGGTCGCCGGCCTGCTCCCAGCGGTACAGGCGGGCCTGGCCATCCCAGGGCGTGTTTTCGGTGTTTTCCAGCCACACCTCGGCATGCGAGGTGCCCGCCGGGACCGAGACGCTGACCGGGCGGATCTCCAGGGCCCGCACCGGGAGGATGCCCACCACCGCCAGCAAGGGGGCCAGCAGCCAGCGCATCAGTAGGTCACGGTGACCGGGACGGGGCGGTCGGTGGCCTCGGCGGGACTCAATGCCGCGACCTGGGCAGGTACCGGGCGCGTGTCATCGCTGCGCTGCCGGGCCGGCCGGCAGCTGATGTCGCGCGCCCCGGCACCGTAGCAGTCGGCGATGATCCGTACCCCGATCCGCAGCGTGGTGGCCGTGCCCACGCCCGGACGTGCGCCAGCGGGCGCGGTGGCGCAGGCAGCCAGCAGGCAGGCCAGGACGAGGGACGGCGGTCGCGGGGGCATCGAATATCGGACGGCAGGGGATGCGACCGTTAACGGCTGCGATCAGCGCGCCTTGAGCGTTCTTCCCCTCAATAGGTGATGGTCACCGTGATCACGTCGTTGTAGCTGCCCCGGGCGGGAATCGCCCCGGTGGTGGGCGGCGCCCGCCCGTAGACGGTGAGGCTCTGCGCGGCGCCGGTGCCGGTGCCGGCCTGGGTATCGGTGTTGATCGTGTTGCCCCAGCGCTGTGAGCGCGCCGCATCGCGGTAGAGCTCGTAGGGGATGTAGTAGACGCTGCTGTCCGGTGCGGTGAATCGCATGCGGCGCACGTTGCCCGATGCGTTCTGTCCGTTGTTCAGGCCGATGCTGTAGGCGGTGCGATTGATGCAGGTCAGCCCGATCGTCGAGGTGCGATCGAGGTTGGCGCTGATCGCGCCGGCGTTGCTGCCGAAGTCCATGTCGGTGGTGACATAGGTGCTGCACTGGGGCAGGACGTTGGCGCTGACCGTGAACGGGAACGCGCCGTCGGCGGTCTTGTGTCCGCTGACCCCGCTGGTGCTGGTGCACAGCGCCGGCGGCTGGGCGGTGCCGATGATGCTCTCGTTGTAGGCGTATTCCAGGCTGACGTTGGCGGCGGTGAAGCTGCTGGTAAAAGCGCCGGCCGACAGCACCTGGGCGGCGGGAATCTGGCCATGCACGGTGACCGACTGTGCGCCGCTGCCGCCGGTGATCAAGGGCACGCTGTAGCTGAGGGTCACCACCGCCGCCGGCGGTGAAGCGCCCGGCACCGCGCCCCATACCGTGGTGCGTCCAGCGTTGGTATAGAGCTGGAAGGCCATCGGGTCGGTGGTGGCGTTGGTCATGCTGCGGGTCGGCAGCAGCGTGCTGCCGGTGCTGCCGGTGCCGATCTTCAGGCAGGCACGCACGCTGGCGCTGCCCAGGATGCTCAGCGCGGCCGTGTTGCAGGTAATGGTGAAGCTGGTCGTGGCGTTGGTCGGGTTCGCCGCACCATTGGTGATCGTGCCGAACGCCAGGGCGGTCGGTGGCGTGGCCGTGCACGTCGTATCCGCGCGCGCCGGCGCTGCCCAGCACGACGCCATCACCGCCAGCACGATCGCGAGCAGTCGCACGGCCGTCATGGCAGCGGCGCCGGCAGCGGCAGGCAGCGCAGGGGGCCGATCGAGGGCACGCCCGGCGAGGTCGCGGCGACGGGCGGCGCCAGGTGCACGCGGCATTGCCCGTCGGGCAGGTCGACCTCGAGCTGGACCGGCGTGGCCACGTCCTCCAGGTAGGTTTCGCCGTCGTAGCCCACCGTGGCGGAACCGCCGCCGGGCAGGCGCACCTGGCTGCCGACGGGCAGGGGGGCGCCGGCGGGATCGTGCAGGACCACATGCATCGCCTGGGTGCGGCGCAGGCCGAAGTCGACGCCCAGTCCTGCGCTCTGCCGCGGCGTGACCCAGGTATCCACGCGATCGGCGCGCATGTCCGCCGGCAGGTCCAGCGTGTCGATGGACAGCCGGTTGCGTTGCCAGGACAGCAACGGGGTGACCAGCAGCAGGCCGTTCCTGTCGGTGCTGCCGATCAGCCGGTTTTCCAGCCGCACCGGGATTCCGCCGAAACCATCGGTGGACACCACTGCAAAGGCGTCGGGTACTTCGCGGGCGGCAAAGACGTGTCCGCCCATCCAGACGACGCTGCCGCTGGCACTGGCGTAGCCGTAGTCGAGATCACCCTGGCGCGCATAGCCCATCGAATAGCGCCCGACCCGGTTGAGCCAGCCGAGTTCGGCCAGTCCGCCGGCACCGTCGTCGCCCCCGCGCGCCTGCACCCGCCAGCCATAACCGCCCTGGCTGCCGTCGCCCGGCACGGGCTGGGACAGATCGGCGACATAGGTCGGCCGCTCGCCGTTGCGCTGTGCGGACACGCTGCTCTGCCGGTTGCGCCCGAGCGCGGCCGAGACGGACAGATACGCGCTGCGGTCATCACTGTCGGCCAGGTTCTGGTTGAACGAGAGGTAGGCCGACCAGCGATCGCCGAAGCTGCGCGACCAGAACAGACTGGCGTAGCGGTTGTCGTCGGCGTCGGGATAGCGCAGCCGCAGGTAGCTGGCGCTGAGCGAGCCGGCGCCCTGCAGGTTGATGCCCAGCGTGGCCTGCTCGCTGATGTCCGGCGGCAGCGTGTCCTGCAGCGCGCCAAGGTCGCGATACGCGCCATGCGTTCGCCGGGTCAGCACGTTGACGTTGAATCGGCGGTTGTTCCAGCTGTACCCCAGGGAATACTGGCCGCCCTGCAGTCCCGCATGGCGGCTGTGCGCGTAAGCAGCGTTGACCACGCCGGCGCCGCCCAGCAGCCACCAGCCGCCGGCACCGCCGTTGAGTACGCCGCCACCGCCTTCCGCATGCGCCTCGGCGGTAAACCGGTCGCTCGCGCCGTAGCGCCAGGTGGCACTGCCGATCACCGGCGTTTCGTAGGCGAAGGAGCGGATACCGTAGTCCCGGCGCATCCTGCCCACGCCGGCCGACCAGTCGGACAGGCCCTTGGCCAGCAGCTGCTGCGTACCGTAGAAGGAAAAATCCAGCGTCTGCATGCGGCCGAAGGCGTCGGTGATCACCACCTGCGCATTGCCGGTGCCGTTGATGCCGGGCTGCGCGGCCAGCTGGAAGGGGCCGATCGGCACCTCGCCGTTGTACTGGCGCAGGCCGTCCACATACAGCTCCACATTGGAGGGGACGACCGCCTCGCCGAGGAAGGTGGGCGTGGGGGTCAGCACGCGGTAGGGCTGCAGCCCGTAATTGCGTCCCACCTGGACGCCGCCCATCCGCACCGGTCGGCTCCAGTCCACGAAGCCGCTGTAGAAGTCGCCCACGGTCAGGGAGACCGCGGAATCCGGGAAATCCAGGCGCCACGCGGTGTCCAGGCGCACGCTTTCGCCCTGCCATTGATGATCGGCCGGGTCCTGGTACGTGCGCAGCAGCGCACTGGTCTCCAGCACCCCCTGGCCCAGCCCGAACACGCGCAGCTCGGTGGTCAGGGCCAGGTTGCCGCCGCCTTCGTTGTGGCTCCCATAGACGTCGTAGTTGAGCACCACGCCGGGCGAGGCGGCTGCCGCCGGTGCGGTCTCGGTCGGGCGCTCCAGCCGCGTGGTGGGCAGCGACAATTGTTCCAGGGGAACGTCCAGGGCCAGCGTCTGCAATGCCGCGTCGTAGCGCACGACCACGCCGCCGAGCTGATCGAGCGCGACCGGCTCCTCGCCGCGTGCCGGAAAGCCGAGCTGGCGCAGCGTGGCGCCGGCGGCCATCAGCCGGCCCTGCAGCTCGGTGAACGGCAGCAACCCGCGCGGGGTCTGGTTGAGCGTCACGTCCAGGTACAGCGTCTGCGCCGCGGTCAGCGGCGTGGGCGGGGGCAGCATCGCATCGCCCGAAGCGCCGATGTCTGCGTCGGCTGCCATCGCGGCGCATGGGGTCAGCGTCGCGGTAAGCAGCATCCGCATGCAGGCCTCAGCGAGCCGGGGGCGCGGCGGGCAGTGGCGTCTGGGCCGACTCGCCATTGATCTTTGCCGAGAACGTGGCGCCCGCCAGGCGGGCCGCCGGAACCTCCAGTGGCCAGCGCATGGTCTGTCCGCCAAGGACATAGCCGAGCAGGCCGGGATGGATGATCTGGGGGCGGTTGGCCGGGCCCAGGCCGAGATCGGCCAGCTGCGCGTAGCTGTTGCCGCTGTTGGACACCTCCAGGGCCGGTCGCCCGTCATCCAGCCGGGTCAGGCGCGCCTGCAGGGCGTGTCGCAGCGGGGCGTCCGCGTCGGGTTGGACGAATACCGGCATCGAATAGCGCAGGACGAACTGCATCCCGGTGCGGCGCGGATCCACCGTGGGCAGTTCATCGACCACCACCCGGTAAGCGCGTTGCGATGCGGGCGGGGTGGGCACGCTGCGCACGACCCGGATCAGCTGCTGCTGGCCGGCGGCCAGCGACTGCATCGGCGGACTCACCTGGAGGTCCGTGGTGGGCACAAGGTGATCCTGGCCGGCGTCCTGGCGCCACTCGAACACCCGCACCTGCACCTGTACGGGCGAGGTGCCGCTGTTGGTCAGCCAGAGTGCATCGGCGTTCTGCCGCGGTGTGAGCTGCAGTGATGTAGGGGCGACCTGCAGGCTTGCGGCGGTGGCGCTCCCCATCAGCAGCCACAGCCAGCCCAGGGCCGCGCACCCGAACCGCCCAGGGCGACGCCCTGCGGAAATCGGCATGGCGGACCTCAGTAGGTGATCGTGGCGGTGATCGTGTCCTGATAGTTACCCGCAGCGGCGTTGTTGACGCTGGGGTTGGCGATCTGGCCGTAGACATTGAGCGTCTGCGCAAGACCGGTGCCGATGCCGGCGGCGGTGTTGGTGCCCGCCGTGGCGCCCCACACATCGGTGTGCGCGGCGTCGCGATAGAGCTGGTAGCCGACGAAATTGTTGGCGGTGACGCCGGCGTCGGTGTTCTTCATGCGCCGCGTGGTCACATCGTTGGCGGTGCCCGCATTGGAGCCGGCATTGAGCGCGACGGTGTACGGGGTCAGCGCCGAGCACTGTGCCGTGATGGTGCCCTGGGCATTGGAAGGGGTGGTGGCCGTGGACAGTGCGGAGCCGAAATCCACGTCCGTGGCGGCGGCTGCGGTGATCGTGCAGGCCTTGGTGATGATGATCTTGACGTTGAAGGTCGTGGTATCGGCCGCCAGGGCGGGCGAAGCGAGGCTGGCGAAGGCCAGGCTCAGCAGGGCGGGACGGAGAAATCGCATGGGCATGCTCCTTGGACGCGGGTCCTTTGCTGAACAACACGATGCTGCCGAACGGTGGGGCGGTGGAACGGTGTTGATCTGGTTATAGGTTTGCCGGCGTAGGGACCCCGTGAGATTTGGGCGATTCGATGGCCGTTTTCGGCACAAAACCGATTTCTGCGACGCCCATCGCATTCATTCATCGACCTGACTCGCCCTGTGCCCAAACCGCGGCTGTCAGCGTTCCACCCGATCCCGTTCAGATTGCCCCGGATCGGCGATAATGGGCGCCATGAGCGTGAATCTGAAAACCCCCGAGGAAATCGAACTGATGCGTATCGCCGGCCGTCTGGCCAGCGAGGTGCTCGACATCGTCACCCCCCACGTCAAGCCGGGCGTGACGACCGAAGAGCTGGACCGCATCTGCCATGACCACATCATCAATGTGCAGAAGGCGACGCCGGCCAATGTCGGTTACCGCGGCTTCCCCAAGACGGTCTGCACGTCGGTCAACAACGTGATCTGCCACGGCATCCCCAGCGAAGCCAAGGTCCTCAAGGACGGCGACATCGTCAACATCGATGTGACCGTGATCAAGGATGGCTGGCACGGCGATACCAGCCGCATGTACTGCGTCGGCACCCCGTCCGTCATGGCCAAGCGCCTGGTCGATGCGACCTACGAAGCCATGTGGCGCGGCATCCGCGCGGTGCGGCCGGGCGCGACGCTGGGCGACATCGGCCATGCGATCCAGAGCTATGCCGAAGCCGAACGTTTCAGCGTGGTGCGCGAGTACTGCGGCCACGGCATCGGCAAGGTCTACCACGACGAGCCGCAGGTAGTGCATTACGGCCGTCCGGGCCAGGGCCTGGTGCTGCAGCCCGGCATGACCTTCACCATCGAGCCGATGATCAACGAGGGCACCCGCTACAACAAGGTGCTCCCGGACGGCTGGACCGTGGTCACCAAGGACCGCAAGCTGTCGGCGCAGTGGGAGCACATGGTCGCGGTCACCGAGACCGGCGTCGACGTGCTGACCCTCTCGCCCGGCGAATCGCAGGTCTGAGCATGCTGCCGGCGAGCCCGATGCTGGACGCGCCGGCCGAATCCGTCGCCGACCCGGACTGGGCGGCACTGGCGCGCCAGTCGCTGCAACAGACCGACGCGCGGCTGTATCGCCGCTTCGACCAGGGCGACAACATCGAGCGCCTGCTCGCGCTGCGCGCCCGCGCGGCCGATCACCTGATCCGGCTGGCCTGGCATCGCTGCCTGCCGGCGGGGTCGGGGCTGGCGCTGTTCGCCGTCGGCGGTTACGGGCGCGGCGAATTGTTCCCGCGCTCGGATATCGACGTGCTGGTGCTGGGCACGCCCGAGCAGCAGCGACGCCACGAATCCGGTCTGGCGCGCTTCTTCGCGCTGCTGTGGGATTGCGGCCTGCCGGTCAGCCACGCGGTGCGTTCGCCGGCCGAATGCACCCAGGCCAGCGCCGACCAGACCGTGCTGACCGCACTGATCGAGTCGCGCCCGGTGGTCGCCGATGACGCGGCCCGCCAGGCCCTGAAGGCGGCGGTCAACGTGGAGGGCCTGTGGCCCCCACGCGAATTCTTCCTTGCCAAGCGCGAGGAGCTGCTGGCCCGCCACCAGCGCTTCGGCGACACCGCCGACAACCTCGAGCCGGATATCAAGGACGGCCCCGGCGGGCTGCGTGATCTCAATACGCTGGGCTGGATGGCGTTGCGCGCGTTCGGCGTGCGCGACCTGGAAGCCCTGGTCGGCCTGGGCCATCTCGGCCCGGATGAGGCGGCTGCGCTCAAGCGCGAGCGCTGTGCGCTGGCTCGGCTGCGCTTCGGCCTGCACCTGGTCGCCAACCGGCCGGAAGAGCGCCTGCGCTTCGATTACCAGAAGACACTCGCCGCCCGCCTGGGTTTCGAAGACGACATCGAAAGCCTGGCCGTGGAAAAAATGATGCAGGGCTTCTACCGCAGCGCCACCGTGGTGCGGCGGATCAGTGATCGCCTGCTGCAGCGCTTTGAAGAACAGTTCGATGGCGAAGCGGTGCCCGAGCCGGTCAGCGTCGGTTTCTCGCTGCGTCGCGGCTACCTGGCGGCCAATGATGCCGCGTGGCCGCAGGGCGACATCGAACAGGTGTTCGCGCTGTTCTCCAGCTGGGCCTACAACCCGGACGTGCGCGGCCTGCATTCGCTGACCGCCCGCGCGCTGGCCGAAGCATTGCCCGAGCTGGCTGCGTATACCGACGCCAGCCCCGCCGCCCGCGAACAGTTCCTTGCGCTGCTGCGCAGCCCGCGCGCGGTCGACACCCTGGCGCGGATGGCGCGCCTGGGCGTGCTGGGCCAATGGATCCCCGCGTTCGCGCAGGTCTCCGGGCGCATGCAGTTCGATCTGTTCCATGTCTACACCGTCGATCAGCACACGTTGATGGTGCTGCGGAACATCGGCCTGTTTGCCACCAGCCGTGCCGACGAGCGCTTCTCGATCGCACATGAAGTGTGGCCGCGCCTGCGCAAGCCGGAGCTGCTGCTGCTGGCCGGCCTGTTCCATGACATCGCCAAGGGCCGCGGCGGCGATCACTCGGAACTCGGTGCGGTGGATGCGCGTGAGTTCTGCCAGGCGCTGGCGCTGAGCAGTTCCGATACCGAGCTGGTGGCCTGGCTGGTCGAGCAGCACCTGCGCATGTCGATCACCGCGCAGAAGCAGGACAACTCCGATCCGGACGTGATCCATCGCTTCGCCACCCTGGTGGCCAGCCGCGACCGGCTCGACTACCTCTATCTGCTGACCTGCGCCGACATCGCCGGTACCAGCCCCAAGCTGTGGAATGCGTGGAAGGATCGTCTGCTGGCCGACCTGTATTTCGCCGCGCGACGCGCGCTGCGCGATGGCCTGGAAAACCAGATGCCGGCCGCCGAGCGTGTCGCCGAAGCGCGCGAATCGGTGCGCCAGCTGGTGCGCGAGCGCGGCTATGACGATGCGACCATCGAGCGCCAGTTCACGGTGATGCCCGATGAGAGTTTCATCCGGCTGCGACCCGAGCAGCTCGCCTGGCAGGCGGCCGCGCTGGTGCCGATCAAGCAGGGCCAGACCCTGGTCAAGGTGCGCCGGATCACCCCGGACGACCATGCGCTGGAAGTGTTCGTGCACTCGCCCGATCGCGACGGACTGTTCGCCGCGATCGTGATGACGCTGGACCGCAAGGGCTACGGCATCCATCGCGCCCGCGTGCTGGACGGCCCGGTCGACACCATCTTCGATACGTTCGAAGTGACCCCGGCTGACAGCTTCGCCGACGGTGATGCGCTGCGCCTGGAAGCCGGCCTGCGTGAAGCGCTGGCCGGCGACCTGACCCGCCTGCGCCCGTCGCGCCGGGTCATCCCGCGCCAGCTGCGCCACTTCCGCTTCGCGCCGCGCATCGAGTTCCGCGACATCACCGATGGCGACACCACCAGCACCCGTTTCAGCCTGGTCGCGCCCGACCGCCCCGGCCTGCTGGCCGACGTGGCGTTCGTGCTGCGCAACCAGCGGCTGCGCGTGCATGATGCGCGCATCGCCACCTTCGGCGAGCGCGCCGAAGACATGTTCGTGATCAGCGATGAGCATGATCACGCCCTGACCGAATCCGCCAGACGGCAGCTGCAAGACACGATGCTCGCCTGCCTGGACCCTGATCGAAACGCCGGAGACCCCCACTGATGGCCACCAAGCCTGCCAAGAAGACCGCCGCGAAGACCGCGGCGGCCAAGACCCCTGCTGCCGCGCCTGCGGTGAAGAAGACCGCTGTCGCAGCGAAAAAGGCGGCACCCGCAGTGAGGAAGGCGGCCGTGAAAAAGGCACCGGCCCGCAAGGCTGCCGCTACCCCGGCCGAGAGCGCCGCCAAGCGCAGTGCCAGCCGTGACGCCACCATCGCGCGCAAGTCGCTGCGCAAGCCGGCCACGCCGGGCGTGGAAGAGCTCAAGTTCGGCATCGAGAGCGCGTTCGAGCGCCGTGCCACGCTGACCCTGCATGAGATCGAAGGTTCCACCAAGCCGCTGGTCGGCCGCGTCATCGATGGCCTGGAAACCGGCGAGTTCCGCGTTGCCGAGCCGGATGGCCACGGTGGCTGGAAGGTCAACGAGTGGCTGAAGAAGGCGGTCCTGCTGTACTTCCGCGTCAATGACATGGCCGTGGTGGACGCGCGCCCGGCGCCCTTCTGGGACAAGGTCGAGTCGCGTTTCGCCGGCTTCGATGAAGCCAAGTTCCGTCGCGCCGGCGTGCGCGTGGTGCCCGGTGCGATCGCGCGTCGCGGCAGCTACTTCGGCAAGGATGTGGTGCTGATGCCGAGCTTCACCAACATCGGCGCCTACGTGGGCGAGGGCACCATGGTCGACACCTGGGCCACGGTCGGTTCGTGCGCCCAGATCGGCAAGCACTGCCATCTGTCCGGTGGCGCCGGCATCGGTGGCGTGCTCGAGCCGCTGCAGGCCAGCCCGACCATCATCGAAGACCATTGCTTCATCGGTGCGCGTTCGGAAGTGGTGGAAGGCTTCGTGGTCGGCCACCACAGCGTGATCGGCATGGGCGTGTTCCTCGGCCAGAGCACCCGCGTCTACAACCGCGCCACCGGCGAGATCAGCTACGGCTCGGTGCCGCCCTACAGCGTGGTGGTCTCCGGCCAGCTGCCGTCCAAGGACGGCTCGCACTCGCTGTACTGCGCCGTGATCGTCAAGCAGGTCGATGCCAAGACCCGCAGCAAGACCAGCGTCAACGACCTGCTGCGCGGCCTGGCCGACTGAGTACCGCCATGACCACGATTGTGTACGGATTGAAGAACTGCGACACCTGCAAAAAAGCCACCAAGTGGCTGGACCGTTTCCAGGTGCCGTACACCTTCGTCGACTACCGCGACGAGAAGCCGACGCCGGAGACCCTGATCGACTGGGCGGCCCAGGCCGGTGGCTTCCCCGCGTTGATCAACAGGTCCTCCACCACGTGGCGGCAGCTGCCGGAGAACCGCAAAGCGGCCGATTCGGAGGCCGAATGGAAGCTGCTGCTGCGCGAGTACCCGCAGCTGATCAAGCGCCCGGTGGTGGTGAGCGCCGAGGGCGTGATGACCCAGGGCTTCTCGGACAACGGCTTCAAGCAGCGGTTCGGAGTGGGCGCGTGAACGACGTCGTCGCGCTGACCTGCGACCTGATCGCGCGCGCCTCGGTCACACCCGAGGACGCCGGTTGCCAGGCGCTGCTGGCCGGCCGTCTTGAACGCGCCGGCTTCCACTGCGAACACCTGCGCCTGGGCGAGGTCGACAACCTGTGGGCCACACACGGGCAGGGCGCGCCGGTGCTGGTGCTGCTCGGGCATACCGACGTGGTGCCGACCGGCCCGGTCTCGGCCTGGACCAGCGATCCGTTCGATCCGCAGATCCGCGAGGGCGTGCTGTACGGGCGCGGCGCGGCCGACATGAAAGGCAGCGTGGCCGCCTTCGTGGTGGCCGCCGAGCAGTTCGTGGCCGCCCATCCGGACCATCCCGGCACGCTGGCCGTGCTGCTGACCAGCGACGAGGAAGGCGACGCCATCGACGGTGTGCGGCGCGTGGCGGACATCTTCCGCGCGCGCGGCCAGGCCATCGACTGGTGCATCACCGGTGAGCCGTCCTCCACCGCCGTGCTCGGCGATCTGCTGCGCGTCGGCCGCCGCGGCAGCTTGTCGGGAACGCTCACGGTGAAAGGCGTGCAGGGCCATGTCGCGTATCCGGACAAGGCGCGCAATCCGATCCATCTCGCTGCCGCGGCACTGGCGGAACTGACTGCACGGCACTGGGACGATGGCTTCGAGAGCTTCCCGCCGACCAGCCTGCAGGTCTCCAACATCCATGCCGGCACCGGTGCGAACAACGTGATCCCCGGCGAGCTGCAGGTGCTGTTCAACCTGCGCTACAACCCACACTGGACTGCGCCGGCGCTGGAGCGGGAGATCGCCACGCTGCTGGAGCGGCATGCGCTCGAGTACACCCTCACGTGGCATCGCAGTGGCGAGCCGTTCTACACCCCGGAAGGCACGCTGCGCAGGGTTGCCCGCGACGTCCTGGGTGAGTTCGCCGGTGCGCCGCCGGAGGAGAGCACCGGCGGTGGTACCTCCGATGCGCGCTTCATCGCGCCGCTGGGCGCGCAGTGCATCGAAGTGGGGCCGGTCAATGCGAGCATCCACCAGGTCGACGAGAACGTCCGCGTGGCGGATCTGGAAGCGCTGCCGGCGCTGTACCAGCGCTTGATCGAGCGTTTGTTGGCCTGATGCACGTGCTGCGCCGACCAACGGTCGGCGCCTACCGCCTCAGTCGCGCGAGTTCGCCCTTACGCCACGATCAGCCCGAACGACGCCAACGCGGCCGCCGCCTGGCGCTGCGAGATCACCGCCTTCTTGAACAGCTTGGCATCCATCACGTTGAGCCCGCTGATGTCGGTGCCGCGCAGGTCCGCACCTTCAAACCGGGTCAGCCGCGTCTGTGCGTTGCGCAGGCTGCCGCCGTTGAACACCGCATCGCGGAAGTCGCAGCCGGACAGCTCAGCCTCGGAGAAATCCATGCCCTCCAGCTGGGCCTTGCGGAACGACATCCCGCGCAGGTCCGCGCTCACCAGCAGGCAATCGCGGAATTCCAGTGCCCAGCCGGTGACTTCCTGCAGGTGCGCGCCGGTCAGCTTGCAGTCCTGGAACTGCACCGAGGACAACGTCGCGCGGCGCCAGTGACTGTTGTTGAGATCGCAGTGCGAGAAGCGCGCGTCGCTGAGCAGCGCCGAGCTGAAATCGCATTGGCTGCCACGGCACTTCGTCCACTGGCTTTCTTCCAGTGAGGCCGCCAGCCAGGACGCGCCGGTGACCGAGCACTGGTGGAACTGGACGCCATCCATGTCCAGCCGCGAGAAGTCGCCGTGATCGAAGCTGCAGCTCTCGAAAATGGCTGCCCGCGGATGTGCGGCGATGATGGCCTGCATGCGCTCGCGGGTGACGGTCTCATCGCGGAAGGTAGCGGTATTCATGCCGCCATTCTGGGTGATGCAGCACGCGAGCGGCAGACTTGAACGTCCCTCTGGAGTGTGTACAAGCCACGTCGTAGACCTACGTCGCGGTAGTGCCGGCCGCTGGCCGGCTCCCCACGTCGCCACGCAATCACGCGAGCCGGCCAGCGGCCGGCACTACCCTCACGCAAGCCGGCACTACCCGAAGGTCCAGAACGGCGGCTCGATGGTCTTGCGCCAGTAGGTTTCCCCGGCGAGATAGAACTTCTGCGCATAGGCCTTCGCAAACCATCCGGCGGCGGCGTCCAGATCCTTGGTCACGCCCGCGCGCCCACGCCCCAGCAGCAGGCCGCTGAAGTACTGGCCGTACACATTGCCCTGGTCGGCCGAACGCCGATACCAGCGCAGTGCCTCGATGCCATCGCGCGGCAGGCCCATGCCGAGTTCGTACATCGCGCCGAGATCCACCTGGGCGTCGGCATCGCCACGCTGCGCACGCCGCTGGATGTCGACGACCAGCGGATGCAGGGTGCCATCCGGCTGTGGCGCGATCGCCTGCGGCAGCCGCGAGGATTCGGACTGCATGTGGTGGTAGATGGTCGCGCGCAGGTCCCAGCGCAGCGCGCTCGCTGCGTCACCGCGTTCGCGATGGAACTTGGCCAGCATCAGCATGGCCATCGGGTTGCCGTGCTCGGCCGCGGTGCGGTACCAGCGCTCGGCCTTCCGCGGCGAGGCACGCAGCGCCGTGCCCTGGACGATGTTGGGGCCGGTGCCGTGCACCAGCTCACCGTGGGTCCAGATCCGGCCCAGCGCCTCTTCGGCCTGGGGGTTGTGGAAGCTCCACGGGGTGACGGCGGCGGCACGCTCATACCACGTCACCGCGCGCGGATCGTTGAAGGTTTCGTAGGTTTTCGCCGCGTCCCAGGCACTGTCGAAGCTGCCGTCGGCGGCCTTGGCCTCGACCGACTGCACGATGCTTGCGGGCGTCCGTGACGGGGCGCTGCTGCAGGCGACCAGGGCGAAGGTGAGGGCGATGCCGCCCAGGCGTGAAGCGATGCGTCCGATGCGAAGGGTCATGCCAGCCAGGTGATGCGTAAGGGCGGTGATTATCGCCCGGCCCCGGAGCGCCTGGTTGTCCGCGACGGTCGGTTTGGTTGCCATCGCAACAGTTGCACCGCCGTCGAAACCCGGTTACGGTCGGTCCATGTCCTCGTTCCCGGCCACCGCTGTCAACAATACCAACCGCACCAATCTGCGCGCGAATAATCGTGCGCGGCCGATGCGGGACTGCGACCAGGGCTAGTACAAGCAACACGCCCGGACCCCAGAAAACCCGCATCGACCGATGCGGGTTTTTTTGTGGCCCGGGTTTACCCCTTCCGGGCCCGGGTGGCCGGTCGAATGCCTGCAACACGTGTATTCCCCCATTATCAGGAGCTGTTCCCATGTGTTCGATCTTCGGTATTTTCGGCCTCCAGGCCGGCGACGACCTCCCCGCACTGCGCCGCCATGCGCTGGACCTCTCGCAGCGCCAGCGCCATCGTGGCCCGGACTGGAGCGGGGTGTATGTCGATGACGGCGCCATCCTGGTCCACGAGCGGCTGGCCATCGTGGATCCGGCCGGTGGCTCGCAGCCGCTGCTGTCCGATGACGGCGGCCTGGCGCTGGCGGTCAACGGCGAAATCTACAACCACCGCGAACTGAAGGCCGAACTGGCCCAGCCGTACGCTTTCCAGACCGGCTCGGACTGCGAGGTGATCAACGCCCTGTACCGCGAGGACAGCCCGGCGTCCTTCCTGAACCGCCTCAACGGCATCTTCGCCTTCGCGCTGTGGGACCGCGCCCAGCAGCGCGTGCTGATCGCGCGTGATCCGATCGGCGTGGTGCCGCTGTACTGGGGCCACGACAAGGACGGCCGCCTGGTGGTGGCCTCCGAACTGAAGTCGCTGGTGGACATCTGCGCCGACGCCGCGCAGTTCCCGCCGGGCCATTGGTACGACAGTGCCACCGATACGTTGACCCGCTATTACGAACGCCCCTGGCGCGATTACGACGCGGTGGAAGGCGTCGAGGCCGACCGCGTCGAGCTGCGCGAGGCGTTCGAGCGCGCGGTGCACCGCCAGTTGATGACCGACGTGCCCTATGGCGTGCTGCTCTCCGGTGGTCTGGATTCGTCGCTGGTCGCTGCGGTCGCCGCGCGTTATGCCCGCCACCGTGTCGAAGATGGCGATCAGACGGAAGCCTGGTGGCCGCGCCTGCACTCCTTCGCGATCGGTCTGAAGGGTTCGCCCGATCTGGCTGCCGCCGCCATCGCCGCCGAAGCACTGGGCACCGTGCACCACGGCTTCGAGTACACCTTCGAAGAGGGGCTGGATGCGCTGCCGGAAGTGATCCGCCACGTGGAGACCTATGACGTCACCACCATCCGCGCGTCTACGCCGATGTTCCTGCTGGCGCGCCGGATCAAGGCGATGGGCGTGAAAATGGTGCTGTCCGGCGAAGGCAGCGACGAGATCTTCGGTGGCTATCTGTACTTCCACAAGGCGCCGAACGCACGGGAGTTCCACGAAGAGCTGGTGCGCAAGCTGGACGCGCTCAACAACTACGATTGCCTGCGCGCCAACAAGTCGATGATGGCCTGGGGCGTGGAGCCGCGCGTGCCGTTCCTGGACCGCGAGTTCCTCGATGTGGCCATGCGCATCGATGCCAAGCACAAGATGGTCGGGCAGGGCCCCGCCGGTGCACGCCGGATCGAGAAGGCGGTGCTGCGCGAGGCCTTCGAAGGCTACCTGCCGGACGCGATCCTGTGGCGCCAGAAGGAACAGTTCAGTGACGGCGTCGGCTACGGGTGGATCGACGGGCTCAAGGCACATGCCGAAGCCCAGGTCAGCGACCGCGTGATGGCGGCGGCGGACAAGCGCTTCGTGCACAACCCGCCGCAGACCAAGGAAGCCTACTTCTACCGCCACGTGTTCGAGCAGTACTTCCCGACCCAGGCCGCGGCGGAAACCGTGCCGGGTGGCAAGTCCATCGCATGTTCCTCGCCGGCCGCCATCGCATGGGACGCCAGCTTTGCCGCGATGGCCGATCCGTCCGGGCGCGCGATCGCCGGCGTGCACGAGCAGGCGCTGGCCTGACGGATGTACCACACCGCCGCGTCGTCCGCGGTGGTGTGGCAGCGCGTGCAGACCGTAGAATCGCCCCTTCAATCGATGGGGATCGGTCATGGACTCTGACACCACCGGCATGCGCCGCAGCGGGCTGGCATGGCGCTACCTGGGCTGGGTGGCACTGCCGCTGTTGATCGGCCTGGGCCTGGCGCGGTTTGCCGGCCCGGCCGTGACCGCACAGGCGGCCCGTGCCGAGTCCTCGCTGGGCGCCGACTGGGCCGCGCATCTGCATGCGCCGCTCGGTCTGTTCCTGCTGCAGTTGCTGGTGTTGCTGATGGTCGCCAAGGCCGCGGGCTGGGTGTTCCGTCGCCTCGGCCAGCCGGGTGTGATCGGTGAGATGGCGGCCGGCCTGATGATGGGGCCGCTGGTGCTGGGCGCCCTGTTGCCGCAGGTGCACGGCATGCTGTTCCCGCCGGCATCGCTCGGTTCGCTCGGCCTTCTCAGCCAGCTCGGCGTGCTGATGTTCCTGCTGGTGGCCGGTGCGGAGCTGGACCTGGGCGGGCTGCGCGGACGACGTCGTTTCGCCTTCGTGGTCAGCCATGCCGGCATCGCGGTGCCGTTCGTGCTGGGCGTGCTGCTGGCGATCTGGCTGTACGGCGCGCACGCACCGCCGGGCGTGGGCTTCACCGGCTTTGCGTTGTTCGTCGGCATCTCATTGAGCATCACCGCCTTCCCGGTGCTGCTGCGCATCCTGGCCGACCGAGGCATGACCGGCACGCCGCTGGGCCAGACCGCCATCGCCTGCGCCGCGCTCGGTGATGCCACCGCATGGTGCCTGCTGGCGCTGATCGTGGCGGCTGCGCAATCGCAGGGCTGGGTGCCCGCGACGATCAACCTGGTCTGCGTGGTCGCTTTCGTCGCGCTGATGCTGGGCGTGGTGCGCCCGTGGTTCTCCCGCCTGGTGATCGCACCAGGCCAGGAAGGACGCTGGCTGCTGATCATGCTGTTGATGGCGTTGGGCTCAGCCCTGGTCACCGAGATGCTGGGCATCCACGCGCTGTTCGGCGCGTTCGCGGCCGGCGTGGCGGTGTCCGGCAACGCCACCCTGCGGCATACCGTGGCCGAGCGTGTCGAGCCGTTCGCGGTCACCCTGCTGCTGCCCTTGTTCTTCGCCATGACCGGCCTGCGCATGCGCGCCGATGCCCTGCAGGCCAGCGACCTGGTGCTGTGCCTGATCGTGATCGTGGTGGCTACGCTCGGGAAGCTGATCGGCACCTGGAGCGCCGCGCGCAGTGCGGGCATGGGCAGCCATGAGGCGTGGAAGCTCGGTGCCCTGATGAACACCCGCGGCCTGATGGAGCTGATCGTGCTCAACCTGGGCTACGAGCTGGGCTTCCTGGGGGATCGCCTGTTTGCCGTGCTGGTGATCATGGCGCTGGTGACCACGGCCATGACCGGGCCGTTGCTGAATGCGATGGAGCGGTGGAAGCGCAACTGCAACTGATTCCGATTAGATCACCGGAATTCCAGATAGGGCACCATGCGCGCATTGATTCATCAGGAGCACCCCCATGAAAGGCAACCCGGACGTCATCGCCTGCTTGAAGGAACTGCTGCGCGGCGAGTTGGCCGCGCGCGACCAGTACTTCATCCATTCGCGCCGCTACGAAGACCAGGGCCTGTTCGCGCTCTATGAGCGCCTCAACCACGAAATGGAAGAAGAGACCCAGCACGCCGATGCGTTGCTGCGCCGCATCCTCTTCCTCGGCGGCGACCCGGACATGCGCCCGCATGTGTTCGAGCCCGGCGTGACCGTGGAAGAGATGCTGCAGAAGGACCTGGACACCGAATACAGCGTCCGCAACAACCTGGCTGCCGGCATGAAGCTGTGCGAACAGCACCAGGACTACGTCAGCCGCGACATGCTGCTGGTGCAGTTGAAGGACACCGAAGAAGACCACGCCTGGTGGCTGGAGCAGCAGCTTGGCCTGATCAAGCGGATCGGCCTGGCGCTGTACCAGACCAGCAAGATGGATGCGAAAGGTACCGCCGCGCACTGAGTACGGCATCGGGTTCCACACGCCAGCCAGCCTTCGCCAGCCAGCCGACGTGGATTCGAACAGAGAGGCCGGGGAAACCCGGCCTTTTCCGTGGGCGCAAAAAAAACGGCCGGGTTTCCCCGGCCGTTCCGATCCACGTCGACGCGGGACCGTTATTCCACCGCCAGCCCTTCCACCTTCTGCCAGCCACGCGGCAGCAGATGGCCGCGGGTGGCGCGGGTCCCCAGGTAGGTGTCCAGGTCCTTGAAGGACAGGTTCATCGTGCGCTGGCCGCTGCGCACCAGCAGCGTGTTGCCCGGCGCCACCGACACCACCGCGACCACGCGCTCGGTGGCGAGCTTGGCCTTGGGGATGTCGATGATCTTGTTGCCCTTGCCCTTGTCCAGTTCCGGCAGGTCGCTGGCGGCGATCGCCAGCAGGTTGCCCGAGCTGGTCACGGCCACGATGCGGTCCGTCTCCGGATTGGCGACCACGGCCGGGGTCAGCACCTTGGAACCGGAGGTCAGGTTGAGCATCGCCTTGCCGGCCTTGTTGCGGCCGGTGAGGTTCTCGAAGCGGGTCACGAAGCCATAGCCGTGGGTGGACGCCAGCACGAAGCGCGTGTTGTTCTCGCCACTGGCCAGCGTCATGAAGGCGCTGCCCGGGGCCGGCGAGAAGCGACCGGTCAGCGGCTCGCCGTTGCCACGGGCCGAGGGCAGGGTGTGGATCAGGGTCGAGTACGCACGGCCCTCGCTGTCCAGGAACGCCACCTGCTGCGTGCTGCGTGCGCGCACGGAGCCGAGCAGCGCATCGCCATCACGATAGGACAGGGTGGCCGGGTCCATGTCGTGGCCCTTGGCCGCACGGATCCAGCCCTTCTCCGAAAGCACCACCGTCATCGGTTCGCTCGGTACCAGCTCGGTCTCGTCGATGGCCTGCGCCGCGCCACGCTGCACCAGCGGCGAGCGACGGTCATCGCCGAACTTCTTCGCATCGGCCACCAGCTCGTCGCGGATCAGCTTCTTCAGCTTGGCCTTGCTCTCCAGGATGCCGACGATCTTGTCGCGTTCCTTGGCCAGCTCGTCCTGCTCGCCGCGGATCTTCATTTCTTCCAGGCGGGCCAGCTGCTTCAGCTTGGTCTCCAGGATGTACTCGGCCTGTTCCTCGCTCAGCGCGAAGCGCGCGATCAGCGCCGGCTTGGCTTCGTCCTCGGTGCGGATGATGTGGATCACTTCATCCAGGTTGAGGAAGGCGACCAGCAAGCCGTCCAACATGTGCAGGCGACGCTCGACCTTCTCCAGGCGGTGGTTGAGGCGGCGGGTCACGGTGGTGCTGCGGAACTGCAGCCACTCGCTGAGCAGGGTCTTGAGGTTCTTGACCTGCGGGCGGCCGTCCAGCCCGATCACGTTGAGGTTGACCCGGTAGCTGCGCTCCAGGTCGGTGGTGGCGAACAGGTGGCCCATCAACTGCTCGGCGTCCACGCGGTTGGAGCGGGGCACCAGCACCACGCGCACCGGGTTGGCATGGTCGGACTCATCGCGGATGTCCTCCAGCCACGGCAGCTTCTTGGCGCGCATCTGCGCGGCGATCTGCTCGATCACCTTCGACGGCGATACCTGGAACGGCAGCGCGTTGATCACGATGTTGCCGTTCTCCTTCAGGAAGGTGGAGCGCGCCCGCACGCTGCCGTAACCGGTCTCGTACATGGTGCGCAGATCGGCGATCGGGGTGATGATCTCGGCGAAGCTCGGGTAGTCCGGGCCCTTCACGTGCTCGCACAGGTCGGTGACCGTGGCATCGGGATCGTCGAGCAGGTGCAGCAGCGCGCTGACGATCTCGTTGAGGTTGTGCGGCGGCACGTCGGTGGCCATGCCGACGGCGATGCCGGTGGTGCCGTTGAGCAGCAGGTGCGGCAGGCGCGCCGGCATCCAGGTCGGCTCTTCCAGGGTGCCGTCGAAGTTCGGGGTCCAGTCGGTGGTGCCCTGGTTGATCTCGCCCAGCAGCACTTCGGCGATCGGGGTCAGCTTGGACTCGGTGTAACGCATCGCCGCGAACGACTTGGGATCGTCGGTCGAGCCGAAGTTGCCCTGGCCTTCGATCAGCGGGTAGCGGTACGAGAAGGGCTGGGCCATCAGCACCAGCGCTTCGTAGCAGGCGCTGTCGCCGTGGGGATGGTACTTACCGATCACGTCACCGACGGTACGCGCGGACTTCTTCGGCTTGGAGGACGCGTTCAGACCCAGCTCGCTCATCGCGTAGATGATGCGGCGCTGCACCGGCTTGAGGCCGTCGCCGAGGAACGGCAGTGCGCGGTCGAGCACCACGTACATCGAATAGTCCAGGTACGCCCGTTCGGCGTACTCGCGCAGGGGCAGCTGTTCAAAGCCGTGGAACGCGGGGCGGGCAAGATCGGTCATGCGGGATTGTTACCTGTGGCAAGGGACGGCGACGGCTGTCGCCCTCGCAGGCGGATGATTATCCGGATGCGGCCGGGGATGCCAAGCCGCGTGATGGGTTCAGGGGGTGTCCGCTGCGCGCCAGATAGCGCCCGGGCGGGCTGCCGAAGTGGCGGCGGAACACCGTGACGAAGGCGCTGGGGCTGCTGAACCCCAGTTCGTGCGCGATGTCGGACACGCTCTGGCCATCGGACAGGCGGCGCAGGCCCTCGGCCAACCGGGCCTGCTGGCGCCACTGGGCGAAGCTGAGCGTGGTTTCATCGCGGAAGTGCCGGGTCAGTGTACGCGGCGACAGGCCCGCCCACTGGGCCCATTGCTCCAGGCTGCGGCCGTCGGCCGGATCGGCGATCAGCTGCGAGGCGATCCGCAGCAGGCGCCGGTCCTGCGGCATCGGCAGATGCATGCGCTGGCGCGGGGCATTGCGGATTTCGTCCAGCAGGACCTCGATCATGTGCTGCTGGCGCAGGCTGGGTTCGGCCGCCGGCACCCACGCGGTGACCCGCAGCGACAAGGCCTGCAGCAGATCGGAAATGGCCACCACGCAGGGCTCGTCGGGCAGGTCGTGGGCCATCGCCGCGCTGACGATGATGCCCCAGCCCCTTAGCGGCCCACAGATATCCACGGTGTGCGGCTCTCCCGGCGGCATCCAGCCGGCGCAGCCGGGCGGCAGCGACCAGGTGCCATGGCGGGTGCGGGTGGTGAGCAGGCCCGCCTCGACGCAGATCAGCTGTGCGCGCCGGTGCTGGTGCCAGTCGATCTCCCGGTCCAGCCCGCGGGCGCTCTCGATCCGGAAGCCGAGCACGCCCAGTCCATCGTCGCGCTCGAACCAGTCCAAGACCTGGTTGCGGATCATCTGGGTGGCGTCGGTCTCGCGCTCTGGCCTGAAAGTGTTATCCATTGTCCAAATTGTAATACCGGGCCAGTCCAGGGCGCCATTAAGGTAGCGACCTGCCCATTGTTCTGATTGTTGCAACACAGCATTTGGTTCCAGATTAAATATTTCTATTGAGAAATATATTTTTTGGAAGAGAATGCTCACCCATGATCTGCCCTGATGCCCATCCCCCCAGCTTCGGACTCCTGCTGCGCCAAGTGCGCGATGGCCTGGTCCGTCAGCTAGACACGTCGATGGCCGAGGAAAACCTCGGTATTGGCTTCACCCACTATCTCGGCCTGAAGGTGCTCGCGGCGCGTGCCCCGTGCACCGCCAACGAGTTGGCCCAGGCCCTGGACCAGGTGCCGAGCGCGGTGACCCGCCTGCTGGACAAGCTGGAAGCCCTGGATTGCGTGCGGCGCGAGCCGCATGCCCAGGACCGGCGGGCACTGCAGATCGTGCTGACCGAGCCGGGCCGCCAGTTGTGGGCCCGCCTCAAACAGCGCGGGGACCAGACCATCGACGACGCCATGCGTGATCTGTCTTCGGACGAACGCGCGCAGCTGCTTTCCCTCATGACCCGTGTACGCGACTCACTGGTAACGCCATGACTTCCATGTTTGAACGCTCTCATCCACTGCGCCCGTTGCGGCCGGTGCTGGTCTCCGTGCTGGCGCTTGCGCTGGCCGCGTGTGCCAGCAGCCGCGGCCTGGAGCCGCAGGGTCGTCTGCTCGACGCAGACAGCCTGCAGACCCAGCGCACCTTGGCCGCCAACGGCCTGAGCCAGCCCGGTTGGCCGGCCACCGACTGGTGGCGCGCGCTGGGCGACCCCCAGCTTGACGCCCTGATCGCCGAAGGCCTGCAGCGCAATCCCGGGCTGGAGGCGGCCGATGCGCGCCTGCGCCAGGCCCGTGCCCAGATCGGCACCGCCCGCGCCGATCGCCTGCCCAGCGTTTCCGCCTCCGGCGGCTACACCGGCGTGCGCCTGCCCGAATCGATGGTCGGTGACGAACTCGGTGGCAGCTACGCCGGCAGCGGCCAGGCCTACCTGAGCTTCAGCTACGGCATCGACCTGTGGGGCGGCAAGCGCGCCGCCTGGGAAGCCGCCGTGGACAGCGGTCACGCCGCGGAAGTGGACGCCCAGGCCGCGCGCCTGAATCTCTCCGCCGCCATCGCCGAGGCGTACGCGCAGCTGGGCTACGCGTGGACACTGCACGACGTGGCCAGTGAAGAACTGGCGCGCTCGCAGAAGACCCTGGACCTGACCCGCCAGCGTCGCGCCGCTGGCATCGACAGCGACCTGCAGACCCGCCAGGCCGAGGCCCGCATCCCGGCCGCGCAGCAGCAACAGCAGGCCGCGCAGCAGCAGATCGATGAAGCCCGCACCGCGCTCGCCGCGCTGGTCGGGCAGGGCCCGGACCGTGGCCTGCAGATCGAACGCCCGCAGATGCTGAACCCCTTGGCGCTGCAGCTGCCCGGCGTGCTGCCGAGTGAACTGCTCGGTCGTCGCCCGGACATCGTCGCCGCGCGCTGGCGCGTGGAGGCGGCCAACCGCGAGATCCACGCGGCCAAGGCCGCGTTCTACCCCAGTCTCAACCTGACCGCCCTGGGCGGCGTGGTCTCCAGTGAAGTGGACCAGCTGCTCAAGAGTGGCTCGACGTTCGCCTTCCTCGGCCCGGCGCTGAGCCTGCCGATCTTCGACGGCGGCCGCCTGCGCGCCAACCTGGGCAAGACCGACGCGCAGTACGACCTGGCCGTGGCCGACTACAACCAGTCCGTGGTCAACGCGCTGCGTGACGTCGCCGACCAGGTCAACGCGGTGCGTTCGCTGGCCGACCAGGCCAGTGCCCAGGCCCAGGCCGTCAGCACCGCGCGCGCCGCCCATGACCTGGCCGAGCAGCGCTACCGCGCCGGCATCGGCAGCTACCTGGACGTGCTCAGTGTCGAAGAGCAGTTGCTGGTGTCCCAGCAGCGGCTGGCCAGCCTGCAGTCGCGTCAAATCCTTGTTTCGGTCCGCCTGAGCCAGGCGTTGGGCGGTGGTTTCACCCCGACCAGCGACGCCGCCACGGTCGCCGCCACCCCCGAATCCCCGCATTCCTGAGAGTCATCCCATGAGTCAGACCTCCGCCCCCGCTGCCGAGAAGGCAGCTCCCTCCCGTCGCGGCAAGCTGCTGCGCGGCCTGCTGGTCATCGTCGTGCTGCTGCTGGCCGCGCTGGCCCTGTGGTACTTCATGTTCGGCCGCTGGTTCGAAGAAACCGACGATGCCTACGTGCAGGGCAACCAAGTCCAGATCACCCCGCTGATCAGCGGCACCGTGGTCGGGATCAACGCCGATGACGGCATGCGCGTCGAGCGCGGCCAGCTGCTGGTCCAGCTGGACCCGGCCGATACCGAAGTCGCCCTGCAGCAGGCCGAAGCCAACCTCGCCAAGACGGTCCGTCAGGTGCGCGGTCTGTACCGCAGCGTGGAAGGCGCCCAGGCCGAATTGAACGCGCGCCAGGTTACCCTGAAGCGCGTGCGCGAGGACTTCAACCGTCGTAAGGATCTGGCCAACACCGGCGCGATCTCCAACGAAGAACTGGCGCATGCCCGCACCGAACTGGCCGCTGCCGAAGCCGCCGTGGCCGGCTCGCGCGAGACCTTCGAGCGCAGCAACGCGCTGGTGGATGACACCGTGATCGCGACCCAGCCGGACGTGCAGGCCGCCGCCGCGCAGCTGCGCCAGGCCTATCTCAACAATGCCCGCGCCGGCATCGTCGCGCCGGTCACCGGTTACGTCGCCCGTCGTTCGGTGCAGGTCGGCCAGCGCGTGCAGCCGGGCAATGCTCTGATGGCCGTGGTGCCGACCGAGCAGATGTGGGTCGAAGCCAACTTCAAGGAAACCCAGCTGCGCCACATGCGCCTGGGCCAGGAAGTGGAGCTGCGTTCGGACCTGTACGGCGGTGACGTCACCTACAAGGGCCGCATCGACAGCCTCGGCCTGGGCACCGGTTCGGCGTTCTCGCTGCTGCCGGCGCAGAACGCCAGCGGCAACTGGATCAAGATCGTGCAGCGCGTGCCGGTGCGCATCGCCATCGATGCCAAGCAGCTCGCCGAGCATCCGCTGCGCATCGGTCTGTCGATCAAGGCCGAAGTGAGCCTGCGCGACCAGAAGGGTACCGTGCTGCCGACCGAAACCGCCAAGGGCCAGGTGTTCGATACCGACGTCTACGCCAAGCAGCTGCACAGCGCCGACGATGTGATCCACCAGATCATCCAGAGCAACCTGCCGCAGCAGGCCAAGGCGAGCTGAGGCCACCATGTCCGCACAAGCTCCCGCCGCGCCGGGCGCCCCCGCGGCGCCAGGCACGGCCTTCCGGCCGGCCAACGTCGCCCTGTGTACCGCAGGGCTGGCGATGGCCTCGTTCATGCAGGTCCTGGACACCACCATCGCCAACGTGTCGTTGCCGACCATCGCCGGCAATCTCGGCGCCAGTTCGCAGCAGGCCACCTGGGTCATCACCTCGTTCGCGGTCAGCACCGCGATCGCGCTGCCGCTGACCGGCTACCTGAGCCGTCGCTTTGGCGAGACCAAGCTGTTCGTCTGGGCCACGCTGGCCTTCACCCTGGCCTCGCTGCTGTGCGGCCTGGCCCAGAGCATGGGCATGCTGGTGGTCTCGCGTGCGATCCAGGGCTTCGTCGCCGGCCCGATGTACCCGATCACGCAGAGCCTGCTGGTCTCGCTCTATCCACGTGAAAAACGCGGGCAGGCATTGGCGTTGCTGGCGATGATCACCGTGGTCGCGCCGATCGCCGGCCCGATCCTCGGGGGCTGGATCACCGACAACTACAGTTGGGAATGGATCTTCCTGATCAACGTGCCGCTGGGCATCTTCGCCGCGCTGGTGGTGGGCAACCAGCTCAAGGGGCGCCCCGAACACGTCGAAAAGCCGAAGATGGATTACGTCGGCCTGATCACCCTGGTGATCGGCGTGGGCGCCCTGCAGCTGGTGCTCGATCTCGGCAACGACGAAGACTGGTTCAGTTCGACCAAGATCGTCGTGCTGGCCTGTGTGTCGGTGGTGGCCCTGGCAGTGTTCCTGATCTGGGAATTGACCGACAAGGATCCCATCGTCGATCTGCGCCTGTTCCGGCATCGCAACTTCCGCGCCGGTACGCTGGCGATGGTGGTGGCCTACGCGGCGTTCTTCAGCGTGGCGCTGCTGATCCCCCAGTGGCTGCAGCGTGACATGGGCTACACGGCGATCTGGGCCGGCCTGGCAACCGCGCCGATCGGCGTGCTGCCGGTGATCATGACGCCGTTCGTGGGCAAGTACGCCTCGCGGTTCGACATGCGCATGCTGGCCACGATCGCCTTCATCTTCCTGTCGTTCACCAGCTTCCTGCGCTCGGGCTTCAACCTGCAGGTGGACTTCGGCCATGTGGCCGGCATCCAGCTGATCATGGGGATCGGCGTGGCGTTGTTCTTCATGCCGGTGCTGCAGATCCTGCTGTCGGATCTGGACGGTCGCGAAATCGCCGCCGGTTCCGGCCTGGCCACCTTCCTGCGTACGCTGGGCGGCAGCTTCGCCGCCTCGCTGACCACGTGGCTGTGGGCACGCCGTACCCAGGAACACCACGCGCACCTGACCGAACACATCTCCGGCTACACCCCGGGCATGCAGGACCAGGTGACCGCGATGGGGCAGGGAGACCTGCAGCATGGTGCGGCCGCGCTCAACAACATGATCAACCACCAGGCCTCGCAGATGGGCTTCAACGACATCTTCTTCCTGCTGGGCTGGATCTTCCTGGCCATCATCGCCTTCCTGTGGCTGGCCAAGCCGCCGTTCGGCGCAGGGGCGGGTGCGGCCTCGGCCGGCGGGCACTGAAGACGTGATACGTTGAAACGAAAAACCCCGCTGAAAGGCGGGGTTTTTTCGTTGTGGGGTGGTGCCGGGCGTCGCGCGCTACGCATGTATCCATGCATGCCTGGCCCGGAAACGAAAAAACCCGCTTGCGCGGGTTTGATCATTTTCTGAGTCATGGTGCCCAGGAGAGGACTCGAACCTCCACGAAGTTGCCCCCGCTAGCACCTGAAGCTAGTGCGTCTACCAATTCCGCCACCTGGGCGACTCAGGAGGAGAATTCTGCGGGAGAACCGTGAGTGTGTCAACAGGATCGCGAGGGAAATTTTTCGACGATCTACCGTCGTCGCGTCATCGCACTTTGGATGACCCGCACATCGCGCGGGGCGCAGAAACGAAAAAACCCGCTTGCGCGGGTTTGATCATTTACTGAGTCATGGTGCCCAGAAGAGGACTCGAACCTCCACGAAGTTGCCCCCGCTAGCACCTGAAGCTAGTGCGTCTACCAATTCCGCCACCTGGGCGACTCAGGGGGCGAATTCTGGGCATGTCCGGGACGCTTGTCAACGGTTTTGTGAAATTTCTTCACAATCCTGCACAGGAGTGCCGCTGACCGATTCTGCACACCCGTAGCGGTTACTATTGAGGTCAATGAAACCAAAGAAACCGACCCAGGGCGCGAAAGCCCCCAAGTCCCCGGCGCCCAAGAAGGCTGCCGGTCCGTCGGGCAACCCCCGCGCTGCCGCCAAGAAAGCCGGCAAGCTGCCCCCCTGGATGCCCGAATCCCTGAACACCCCTGAGCCGCCGCGCGGCAACAAGCGGGGCGCCAAGCCCGCGCACGCCGGGCCGATTCCGACGCGTCGCCGCCCGCATCCGGCTCCGCTGGATGGTGAAGTGCAGGTGGATCCGTTCGCCGCCCGCGAGGCCGAGCGCTATGCGCAGCCGATCGCCAGCCGTGAGGCGATCCTGCAGCTGCTCGACCGCTGCGATGGCCCGCAGACCGCCGACGAGATCGCCATCCATCTCGGCCTGACCGAGCCGGACCGTGCCGATGCCCTGGGCAAGCGCCTGGGTGCGATGTGCCGTGATGGCCAGCTGGTGCAGAACCGCCGTGGCGGTTTCGCGCCGCTGCAGGCGGTCAACCTGATCACCGGCGTGGTGATCGCCAACCCGGAAGGGTTCGGCTTCCTGCGCCCGGTCGAAGGCGGTGACGACCTGTTCCTGCCGCCGTTCGAGATGCGCAAGGTGCTGCATGGCGACCGCGTGCTGGTCAACGTGACCGGCATCGATCGTCGTGGTCGCCGCGAGGCCAGCATTTCGCGCGTGCTCGAGCGTGGCATGAGCCGCCTGATCGGCCGCTTCAGCGTCGAGTTCGGCATCAATTACGTGGTGCCCGACGACAAGCGCGTGCAGCGCAATGTGCAGATCCCGCCCGACCAGACCGGCGATGCCCGCGACGGCCAGCTGGTGGTCTGCGAGCTGACCCAGGCGCCGGACACCCGTCGCCCGCCGATCGGCCGCATCATCGCCGTGCTCGGCGACAAGCTGACCGCGTCGCTGGTGGTGGAAACCGCCATCCACGGCCACGAGCTGCCGTTCGAGTTCCCGGCCGAAGTGCTGGCGGAAGCCACCGCCGTGCCGATGGTGGTCACCCCGGAACAGATCGGCCACCGCGAAGACCTGCGCAACACGCCGCTGGTCACCATCGATGGCGAGGATGCCAAGGACTTCGACGACGCGGTCTACTGCGAACCGAATGCCGAAGGCTTCCGCCTGGTCGTGGCGATCGCCGACGTCTCCAATTACGTCCGTCCCGGTACGCCGCTGGATGATGAAGCGCAGAAGCGCGCGACCTCGGTCTACTTCCCCGGGTTCGTGGTGCCGATGCTGCCGGAAACGCTGTCCAACGGCATCTGCTCGCTGATGCCCAAGGTCGACCGCATGTGCTTCGTCTGCGACATGCAGGTGAACCGCGAAGGCGAAGTCATCCATTCGCGTTTCTACGAAGCGGTGATGAACTCGCACGCGCGCCTGACCTACAACCAGGTCTGGGAAGCGGTGGGCGAGAACGACCCGGCCGCGCGCAAGGCGATCGGCCCGCTGATGCCGCAGGTCGACCGCCTGTACCAGCTGTATCACGTGCTGGCCAAGGCCCGTACCCGTCGCGGTGCGATCGAATTCGAAACCTCCGAAGTGCGCTTCGTGCTGGACAACACCGGCGAAGTCACCCAGGCCGGGATGATGGTGCGCAACGATGCGCACAAGCTGATCGAAGAATGCATGATCGCGGCCAACGTGCAGGCCGCACGCTACCTGCTGGCCAAGCAGGTGCCGGCGCCGTTCCGCGACCATGAGCGTCCGCCGGAATCCAAGTACGCCGATCTGCTCGAGTTCCTGAAGGAATTCAAGCTGAGCCTGCCGCCGTGGTCGAAGGTGCAGCCGGCCGATTTCACCAAGCTGCTCAAGAAGGTGCGCGATCGCCCCGACGCGGCACTGCTGGAATCGGTGCTGCTGCGCAGCCAGAGCCTGGCCGTGTATTCGCCCGACAACCTGGGCCACTTCGGCCTGGCGTTGGACGCGTACGCCCACTTCACCTCGCCGATCCGTCGCTACCCCGATCTGCTGGTGCACCGTGCGATCAAGCACGCGCTCAGCGGGGCCGCGCCGGAGAAGTTCACCTACTCGCCGCGTGAGATGGCCGCCTTGGCCCTGCAGTGCTCCGAGCGTGCGCGTCGTGCCGACGAAGCCGAGCGCGAAGTCGACGAGCGTTACCGCGCCGCGTGGATGGAAAAGCACGTGGGTGGCCAGTTCGACGGCGTGATCAGTGGCGTGACCAGCTTCGGCCTGTTCGTGGAGCTGGATGAGTCCAAGGTCAACGGCCTGGTCCACGTGACCCAGCTGCCGCACGACTATTACCAGTTCGACGCGGTACGCAAGACGCTCAACGGCGAGCGTCGCGGCAAGATCTACCGTCTCGGTGACCGGGTGCGGATCCTGGTGCTCAAGGCCAGCATGGAAGAGCGCAAGATCGACTTCCGCCTGGTCGAAGAGAAGGACGATGCGCTGCCCGAACTGCCGCCGCGCGGCCAGCCGGCCAAGCGTCAGAAGCAGAAGTACTGATCGTCGCGTACCGGCCCACGGCCGGTACGCGGTAGGTGCCGACCGTTGGTCGGCACACCGTCCCCCCGCCCCCCGCGGGCAGGCATGTTGTTTCCCGCGGACCCCTTCGGAGCGATCCCATGCAGTCCTTCCCCGAATACAGCGGCGGCTGCCAGTGCGGCGCGATCCGCTTCCATGTGGTCGGTGAGCTGACCCACAGTTCGATCTGCCATTGCCGGATGTGCCAGAAGGCCTTCGGCGCGTATTACGCCCCCCTGGTATCGGTGCGCGGCAGCGATTTCCGCTGGACCCGCGGCGAACCCCGGCGTTTCGCGTCGTCCAACCTGGTCCAGCGCGGCTTCTGCGCCGACTGCGGCACCCCATTGACCTATGAAGCGCCGGACGGCGTGGCGGTGGCGGCCGGTGCGTTCGACGAGCCGGCCCGTCTGCCGCCGACGATCCAGTACGGCATCGAGGCCAAGCTGCCGTTCGTGGATACGCTGGGCGCGCTCAGCGCGCTGCGCAGCGAGGAGGACACTGCGGCCGGGGACTTCCTGCTGCATATCGTCTCCCGCCAGCACCCGGACCACGACACCACGGACTGGCCGCCGGGCTGAAGGCCGGCGGTGAACGCGCCCCCGTGAATGCCCCCCGTGAACGCCCGGCAGGGCAGGGTGGGCCTCGATGCTCTACCATTACCAACCCCTTTACCGGTCCCGCCCCCCGCAATGAGCAAGCAAAGCCAGTGGATCGTCGGCGTCAACGCCGTCGCCTCTTCGATCGAGAATGATGCCGAGAACGTCCGCGAGGTCCTCATCGAGGCCGGTGCGAAGAATCCGCGTCTGACCGAGATCGAGGAAAACGCACGCCGCAAGGGCATCGACGTGCGCAAGGTGAACACCCAGGCGCTGGACGGTGTGGGCGGTTCGGTGCGTCACCAGGGCGTGGCCGCGCGCTACCAGGCCGCACGGACCTGGGGCGAGAACGAGCTGGAAGGGCTGGTCGAAGCGGCCGAGGGCAAAGCCCTGCTGCTGATCCTGGATGAAGTCCAGGACCCGCACAATCTCGGCGCCTGCCTGCGCAGCGCGGCGGCGGCCGGTGCCACGGCGGTGATCATTCCCAAGGACAAGTCGGCTTCGGTCAACGCGACCGTGCGCAAGACCTCGGCCGGCGCGGCCGACCGCATCCCGGTGGTGCAGGTGACCAACCTCTCGCGCTGCCTGAAGGATCTGCAGAAGCAGGGCGTGTGGATCTACGGCCTGGCCGGCGAAGCCACCGAATCGCTGTACGCGATCGACCTGAAGGGCAACGTGGCGCTGGTGCTGGGCGGCGAAGCCGACGGCCTGCGCCGCCTGACCCGCGAGAACTGCGATGGCCTGGTCAAGATTCCGATGCCGGGCGATATCGAGAGCCTGAACGTCTCCGTCGCCACCGGCGTGAGCCTGTTCGAAGCAGTGCGTCAGCGCGGGCTGTAAGCCGCGCACAGGCCCGTAGGGTAGAGCCACGCCATGCGTGGCTGAGCGGTGCCGGATCGAAAGGCAGCCAATGTGCGGCGCCGGATTGAAAAACAGCCACGCATGGCGTGGCTCTACCGGTGATGCACCTGGCGCGGGCGATCAGCCCGCGCTTCCCCCCAGCGCCTTGAACAACGTCACATCGTTGATCAGCTGCCGTTGACGCACGGATGCCAGCGACAGCTCGGCATCGCGCCGGGTCTGCTGCGCTTCCAGCCAGGTCCGCAGATCGGTCGCACCGACCCGGTAGCGCACCTCGTACATCCGTTCGATCTCCACCGCTTCGTCATAGGACGCCTGCGAGGCCGCCACCTGCGTGGCGAACTGGGTGCGCGCCGACAAGGCGTTGTCCACTTCCGACAACGCGGTGTACAGCGTGCGGCGGAACCCGTTGGCCGCGATCTGGTAGTCGGTGCCGGCCAGGCGGGTGTTCAACTGGGCCTGGCGCACGTTGAGGAACGGCAGCGACAGCCCCGCACCCAAGGTGGCGACCGGATTCTTCAGCACGTCCGAGAGCGAGGTGGCACCGGTACCGACGCTGCCGGTCAGGCTCAGCGCCGGGTAGTACTGGGTCGCGGTGACCTTGATGGTCTTCAGGCTGTTGCGCAGGCGCAGCTCGGCGGCGCGCAGGTCCGGGCGTCGGCCGAGCAGATCGGCCGGCAGGCCTTCGGCGATCACCGGGCTGCCGACGCGCTGCAACTGCTGCGGCTCGTCGGCCATCGCCAGCGGTTGCCCATCCAGCAGCACGGTCAGCGCATTGCGCGCGGCGACGCGCTGCTGCTCCAGTGCACTCTGCGCGGCACGTTGTGCTTCCAGGCTCTGCGCGGCCTGGCGTACTTCCAGCCGCGATACCGCACCGGCATCGAAGCGCGCCTGGACCAGCTCGCGGGTGCGCTGCAGCCGCGCCAGGTTGGCCTGGCCGGCGGCGATCGACTGGTTGAGGAACGCCAGCGTCCAGTACTGCGTGGCCACGTCGCTGATCACCAGCAGCGCGGTGTTCTGCAGGTCCTCCTGGCTGGCCTGGGCGTCCCACTGGGCGATGTCGCGCTGGGCGCGCAGGCGCCCCCACAGGTCGATCTCCCATTGCAGGGACACGCCGGCCGAGCTGCCGCGGTTCCAGTCCGCGCTCTGATCGATCGGGCGGTTGCCGCTGCTGCCGACGCTGCCCGAGGGCTGCGGCCACAGGGCGTTGTCGGCCAACCCGGCCTGCAGCCGCGCACGCTGCACGGCCAATCCGGCCGAGACCAGATCGGTGTTGGCGGCCAGCGCACGATCGATCACGCGGTCCAGGCCGGGGTCGTCGAACTGGGTCCACCAGGCATCGGCGCGGACATCCGCCGATGCCGCACGCGGTTGTTCACTGACGGCCTCGGTGGGGGCGTTCAAGGTGGCATCGCCACGGCCATAGGTGGCCGGCACCGCCGGCGCCTCGACCTGGTAGCGGCCGGTGCTGACACAGCCAGACAGGGCCAGCGCGGTCACGCAGGCCAGCGCCAGCGGGCGCAGTGACGCAGGGTGCAGCAGAGCAGGAGAAATCTTCATTCGCGCGCCAGCGCCTCCACGGGATCAAGTTGGGCGGCATTGCGGGCCGGCAGGAAACCAAACGCCACGCCGATCAGGCTGGAGCAGGCAAAGGCGGCCACGATGGATGCGGTGGAGAACAGCATCTGGAAGTCCGGCGCGAACTTGCCGAACAGCCAGCCGACCACCAGCGACAGGCCGACGCCGAGCAGGCCGCCGAGCAGGCACACCAGCACCGCCTCGATCAGGAACTGCTGGCGGATATCGCTCTGCCGCGCGCCGACGGCCATGCGCACCCCGATTTCGCGGGTGCGCTCGGTCACCGAGACCAGCATGATGTTCATCACGCCGATGCCACCGACCAGCAGCGCGATCGCGGCGATGGCGCTGATCAGCAGCGTCATCGTGCGGGTGGTCTGCTCGATGGTCTGGCGGATCTCGGCGCTGTTGCTGAGGAAGAAGTCCTCGGTGCCGTGACGCATGATCAGCAGCTTGGAAATGGCGGCCTGTGCCGCATCCATCGGCGTGGTGTCATCCACGCGCACGGTGATGCTGGAAACATGGCTCTGGCCGAGCATGCGCGACATCACCGTGGTGTAGGGCACCCACACGCTCAGGCTGGTGCTGCCGCCGAAGCCGAAGCTCTGCCGCTGCGCGACACCGACCACGCGCACCGGCACGTTGCCGAGCAGGATCACCTGGCCGACCGGGTCTTCGCCATTCGGGAAGAACTGGGTGCGGGTGTTCTCATCGATGATGGCCACCTGGGCCAGGCTGCGCACCGCATCGGTATCGAAGAAGCTGCCGGCGATCAGGGTCACGCCCTTGACCCGGAAGAACTGCTCGCCTACACCGTTGACCTGCGCGGTGGCCGATTGATTGCGGTAGCGCGCGGTCACCGAGGAGGACACGCTGGGCGTGGCACTGTCGATGTAGCTCTGGCGGCCCAGTGCATCGGCATCGCTGGCCTTGAGCGTCTGCACCCGGGCCGAACGCATGTCGCCGAAGCCGCGGCCGGGATAGACGTCGATGGTGTTGGTGCCCAGCGCGCTGATGTTCTGCAGGATCTGCTGCTGGGAGCCATTGCCCATCGCCACCACCGAGACCACCGAGGCGATGCCGATGATGATGCCGAGCATGGTCAGGAAGGTGCGCAGGCGGTGGGCGTTCATCGCCAGCAGGGCCATGCGGAACGCTTCGGTGAAGCGGTCGCGCGCGGCCCGCCAGCTGTGGCCCTTGCCGGCCGCTACGGTCGGCTGGCGCTGCGCGCGGTAGCGCGGTGCATTCGGATTGAGGCGGTCGGCGATGATCTCGCCGTCGCGGATCTCGATGATGCGCTGGGCGTGTTCGGCCACGCTCATGTCGTGGGTCACGATGATGATGGTGTGGCCTTCGGCATGCAGCTCGCCGAGGATGCCCATCACTTCTTCGCCGGATTTCGTGTCCAGTGCGCCGGTCGGTTCGTCGGCCAGGATCACTTCGCCGCCGTTCATCAGTGCGCGCGCGATCGACACACGCTGCTGCTGCCCGCCGGAGAGCTGGCCGGGGGTGTGGTTCATGCGGTCGCCCAGGCCCAGCCGCTGCAGCAGTTGTTCGGCGCGCGCGGTGCGCACCGGGCCGGGGCTGCCTGCATAGACGGCGGGCACGGCCACGTTGCCGCGTGCGTCCAGGTCACCGAGCAGGTGGTAGCGCTGGAAAATGAAGCCGAAATGTTCGCGGCGCAGCTCGGCCAGTTCGTCCGGCAGCATGCGGCCGGTTTCGCGGCCGGCGACCTGGTAGCTGCCGCGCGTGGGCCGGTCCAGGCAGCCGAGGATGTTCATCAGCGTGGACTTGCCGGAGCCGGACTGGCCGACGATGGCCACCATCTCGCCTGCTGCGATGTCCAGGTTGACGTCGCGCAGCACCGCGATGGTTTCATCGCCCGCGGGGAACTCGCGACGCAGGTCGCGCAGCCGCAGCAGCGGCGTGCCCGTGGCGGTGCTGCTCATCGACGCGGCCCGCCCATGCCGGGGCCGCTGATCCGCACGCCGCCACCGCCGCGGTTGCCGCCGCCGGCACCCTGCGCACCGCCGCCTTCGCCGACGATGACCTTGTCGCCTTCTGCCAGGCCGGACAGCACTTCGGCATTGGCGCCGTTGTTGATGCCGATCTTGACCTTGCGCGGGGCGGGCATGCCATCGGCATCCGCCACGCGCACCCTGTACTGCCCGTCACGGGTCTTCGGACCGAGCGCGACGGCGGGAATGATCAGCACGCCCTTGGCCTGCTTGAGCATCACCGAGACCTGGGCGGTCATGTCGATGCGCAGCGTGCCATCGGGATTTTCTACATCGAACAAGGCGTTGTAGTAGACCGCGGTGCTGGAGCTGGAGCTGGACGAACTGGAGCTGCTGGAGCTGTCGTTGGCGATCGAGGACGGTGCCGGGTTGATCTGGCGCAGCGTGGCGTGGAACTTGCGGTCCGGCTCACCCAGCGTGGTGAAATACACCGGCATGCCCGCCTTGATCTTGACCACGTCGGCTTCGGACACTTCGGCATTCACCGTCACCAGGTCCAGCCGGGCCAGCATCACGATGGTCGGCGCGGTCTGGTTGGCGTTCACGGTACGGCCTTCCTCGGCGACCACCGCGACCACGGTGCCGTCCATGGGTGCGGTGATGCGGGTATAGGCCAGGTTGGCGCGGGCGGTGCCCAGTTCGGTTTCACGGCCGGTGATCTGCGCGTCGAACGACTGGATCTGGGCGCGTGCGGTCTTGAGCTTCGCGTCGGCCGCATCGAACTCGGCGCGCGAGGTGGCCTCGGCGGCCAGCATCTGCTGCTGGCGGGCGAATTCGAGCTCGGCTTCGCGCAGGCTGGCCTGCTGCACCGCGCGCTGCGCCTTGACCTGGTCCAGCGACGCCTGGGCGTTGAGCACCTGGTTCTGCTGCGTGGTGGCGTCGATCTCGGCGATCAGGTCGCCTTCCTTGACGGTATCGCCAAGTTGGACCTTCAGCGATTTGATCTGCCCCGAGGCCTGCGCACCGACGCTCACCAGCTTGTAGGCATCGATCACGCCGGTGGCTTCCACCGTCTGCTCGATATCCCCGCGGCTGACCGGCGAGGTGGCCAGTGTCGGCGCGGCCGGCTTGCGCAGCATCCATGCCACAATCGCGGCGATCAGGACGAGGACCACCAGCAACAGCAGGAGGCGGGCACGGCGGGTTCTGGGCAAACGGGGCTTCACGATGATCGTCAACTCGGCAGGCCGGTGCATCGGCGTTGTCAGCATTGTGAAGACCGTTCACCGCCGGCTCAATGCTCGCCGTGTACCAAGATGTATCCCTGCGGCGCACGACACGTTTCGTTGTGTATCCGCATCGCCCTTTGAAACAGACGTACGCAAACCAGGAGATGCGGTTCAGCTCCCGACAGGGGATGATCGCCGCATGGAGACTGCCAACAGCATGCACAGACTGCTGATCGTCGATGACGACAACGATATCCGCCAGCTGCTCGCCGAGCAGCTGGGCCGCGCCGGTTACCTGGTGAGCACCGCCAGCGATGGCCACGGCATGCGCCAGCTGCTGGAGCGCGAGCATGTGGACCTGATCGTGCTCGACCTCAACCTGCCCCGCGAAGACGGCCTGACCCTGTGCCGCGACCTGCGCGCGCGTTCAAGCACGCCGGTGATCATGTTGACCGCACGCAGCGAGCCGATCGACCGCGTGCTGGGCCTGGAGATGGGCGCCGACGATTACCTGGCCAAGCCGTTCGAGCCGCGCGAGCTGCTCGCGCGCATCCGCAACGTGCTGCGTCGTACCGAAGCATTGCCGGCCAACCTGGAGCCGCTGGCGATCCGCCGCGCGCGCTTCGCCAGCTGGGTGTTCGACCTGGAGCACCGCCATCTGGTCGATCCGGATGGGCGCGTGGTGGTCTTGTCCGGCGCCGAGTTCCGCCTGCTGCGGGTGTTCGTCGGGCATGCCAACAAGGTGCTCTCGCGCGAGCAGCTGGTCTCGCTGAGCAGCGGCCGCAACTACGAGTCGCAGGACCGGGCGATCGACCTGCAGGTCAGCCGCCTGCGCAACAAGCTCGCCGATGACGGCGGCAGCGACGGGCTGATCAAGACCGTGCGCAACGAAGGCTACGTGCTCGCGGCGGCAGTCAGCCTGGAATGAAACGCCTGCGCCACTTCTTTTCCTCGATGGTGGGGCGCCTGTTCGTCATCCTGCTGCTGGGCATGAGCGTGGCGGCGATCGGCGCGACCATGCTGGCCAGCACCAAGCGCCAGCAGGAATTCGAACGGCAGAACCTCAACCGGATCGCGGATCGCCTGCAGGGGTTCGTGAACCTGCTCGACGGCAACCCGGAGCTGCGCCAGCGCCTGCTCACCAGTGGCGGGCCGAGTGTGCGGCAACTGCCGGAAGGCGCGCGCATCGGCCGGCCCGATGCGGCGTTGATGGAAATCCTGGATGACCGGCCCGGGCCGGTGGCGAGCAGCCAGGTTGCCTTCACCTCGTTCCGCTCCTGCCTGCCGCGGCTGCCGGAACTGCTGCCGCCGCCCCCGCGCGACAAGGACAGGATGCGGCATCCACCGCGGGAGCGCGACCCGGCGTTCATTCCGCCCAAGTGCCGCGTGGTGACGCTGCAGCTGACCGACGGCACGCCCCTGCGGCTGGCGCTGGATTCCCCGGCCGTCGCGCACAACGGCGTGCTCGCCGTGGACCCGCTGTTCCTGACCCTGCTGGTGGTGGCGATCGCGATCCTGGCCTACATCGTGGCGCGGATGGCCAGTGCACCGCTGCAGCGCCTGGCCGATGCCGCCGCCGCGCTGGGCGATGACCTGCAGGGCGCGCCGATGCCGGTGACCGGACCGTTCGAGGTGCGCCGGGCGGCCGAAGCCTTCAACGCCATGCAGAAGCGCCTGCAGCGCCACCTCGGTGAGCGCACCCAGATGCTGGCGGCGATCACCCACGATCTGCAGACGCCGGTGACCCGCCTGCGCCTGCGCCTGGAAAACGTCACTGACGAAGCGCTGCGCGAGCGCCTGATCGGCGATCTCGGTGCGATGCAGGCGCTGATCCGCGAAGGCCTGGAGTTGGCCCGCAGCGCCGAAAGCGCCGAGCAGCGCGCCGCGCTGGACCTGGATTCGCTGTTGGAGAGCATCGTCGAAGATGCCGCCGAGGCCGGGGCCGATGTCCATTTCGAACAGCCGAGCGGGGCGGTGCTGATGCTGCGTCCGCTGGCCATGCACCGCCTGTTCTCCAACCTGGTCGACAACGCGGTGATGTACGGCCAGACCGCGCGCGTGCGGGTGAAGCAGGTCGGGCAGGACGTAGAGGTGCGCATCCGCGACAGCGGCCCGGGCCTGGCCGAGGATGAACTGGAAGCGGTGTTCGACCCGTTCGTGCGGCTGGAGACCTCGCGCTCGCGCCAGACCGGGGGTGCCGGGTTGGGGCTGACCATCGCCCGCGCCTTGGCCGAAAAGGATGGCGCGACCCTGCACCTGCGCAACCATCCCCAGGGCGGGCTGGAGGCGATCGTGCGCTGGACGTCGCCGGCGCGGGCGCCATCGGGACCCCGCGGGAGCTGACGCCGGCTCCCCCAAAACGCAAGGATTTGCCTACTATGGGCATCTCTTTCCAGCGTCTCCCCCATGAGAGCGTACGACTCTGCCAGCCTCCGCGCTGGTGCACGGCCGTCCCCCCCATGCGCACGGCGCCTGCCCAGGGCTGATCCACACGGATGAGCGATCGGGGGGGCAGGATCCGGTGGCGGCCGGTACAACTGAAGTTTCCGGGCCTGCCGACGCTGCAGGCCGCAGCGCTGTGGCTGCTGCTGCTGTGCGCGGCGCCCTGGCCGCTGTCGGCGCAGGATGGCCCGCCGCCGCTGCGCGATTACGCCATCGATGTCTGGACTTCGCGCAACGGGCTGCCGCACAACTCCCTGCGCGACATCGCGCAGACCCCCGAAGGGCATCTGTGGTTCGCCACCTGGGAGGGCCTGGTCCGTTACAACGGCCTGGATTTCACGGTGTTCGACCGCAGCACCACGCCCGGTCTGCGCGACAACGGCGTGGGCGCGCTGCTGGTGGACCGCAGCGGCGGGCTGTGGATCAGTGACTCGCGCGGCAACGTGACCCGGCGCGGGACGGACGGCCGCTGGCAGGTCTGGGAGCACCGTGCCGACACCCCGCAGGTGCTGATCCAGGCCATGCAGATGGACAGCCATGGACGCCTTTGGCTGCTGTATGAAGGCAAGGGCATCGCCAGCCTGGGGCCGGATGGCGTCATCGATTACCAGCCACCGCCGGCCGACGTGCCGATGGCGATGAGTTTCACCAAGCTGGTGGTGGATGCGCAGGACCGGGTCTGGGTCGGCACGCTGGACGGGCTGGTGGTGCGCGATACCGACGGCGTGCTGCGCCGCGCGCCGGACAGCTGGGGGCTGGGACGTGGCCTGGTCTGGCCGTACCGGGGGCCAGACGGGGTGATGTGGGTGGTGGCCGGCGAGCGCATCTACCGCATGCAGGACGGGGCGCCCCTGCTGCAGCACCGCCTGCCCGGCGTGACCCACATCACTGCGATGCTGCAGGACCGCCATGGCGACCTGTGGCTGGGCACCGAGAATCAAGGTCTGCTGCGGTTGTCGCGGCACGGCCTGGAGCGGCTGCCGACGGGCCTGTCACTGCCGGGCGGACGCGTGGTCAGCCTGCGCGAAGATGCCGAGGGCAGCATCTGGGTCGGCGCCAACGGCGGCCTGTACCGGCTGCGCGAAACACTGTTCAGCAGCTTCACCGAGCGCGACGGCCTCAGCGGCGACTACGTGCGGACGGTGTTCGAGGATCGCCAGCGCCAGCTCTGGATCGGCAGCGCCAGCGGGCTGGACCGGCGCGACGCGCAGGGCCGCTTCAGCCCGGTGCCGTTGCGCAACAACGTCGGCAAGAGTCCCTCGGTGCTGAGCCTGGCCCAGGACCGTGAAGGGACGCTGTGGGTCGGCACCTTCGGTGACGGCATCTTCCGGATCAACGAACAGGGTCAGCGCCTGCGTGGCTACGGCACGGCCGAAGGGCTGCCGGGCGGCAACATCCGTGCGATCAGCATCGACCGCGACGGCGTGGTCTGGGCCGGCACGCAGAAAGGCGTGGTCCGCATCGATGCCGGCAGGGCCGAGCAGCCGGCGATCCCGGGCATGCCGGGCGGGCTGATCACCGCGCTGGCGCATGACGACGACGGCGCATTGTGGATCGGCACCATCGAAGGCATCCGGGTGCTGCGGGGGGGCCGGGTGCAGTCCATCGATCTGCAGCCGCTGGGGGGCGGGCGCAGTGTGTTCGGGTTCCAGCAGATCGGCGATGCGATGTGGATCAGCACCGATCGTGGCCTGTACCGCTACCAGGAAGGCCAGCTCGCACGGGTCGGCCTGGAGCAGGGCATGCCGGTGGATACGGTGTTCCAGCTGGTGCCCGACCGGGTCGGCAACGTCTGGATCAGCAGCAACCGCGGCGTGCTGCGCACCGACATGACGATGCTCAACGCCGTCGCCGATGGCCGCGCCGCGCGGGTGGAGGTGGAGCATTACAACGAGATCGACGGCATGGCCAACTCGCAGGCCAACGGCAGCTCCGGTCCGTCGGCGATCCTGCGCCAGGACGGCACCTTCTGGGTGGTCACCGCCGGTGGCCTGAGCACGGTCGATCCGCTGCGCCTGCAGCGCTTCCGCGAGCGCCTGGCGCCGCCGGCGGTGATCGAGAACGTGCAGGTCGATGGGGCGCCCCTGCATTGGCAGGGCAGCAATCACAATTCGATTCCCGGCGGGCGCCGGCTGAGCGTGAGCTACGTCGGGCTGAGCTATCTGCTCTCCGAGCGCATCCGTTACCGCACCCGCCTGGAGGGCCTGGACAAGGGCTGGATCGAACGCGGCCAGCAGCGCAGCGTGGAGTTCATCGGCCTGCCGCCGGGCGACTACACGCTGCACGTCTCGGCTGCGCACCCCGGCGGTGTCTGGAGCGACAGCGAGGCGGTCTGGGAGTTCACGGTGGAGCCGTTCCTGTGGCAGCGCCGCAGCGTGCAGCTGATCGCCGCGCTGCTGCTGCTGGCCGGCCTGGTCGCGCTGTACCGGTACCTGATCAACCGCTACAAGACCAGCAACGTGCGGTTGGCGCGGATGGTGAAGGAAGCCACGCTGGATCTGCAGACGCAGACGGTCAACCTGCAGGCACTGAACCAGGAGAAGACCGAACTGGCCGATCGCCTGGCGGTGCAGGCCGAGGCGTTCGAGCGGCAGGCGCGCGAAGACGCGCTGACCGGGTTGCCGAACCGGCGTGCCTTCGACGAAGCGCTGGCGCGTGACTTCGCCCGTTCGCAGCGCAGCCGCCACCCGCTGTGCCTGGTGGTGCTGGACATCGATCACTTCAAGGAAGTGAACGACCGGCACAGTCACTCGGTGGGCGACGTGGTGCTGGTCGAAGTGGCGCGCCTGCTGGCCTCGGCCTGCCGCGACTCGGACATGCCGGCACGGACCGGTGGCGAGGAGTTCGCGCTGCTGCTCAACGACACCCGCCTGGACGAAGCGGCGCAGGTCTGCGCGCGCCTGCGCGGGCTGTTCCACGATCATCCGGACTGGGCGGGAATTCCGGGCCTGAAGGTCACCTTCAGCGCCGGCCTGGTCGAACTCGATGCCGCTGATCGCACCCCGATGCTGCTCTACCAGCGCGCCGACCGCGCGCTGTACCGCGCGAAAAGCGAAGGCAGGGACAGGACCAGCATCGGCTGAGCCCGAGCGGCCTCGCCTAGCGCGGCCAGCTGTTGGCGACTTTGCAGAACAGCTTCGCGGTCTGTTCGGTGTCGTACACCGCGCTGTGCGCTTCATCGGCATCCCAGCCCAGGCCGGCCGCCGTGGCCGCGCGCGCCAGCACGGTCTGGCCATAGGCGATGCCGCCCAGGGTGACCGTGTCGAACACGCTGAAGGGGTGGAACGGGTTGCGCTTGTGGCCGGTGCGGTTGACCGCCGCGTTGACGAAGCCCAGGTCGAAGTGCGCGTTGTGCCCGACCAGGATCGCGCGCTGGCAACCGTACTTTTTCATCGCGGCGCGGATCGGGGTGAAGATGTGGTCCAGCGCATCGCGCTCGACCTTGGCCAGGCGGAACGGGTGGTCCAGGATGATGCCAGTGATCTCCAGCGACTTGGGATCGATCTCCAGCCCCTCGGCCGGCACCACGTGGGCGCTGGCGGTCTGCCCGGGATAGAGCAGGCCGTTTTCGTCCATCTCGATCGGAACGGCGGCGATCTCCAGCAGCGCGTGGCGATCAGAGTCGAATCCGCCGGTCTCCACATCCACCGCCACCGGCAGGAAGCCGCGGAAGCGGGTTGCCATCAAGCGCTGCGCAGCAGCGGGCAGTGCGTCGGCAGCAGCCGGCGCGTCGGAGCGGGGGAGGTCGTCAGTCATTGCGCCAGTTTAGCAGAGCGCCCTGTACGCCTCCCCGTGCTCAGGCGAAGACAGGCGTGCGTGCGCGGCGGCGCAGCAGGTGGTCCAGGCTCAGCGGGCCGGCGCCCTGCAGGGCGAGGGGCAGCAGCATGGCCATGAACAGCAGCGGCAGTTTGAAGTTGCCGAAGCCCTGGTCGGTGATGGCATAGCCCATCGCCAGCTCGCCCAGGCCCTCCCAGTGCATCGGCCAGTGCACGGCGGCGGTGGCGACCACGGTCAGCACCAGCAGGCTGCTGGCCGCCAGGCGGGTGCCCAGCCCGAGCAGCAGGCAGGCCGCGCCAACCAGCTCGAACCAGGTGGCGAGGTGCCAGTTGAGGGCCGCCGGCAACTGGTCGAACGGAAACGGGAAGGCCTGCTGCAGGTCCTCGAACCAGTTCTGGCCGCGCAGTTTTTCGCGACCCGATTCGAAATACTCCCAGCCCATCAGCAGGCGCAGGCCGAGCGGGGCGAACCACGGGGCAACACGGTCCAGCCGGTCGCGCAGCGCGGCCAGGTGAGGTGACTTCATCGGGGAGATTCCGTTGGGGAGGGATCAGGAAACGGGCGCGGCGGGGCCTATTACCCCGTTGCCATGGAATTGGCGCAGCAGGGCGGCGCCGGGCACGCGCAGCACATCGACCGCCAGACCGTGTGCCTCGGCGAGATGCTGAAGGTAGGTGGCGCCGCTGTGGCCGGGATGCTGGCCGATCCGCTCCAGCAGTTGCGCGGCCATGGGGCTGATCGTGGCGAAGCGGACCTGGCCATCGGGATCGCGCCGGACCAGCAGCCCGGTAGGACCGGTATCTGGATGCTCCGGTGCATCCTCGGCGCCCAGCCGGTGCACCGGCCAGCGATAGAGCAGCGGCCAGGCCAGCGGCGAACGCTGCAGCGCCGCGGACATCGGGTCCAGGCCGGGGGAGGGCGGCAGGGGCTGCGCGTCGAGCTGGTACAGGGCCGTTTCCACCCACTCGTAGTGGGCCAGTTCGGCCAGTGCCAGGTGCGGCAGCGCGGGCTGTTGCTGCAACCACTGCACGAACTCGGCGGCCAGTGCGGTGAACAACGGGGTCTGCGCGGGGTGTCGGGCGAAGAACTGCCGGATCAACGTGGACCACGCCGCCTCGCCAAGCAGTCGCACGCAGACCGGGAAGCCGGTCCCAAGCAGTCCCAGCACGCTGTTGAACACCAGCCGCTGGTAGATCCCCAGCCGGCGTGCGTCCAGTCCGGCGGGTGCGGCGACATGGTCCGGGTCGCGCAGGTGCGCGGTGAACGCGCTCTGCTGCGCGTGCAGGTGCGAAGGGGCGTCAGTCATTCCCGGCTCCGGCATGGGCGGCCATCAGGCGGCGGATGGTATGCAGTTCGCCGCGCAGTTCGGCGTACGGGGGGAAATTGAAATCGCGTTCCAGCAGGGTCGGGCGCGCGCCGATGCGCGCATAGGTACGGGCGAGCAGGTCCCAGACCGGGTCGATCACCGCGCTGCCATGGGTGTCGATCTTCAGGTCGGGCGCTTCGTCCAGATGGCCGGCGACATGCAGGCAGACGATGCGCGCGGCAGGAAGCCCGGCGATGAACGTGTCGGCGTCGTAACCATGGTTGCAGGCGTTGACGTACACGTTGTTGACGTCCAGCAGCAGGTCGCAATCGGCCTCGGCCAGCACGGCGTTGGTGAAGGACAGCTCGTCCATGGCCGGTTCCGGGGCGAGGTAATAGGACACGTTTTCCACCGCGATGCGCCTGCCGAGAACGTCCTGCACGCGGGCGATGCGCGCCGCGGTGTGGCGTACCGCCTCATCGGTGAAGGGGAGCGGCAGGAGGTCGTAGAGGTGGCCTTCATCGCTGCAGTAGCTCAGGTGTTCGCTGTAGAGCGGCACGTTGTGCCGGTCCAGGAAGCGTCCTACCTGTTCCAGCAGCACGGTATCCAGCGGCGCGGTGCTGCCCAGCGAGAGCGACAGCCCATGGCAGGTCAGCGGGTAGCGCGTGGCCAGCTCGGCCAGTGCGTCGCCGGCCGGCCCGCCGACGCCGATCCAGTTTTCCGGGGCGCACTCGAGGAAGTCGACATCGCCGGCGGGCGCATCGCGCAGGTCCTGCAGCAGGACCCGGCGCAGACCAAGGCCGGTCGCCGCCGCAGGCAGCGACGACCGGTCCAGGCCAGTGGCCAGCGCGTCAGTGCTTGGCACCGCACTTGCCTTCGCCGCACTTGCCTTCCGCCGTCTTCGTGTCGCCCGAAGCCTTGGCCTTGGTGCCGGTGGCCTTCGCTTTGTCGGCGCCGCACTTGCCTTCCCCACACTTGCCTTCGGCGGCCTTGGCACCGGTCGTCGCGCCCTTGTCGCCCGCCTTCGTCCCGGCCTTGCCGCCGTGCGCACCGCACTTGCCTTCGCCACATTTGCCCTCGGCGGCCTTCGTCGCCGCCTGGCCAGCCACCAGATAGCCCTGGGCCAGCTCGGTCATGCTCAACGCGGATGCCGAGGCGGTGACCCCCAGGCCTGCGGCCAGCGCAGTGGCCGCCAACAGGGACAGCGAACGGGTGGGTGTGCTCATCGGGTGGATCTCCTTGGAATGGGCCGGGGCCCGGGATGGCTGCGTGGGGGCAGCAGGTGCGGCCATGGTGGACCTACCCGACTCATCGAATCCTCACACAGGATTCAACGTTTCGTGAAGTGTGGGGGATTGCCATCATGGCAACGCAACAGCAAGGCAAAAAAAAACCGCCACCCGGAGGCAGCGGCTTCTTCTTCCTGCGCTTCAGGCAGACCTCAGACGTGATCGGTACTGCTGGTCTCGTCGCGCTTCTCGCGCGGCGGCAGTACCTGCTCGCCATGCACCAGGAACCAGACGTTCTCGGCGATGTTGGTGGCATGGTCGCCCACGCGCTCCAGGTTCTTGGCCATGAACAGCAGGTGGGTGCACGGGGTGATGTTGCGCGGGTCTTCCATCATGTAGGTCAGCAGCTCGCGGAACAGCGCGGTGTACTGCGCGTCCAGGCGGGCGTCGTCGTCGCGCAGTTCCAGCGCCGCGGCGGCGTCGTTGTCGCGGTAGGCTTCGATGGCGCGGCGCACCTGCTGGGCGGCCAGGCGGCCCAGCGCACGCAGGCCCTGGATCTGCGGCAGCGGTGGCACCTTGCTCAGCGCGATCGAGCGCTTGGCCACGTTGGCGGCGTAATCGCCGATGCGTTCGATGTCGGCCGGGATGCGCAGGCCGGCCAGGATCTCGCGCAGGTCGCGCGCCATCGGCCCACGCAGCGCCAGCCGCATGACGTCGTGGCTGATCTGCTGCTCAAGCTGGTCGATGGCCTCGTCGTTGGCGATGATGCGCTGGGCGGCGTTCTCGTCGCGCTTCTCGATGACGTCCATGGACGCCTCCAGCTGGGCGACGGCCATCTCGCCCATGCGCACGATCTCGGCCACCAGGCGCTGCTGTTCTTCGTCGTAGCTCTTGACGATGTGGTCGTTGGGAAGATTCATGGTCTGCGATCCGGGTAGAGCCAGGCCGCGCCTGGCTGGGGCATTTGGTGAGGGGACAGCACCGATCAACCGAAACGACCGGTGATGTAATCCTCGGTCTGCTGCTTGTTGGGCTGCGAGAAGATCACTTCGGTGCGGTCGTGTTCGATCAGGTCGCCCAGGTACATGAAGGCGGTGTAATCGGAGACGCGCGCGGCCTGCTGCATGTTGTGGGTCACGATCACGATGGTGTAATCGTGCTTGAGCTCCTCGACCAGCTGCTCGATGCGGCTGGTGGAGATCGGGTCCAGTGCGGAGGTCGGCTCGTCGAGCAGCAGCACGTCCGGGCGCAGGGCCACGGCGCGGGCGATGCACAGGCGCTGCTGCTGGCCGCCGGACAGGCCCAGCGCGCTCTGGTTGAGCTTGTCCTTCACCTCGTCCCACAGCGCGCCCTGGCGCAGGGCCTGCTCGACGCGGTCGGTCATCTCCGACTTGGACAGCTTCTCGTGGTGGCGGATGCCGTAGGCCACGTTCTCGAAGATGGTCATCGGGAACGGCACCGGCTTCTGGAACACCATGCCGACCTTGCTGCGCAGGCGGTTCATCGGGTACTTCGGCGAGAGGATGTTCTCTCCGTCCAGCATCACTTCACCGCGCGCTTCCAGCTTGGGGTACAGCGCGTAGATGCGGTTGAAGATGCGCAGCAGGGTGGACTTGCCGCACCCGGAAGGACCGATCAGCGCGGTGACGCGCTTTTCCGGGATCTCCAGGTCGATGCCCTTCAGCGCATGGAACTTGTCGTAGTAGAAATCCAGCCCGCGTGCGGCCAGCTTGATCGGCGCCGGGGTCTGCAGGCTTTCATGCGAAGCCGGGACCACGATGCGCTGCATCGGCACGGCGTTGGAGAGATCGTTCATGGCGATGTCCGTGGAAAGGTCAGTCATGGGAGATACGGTTGCGCAGCAGGATGCCGCGCGCGGAAAGGCTGACCAGCAGCACGAACACGGTCAGCACCAGCGCGCCGGCCCAGGCCAGCACCTGCCAGGATTCGTACGGGCTGCCGGCGAACTGGTTCATCACCACCGGCACCGAGGCCATCGGCTGGAACACGTTGCTGTTCCAGTACTGGTTGCCGAAAGCGGTGAACAGCAGCGGGGCGGTTTCACCGGAGATGCGGGCCAGCGCCAGCAGGATGCCGGTCACGATGCCGGCGGCGGCGCTGCGGTACAGCACCTGCACCGTCACCTTCCACTGCGGGATGCCGAGCGACAGGGCCGCTTCACGCATCTGCGAAGGCACCAGGCGCAGCATTTCATCGGTGGTACGCACCACCACCGGCAGCACGATGAAGGCCAGCGAGAGCGCACCGGCGAAGGCTGAGAACTGGCCGCCGGTCTGCATCACGTACAGGGTGTAGACGAACAGGCCCAGCACGATCGACGGCGCCGAGAGCAGGATGTCGTTGACGAAGCGGACCACCGTGCCGGTCTTGCGGAAGTTGCCGTACTCGGCCAGCCAGGTGCCGGCCAGCACGCCGAGCGGCGTGCCGATCGCGATCGCCAGGCCGCACATCACGGCGCTGCCGAAGAAGGCATTGGCCAGGCCGCCGTCCTGCATCGGCGGTGGGGTCATCTTGGTGAACAGGTCCAGGTTGATGCCGGCCAGGCCCTTGGAGGCCAACGTCCACAGGATCCAGCCGAGGAAGAACAGGCCGAACAGTGCGGTCAGGCAGGACATCAGCAGCGCGACCACGTTGACGATGCGGCGGCGCAGGTACAGCGGTTGTGCATTGGCGGTGGACATCAGTTGCCCTCCTTGCGGGCCAGGCGCATCAGCATCAGGCGGGCGATCGCCAGCACCACGAAGGTCACCAGGAACAACACGAAGCCGAGCAGCAGCAGCGCCGAGCGGTAGGTTTCAGTGGCTTCGCCGAAGTCGTTGGCGATCAGCGCGGCAATCGTGGTGCCCGGCTCGAGCAGCGAGGGCGACAGGCGCACGCTGTTGCCGATCACGAAGGCCACCGCCATGGTTTCACCCAGGGCGCGGCCGAGGCCGAGGAAGATGCCGCCGATCACCGCCGAGCGGGTGTAGGGCAGGACGATGTCCCAGCTCACTTCCCACTTGGTCGAGCCCAGCGCGTAGGCCGATTCCTTCAGGCGGGTCGGCACGGTGAGGAACACTTCGCGCATCACCGAGGAGATGAAGGGGATCACCATGATCGCCAGCACGAAGCCGGCGGTGAGCACGCCGATGCCCAGCGGCGGACCCTGGAACAGCGGGCCGATGATCGGCATCGTGCCGAGGTGATCGTTGAGGAACGGGGTGACGTACTCGGTCATTACCGGGACCAGCACGAACAGGCCCCACATGCCGTAGATGATCGAGGGGATACCGGCCAGCAGTTCGATGGCGGTACCGACCGGGCCACGCAGCCAGCGCGGGGCGACCTCGGTCAGGAAGAAGGCGATACCGAAGCTCACCGGCACGGCGATGACCATCGCGATCAGTGCGGTGACGAGGGTGCCGTAGATCGGTGCGAGGGCACCGAATTTGTTCTCGACCGGATTCCATTCGGACGAATAGAAGAAGCTCAGGCCCTGCTCCTGCAGGGCATGGCGGCCGCCCCACAGCATCGAGAGCGCGGCGCAGGCCAGGGCGACCAGCACCAGGACGACGGTGGCGATCAGGACCCAGCGGAACAGTTTGTCGTTGCGGGCATCACGCAGGTCGCGGAGGGACGGTGCGGGAACAGGCTGGGCGATGGCATTCATGGCTGAGGCGGGGGCCCGAAAAGAGAAGAGGTAGTGCCGGGCGCGGCCCCGCAACACCAGAGGCGCGTGGTGCGGCCGCGCCGCGCCCGGCACGACGATCGGTCAGGCCCGCGCCGCGCGCGGGCCTGACTTTTTCACTTGAACTCGCTGGTCCAGTACGCTTCGATCTGGGTGACCAGCTCGGCCGGCAGCGGCACGTAGTGCAGTTCGTTGGCCTGCGTCTGGCCCTTCTCGAACGCCCACTTGAAGAACGCCAGGGTGTCCTTGCTGCGCTGGGCATCCTTGGGCTGCTTGTGCATCAGCATGAAGTTGGTGGCGGTGATCGGCCATGCCTGGTCGCCCGGGGCATTGGTGATGACCAGGTTGAAGTCCTTGGCGCTGGCCCAGTCGGCGCTGGCGGCGGCAGCGGCGAAGGTTTCCGCGCTCGGCTGCACCCAGTTGCCGGCGGCGTTCTGCATCGAGGCATACGGCATGCCGTTCTGCAGCGCGTAGGCCAGTTCGACGTAGCCGATCGAGCCCTTGATCTGCTTCACGTACGAGGCCACGCCTTCATTGCCCTTGCCACCCACGCCGTCCGGCCACTGCACCGAGGTGCCTTCGCCGACCTTGCTCTTCCAGTCCGGGCTGACCTTGGAGAGGTAGTTGGAGAAGTTGAAGGTGGTGCCCGAACCGTCCGAACGGTGGACCAGGGTGATCTTGCCGTCCGGCAGTGTGACGCCCGGGTTGGCGGCGACGATGGCCGGGTCGTTCCAGGTCTTGACCTTGCCCAGGAAGATGTCGGCCAGCAGGGCGCCGCTGAGGCGCAGCTTGCCTGCTTCCAGGCCGTCGATGTTGACCACCGGGACCACGCCGCCGATCGCCGACGGGAACTGGCCGAGGCCGGCCTGGGCCAGCTCTTCGCTGCTCAGCGGCTTGTCGGAGGAACCGAAATCAACGGTGCCGGCCTTGATCTGGGCGATGCCGCCACCCGAGCCGATCGACTGGTAGTTGATCTTGGCGCCGGTGGCGGTGTTGTAGTCGGCCGACCACTTGGACACCAGCGGGAAGATGAAGGAGGCACCGGCCCCGGAAATCTCGGCGGTGAGGCGGTCGCCTGCGGCAGGGGCGGCGGCGGGCGCGTCGGTGGCCGGCGCGGCGGCCTGGCCTTCAGCGCCCGGCTTGCAGGCGGAAAGACCCAGCGCGATGGCCAGGGAAAGGGCGGCGATGCTGGCCGTGTGCAGTTTCATGCGTCACTCCATAGCGGGACAAGGGCCGGTCTTTCCGGCGACGCGACTATGAAATGATGTTTTTGTTACAGCTTGATGACGCCGTGACCGGGCGCACGCGAAGCCTTGCGGCACAAGGGCCGGGCTCGCAGGGGCAGGCAACAAAAAGGCGCGGAACCTTGCGGTCCGCGCCCGATGGCGCCGAAAGGGGGAGAGAGGACCCTCCGGCGCCATTGCACTGTCCGGTGGCTGCGTCGGGGGCGACGCGTACCGACCAACGTCGGTACCTACCGGTAGGTCACCACCGTGGGTGGTGACCCGGTCGATCGATCAGTACTTCAGGTTCTGCGACCAGTAGGTCTCGATCTGCTTGACCAGGGTGTCCGGCAGCGGGACGTAGTCGAGCTGCTTGGCCTGGGCATCGCCGCTCTTGTAGATCCAGCGGAAGAACTCCTGGGTGGCCTTGGCGTTGGCGACGTTCTTGGGCTGCTTGCGGACCAGGATGAAGTTGGTGGCGGTGATCGGCCACGCATCGGCGCCCGGGGCGTTGGTCATGACCAGGTAGAAGTCCTTCGCGCTGGCCCAGTCGGCGCTGGCGGCAGCGGCGGCGAAGGAGGTGTCGCTCGGCAGCACGATCTTGCCCGAGGCGTTCTTCATCGCGGCGTAGGACATCTTGTTCTGCAGCGCGTAGGACAGTTCGACGTAGCCGATGCCGCCCTTGATCTGCTTCACGTAGGCGGCGACGCCTTCGTTGCCCTTGCCGCCGATGCCGACCGGCCACTGGACCGACGTGCCTTCACCGACCTTGGTCTTCCACTCCGGGTTGACCTTGGAGAGGTAGTTGACGAAGTTGAAGGTGGTGCCCGAACCGTCCGAGCGGTGCACGACGGTGATCTTGCCGTCCGGCAGCTTGACGCCCGGGTTCAGTGCGGCGATCGCCGGGTCGTTCCAGGTCTTGATCTTGCCAAGGAAGATGTTGCCCAGGGTCGGGCCATCCAGCTTCAGCGCGCCCGGCGCGATGCCGGCCACGTTGATCACCGGGACCACGCCGCCGATGACCGACGGGAACTGGGCCAGGCCGGCTGCCGCCAGCTCTTCCGGCTTCAGCGGGGCATCGGAGGAGCCGAAATCAACCGTCGCGGCCTTGATCTGGGCGATGCCGCCACCGGAGCCGATGGACTGGTAGTTGACCTTCTTGCCGGTCGCGGTGCTGTAGTCGGCCGACCACTTGGACATGACCGGGTAGATGAACGAGGCGCCCGCGCCGGTCACATCGGCGGCATTGGCGGCGAACACGGACGACGCGGCGAGGACGGCAACGGCGGCGCGCGACTTGAAGGCGTGGATCACGGGGTGGCTCCTGGGATGGATGAAGGTGCGGGGTGTCCCGCCCGGTGCTCATTCCATAACGGTTCGATGACAGCGCAGCGACTGTCATATGACCACCTCGTGACACGCCTTCCGGGCGGGGTGTCACAACGGCTGCAACGCCTCCGGGACCGCGTAGCGGCGGCCGTCGAAGCGCAGCACGTGGCGCTCGCCTTCCACCGGCGTGTCCTGGTCGCGGCAGGTGTCGCCGTCCATCCAGCTGTGCGTGGTGACCCGGCGCTCGCGCAGGACGAGGTCGGCCAAACCGTGCCTGCCTTGCGGGCCGACCGCGACGGTGCGCGTTACGTCGGTGGATTCACCGGCGCAGCGGGTGTCCCACTCGGCCTGGAAGCGACGCAGCACCATCGGTGGTCCAAGCGTGCGCAGCGTGTCTGCCTGCACCGCCAGCAGCTGCACTTGTTCTTCGCTGAAAGGATTGGGCCCGGAGCCATTGCGCCGCTGCACGCGCAGGCCGAACGCGAGGGTGTCCGGCGCGAGCTGGTAGCGCGCGGTATCCAGGTGCATGCCGTCGAAGAAGACCGCATCGCTGTCGAGTGCGCCGGGCAGCACCGTCCATGCGCGCGTGGCGAGGGTGTCGGAATCGATCACCAGCACCTCCACATCGCCGTCGCGGGCGTCGTTGTCGCCACCGTCGCGCCAGACGGGCGTGGCCACCAGGGTCAGCTCGGGGCGCGCGGGCCAGCGCCGGCAGACGCTGGCGGCCGTGTCACGGGTGTAGCCGGGGCGATCGGGCAGCGCGCCGTCTGCCCGCACCACGTATGCCTCCTCCGCGGCGGCCCGGGCGTCGTGGCAGTCCTGCGCGTGGGCGGGCAGGGCGGCGGCACTGCACGCGACGGCCAGCAGCAGCGGGAGTGCGGTACGCATCGGGGTCCATCCATGGGCAAAGGGCGCCCAGCATACCCGCGCACGGGCACGAAAAAAGGCGCAGCCGAAGCTGCGCCTTTGTGTCACACGCGTGTTGCAGGGCTTACCAGAAGAACTGCAGGCGCGCTTCCAGGATGTTCGGATCGTCGTTGACGAACGTACGGGCGGTGGAGCTGTACTTCTTGCTGTCCACCATCACGTAGTTCAGGGCGAACTTGGTGTTGGAGCGCCAGTAGTAGTTCACGCCCACGGTCCAGATGTCCATCTTGCCGCCGAGCACGCCATCGACGATCGGCGGGCGACCGGCCACCGGATTCGCCGACAGGTTGCCGTCGTTGAGGTCCATGTGGTCGTAACGCGCGCCCAGCTGCCACATGCCGCGGCCCGGCTCGTCCGGCAGGCCGGTGGTCGGGGTGCCGCCCTTGTAGCCCCAGGTCTCGCCGCTGATGTTCCACAGGCCGCTGACGTAGTAGCCGTCGCTGCTGTAGTTGTCGTGCGAGTAGCGCTTGGCCTTGCTGGTGTAGTACTCGGCCTGCGCCTTGAACGGGCCGCCGATGTACATCGCTTCGGCACCGATCGTGCTGACGCGGTCGGTGTCGACCAGGTTGCCGCTGTCGACCAGGCGCGCGGTGGCCAGGTCGGCGTTCGGACGGGCGCGCACGCGCAGGGTGTCCGCATCGGTGTCGTAGTCGACGTAGCTCAGGCCGAAGTGCAGGACCTGGCCCTTGTCATTGATCGGGGCCCAGGTACCACGCGCGCCGTAGCCGCTGCCGTGGGCCAGGTTGCGGGTCAGTTCGCGGCCGAAGCCGCTGGCGGTGACGGACCAGTTGTTGTCGCCGATGCTGTAGGCGCCACCGAGGCGGCGGGCCACTGCATAGGTGTTGGTGACCGCGGCCTTGGAGATGAAGTCGTTGTTCTTGGTGCTGGACAGTTCTTCCAGGCTGTTGGGCTGCTTGAACTGGCCGAACTGCACGAAGTGGTTGGCGTTGCCGGCCAGCTTGTACTTCAGGTTGGTGTCCAGGAACTTGTCGGCCTTGGCGTCGTAGCCCACCACCCATTCCACGTTGCCCGGGCCCTTGCCCTTGAGCACCAGCTCGGCGCGGCGCAGCTCGAACTCGCTGTTCTTGCCGTTGCCGGCGTCGCCGCCATTGAGGTCGGTCAGATCGTTGTCGAACCAGTTGCCGTCGGCCTGGACCAGGCCCTCGAACGTGATTTCCGAACCGCCGATCACATCGATGGCCACTTCAGCGTGAGCGGCCGGAACGAACAGCGCAGCCACCACGGCCGCAGTAAGAAGTTGGCGATGCAGTTTCATGGAAGGAGCCTTGCAGGCAGGTGGGAAGATGCTGCGCAGGCTAATTAGTGAAGATTGCGTAAATGTGACAGTTTCAGACAAACCGTCATCTGCCGTATCCCAAGCGGCGTCAGGGGCTGCCATTTATGCCCGGCGGAGATGACCGCCGGGTTGCGTCCATATGGCAATCGCGCCCCCGTTCAGGCGGCGGTTTTTTCCTTGAACCGGCACAGGTCGCGGATCACGCATTGCGGGCAGTCCGGCTTGCGTGCCTTGCACACGTAGCGGCCGTGCAGGATCAGCCAGTGATGCGCATCGAGCAGGAACTCGGCGGGGATCACCTTGACCAGCAGGTCCTCCACCGCGCGCACGTCCTTGCCCGGCGCCAGGCCGGTCCGGTTGGAGACGCGGAAGATGTGCGTGTCGACCGCCATCACCGGTTCACCGAACGCGGTGTTGAGCACCACGTTGGCGGTCTTGCGGCCAACGCCGGGCAATGCCTCGAGTGCGGCGCGATCGCGCGGCACGTCGCCGCCGTGCTGGTTGACCAGCATCGCGCAGGCGGCGATCACGTTCTTTGCCTTGGCGTTGTACAGGCCGATGGTGGCGATGTACTTCTTCAAGCCCTCCTCACCGAGGTCGAGGATCGCCTGCGGCGTGTTGGCGACGGGAAACAGCTTGCGCGTGGCCTTGTTGACGCCGACGTCGGTGGCCTGCGCCGACAGCGTCACCGCCACCAGCAGTTCGAAGGGTGAGCTGTACTCCAGTTCGGTCCTGGGGTGCGGGTTGAGCTCGCGCAGGCGGGTGAACATTTCGATCACATCGGCCTTGGGCATGCGCGCGCTGCGTGCGGCGGTTTTCTTCATCGTGGCCATCAGGGGAAACGCCCGGCCGCCTTCGCCTTGGCGCGCGCGAGAATCGCGGCGGCGGCCGAGGGCAGGGCGGGTTTCTGGATGTCGGGTGTGGGAGGCGGCGCGCGGCGCGCCTCCCGTTCGGCGGCGCGACGGGCGAGCCGCTGCCCGCGTTGGCGATAGCGTTCGCGTGCATCCCAGGCGCGCTGCAGCTGCTGCTGTGCGTGCTGGAGGCGCTGTGGCAGATCGGGATGGTCGGCCAGCAGGTGCTCGTCGCCCGGCTGCGGGACGTAGTCCATCAGGCCGGCCGCAAGCGCGGCGTCCCAGTGATCGTCACGCACGAGTGCCAGCAGCTGCGCTGGCGAAGCGGTATCGGAAGGCGACATGGCTCAGCGGTTCTGGAACACCGGCGGGCGGCGCGCGAGGAAGGCGCTGGTGCCTTCGCGCATGTCCTCGGTGGCGAACATCAGGCCGAACTGCGCGCTCTCGTATTCCAGACCTTCGCCCAGCGCGCACTCGCCGCCGATGTGGATGGCATCCAGGATGCCGCGCAGCGCCAGGGGCGCGGCCGAGGCAAGCTGCGACGCCAGTGCGTGGACGCGGGCATCCAGATCGGTGGCCGGGACGACCTCGTTGACGATCCCCAACTGCGCGGCGCGGGCGGCGGTGATCGGGGCGCCGAGCAGGCACAGCTCCAGCGCGGCGGCGCGGCCACACAGACGCAGCAGGCGCTGGCTGCCACCGAAGCCGGGGATCAGCCCCAGGTTGATCTCCGGCTGGCCGAGTCTGGCGGTCTCGGCGGCCACCCGCAGGTGGCAGGCCATCGCCAGCTCCAGCCCGCCACCCAGCGCGAATCCATTGATTTTGCCGATGACCGGCTTGGGCATCCGCTCGATGCGCCGCATCAACCCCTGGCCCAGCAGCGAGAAATCACGACCCTGAACCGCGCTCAGGCCGTTCATTTCGGCGATGTCGGCCCCGGCAACGAACGCCTTGGGACCGGCGCCGGTCAGCACCACCACCCGCACGTCCGGATCGGCGGCCGCCGCGGCGAAGGCGGCATCCAAGGCTTCCAGCGTGGCCCGGTCGAGGGCGTTGAGCTTGTCCGGGCGGTTGACCGTCACGGTGCGTACGGCACCATCGTCCATAATCGCGATAAGGGCGTCGGCCACGGCAGGACTCCTGAAAACGTTAAAAAATAGTGATGTTGAACTCTTGAAACGAAGTCAGGTCAGAGCCTCCGTCGTTAGTGGCGGTTCAACGTTGCGGCGGCTATCCTAACCCGTCGCCTCAGGGCGGCCCAACGCGTCCTGAGTTACCACCCCTGGAGAAAAGTTTGATGAAGTTGCGTTCTATCGCGGTCGCCGTCGCGGCCCTGGCCCTGACGGGCAATGCCTTCGCCCAGGACACCTCGTCCGAAAAGGGCAAGCTGAGCTATTACTTCGGTTACGACTACGGTAACAACCTGGCTGAACTCACCGCACGCGGCGAGCAGCTGGACATCAACTCGGTGGTGAAGGGCCTGCAGGATGCCTACGCCAAGAAGCAGCCGTCGATCACGGCCGAGCAGTTGAAGCCCGCCGTCGAAGCCTTCCAGAAGCGTGAGCAGGGTCGTGCCCAGGCCGCCAAGGCCGAGTACGACAAGGCTGCCGCCGAGAACAAGACCAAGAGCACCCAGTTCCTGGCCGCCAACAAGGCCAAGGCCGGCGTGCAGTCGCTTCCGAGCGGCGTGCAGTACCGCGTGATCGAAGCAGGCAAGGGTGCCAAGCCGACCCAGGCCAGCACCGTGCAGCTGGAAGTGGCCGGTCCGTATCCGTTCGGCACCCGTCCGGCCGAAGCGCGCCCGGCCCAGCAGATCCCGGGCATCAAGGTCAGCGAAGTCGAAATGAAGGCCATGCGTGAAGCCCTGCTGCAGATGCCGGCCGGCTCCAAGTGGGAAGTGACGCTGCCGCCGGAACAGGCTTATGGTGCCGATCCGCGCACGCCGTTCCCGCCGAACGTTGCGGTGCAGTTCGAAATCAAGCTCGTCAGCGTCAAGTAATTTCTGCAACATCAAGAACGCGCCGGTGGAAACACCGGCGCGTTTTTCGTTTCCGTGCATTCGCGCTACTGTTGAGCGGTCCAATCGATGGAAGAATCCCCGCATGCCGCGCCCACTCCCTGCATCGGAATCTGCGCACTGGATCGCGCCGGTATCTGCACGGGCTGCCTGCGCACCGTGGATGAGATCACCCGCTGGCGAACCATGAGCCGACCCGAACAGCATCACGTCATGCAGCGCACGCTGCCCCTGCGCGAACAACTGCGTCAGTCGCTGCGCGGTTCGCTGGCCGAGCACGAACGCCTGCTGCGCGCACTGCATCCGCTGGACCAGCCGCCGCAGGGCGATGGCTGGAACCGCAGCGAACTCATCGATCTCCTGCCGCCCGGCCCACCGGTCGAAGCCGCCGTGCTGGCCGGCATCATTCCGCGCGAGGGCGGCGCCCAGGTGCTGCTGACCCGGCGTACCGACACGCTGCGCCACCATGGGGGCCAGGTCGGCTTCCCCGGCGGCCGAATGGAGCCGGACGACCGTGACGCCGTGGCGGCCGCGATCCGCGAGAGCGACGAGGAAATCGCGCTCAAGCACGACCAGGTGCAGGTGCTCGGGTATCTCGACCCGTTCGTGACCATCACCGGCTATCGGGTCATGCCGGTGGTGGCGGTGATCGATCCCGCGTTCGTGGCCGTACCCGAACCGGGGGAGGTCGCGGAAGTATTCGAAGTGCCGCTGTCCTACCTGATGGATCCGGCCAACCTGCACCACGTCGAGATCGACCATCGCGGGCGCATCCGCCACGTGCTCGAATACGGCTGGCCCGGGCAGCGGATCTGGGGCGCGACCGCCGCCATTCTCTACAACCTGCGTCGCCGCCTGGAGCAGACCGCATGACCACGCCACTGATCGATGTCACCGCCCTCGCAAAGGCCCTGGAGGAGGGCGCCACGCGCCTGATGGATGCACGGGCGACGGCCAGTGCCGCCCCGCCGCTGACGGTGGTGGATGCGCGTTTCTCGCTCGCCGACCCGCAGTCCGGTGCGCAACTGTATGCACAGGGCCATCTGCCCGGTGCGCTGTACGCCGATCTCAACCGGGATCTGTCCGATCTCGGCCGTACCGGCCATGGCCGTCACCCGCTGCCGGACAGCGACGCGTTCGCCGCGCGCCTGGGCGAGTGGGGCATCGGGCCGCAGACCCGGGTCGTGGTCTACGACGCCGGCGACGGCAGCATGGCCGCCGCGCGCCTCTGGTGGCTGCTGCGGCTGATCGGACATGCGCACGTGCAGGTGCTCGATGGTGGCTTCGCCGCCTGGCAGGCGGCTGGTTTGCCGGTGACGGCGGCGCTGCCGCAGGTGTCCCCGTTGCCGCCGTACCCCGGTCGTTTCGACCGCAACCGGATCGCCTCGGTGGAGGAGGTGCAGGCGCGGTTGAAGCACGCGCCGGGCTGGCTGATCGATGCGCGGGCCGGTGAACGCTTCCGTGGCGAAGTGGAACCGTTGGATCCGGTCGCCGGCCACGTGCCCGGCGCGGTGAATCGTCCTTTCGCGTTGAACGTGCATGACGGGCGGTTGCGCCCTGCGGACGATCTGCGCGCGGCGCTGCAGCCGCTGATCGGCACCCACGCGCCGGACGAGGTGGTGTTGATGTGTGGCTCCGGCGTCACCGCCTGCCACCTGCTGCTGGCGATGGACGTCGCGGGGCTGGAAGGTGCGCGGATCTATGCGGATTCGTGGAGCGGCTGGGTCAGCGACCCGTCGCGTCCCGTCGCCACCGGCTGATCATCACCCACGCAGTTCCTGCAACGGCACTGCCGCCAGCACGCGCGGCCACGGGAACAACGGACCCGGATCGCGCTTGCGTGGCACGCGCCGCTCCGGATCGTCGCTGGCCACTTCCTCGCGCGTATCCAGCCACTCATGGCCGGCGATATGTGTCAGCGCCGGCAGCGTCCCGCACAGATGCTGCAGCAGATCGATCAGGGCCGCGATCTGCAGATCGGGGTAGGGCTCGTCCATCGCCTGGTGCCGGGAATCCCACCAGTGCGGGTAACGCCCGGTGTTGACCAGTTCGATGCCGATCGAGCGCGGATTGAAGCCGCTGACCTGATGCGCGACGCGGTCCAGCGCCACGTACTGGACGATGCGCCCGTCGCGGTCGATGTAGTAGTGGCCGCTGTTGCCGGCGCCGCTCTCATACAGCACACGCTCGCCGTAGGCGCGCGCCATGGCCAGGTCAGGCAGTTCGGTGCAGTGGATGACCACCAGATCGATCTCGTCGTGCGTGCGCGGCAGCAGCCTGTCCTGGTAGGGCAGGGGCTGTGCATCGATGGCGGGCGGGGCGCGGTCGGGCATGCGGCGATGCTAGCATTTGGGCATGAACGCTCCTATCGATTCCCGCGCGGTACGCGCATGAGCCGCGGCCACTGCATCCTCTCCCACGGCTTTGAAAGTGGCCCCGACGCGATCAAGGTGACCGCCCTGGCCGAGGTGGCCGAACGCCTGGGCTGGACCCACGAGCGCCCCGACTACACCGACCTGGACGCCCAGCGGGAGGTCAGCAGCCTGGGCGACGTGCGCGCCCGCCTGCAGCGCCTGGTCACCCTCGCCGCCGCCCGTGCCGCCGAGGGCCCGGTGGTGCTGGCCGGCTCCAGCCTGGGGTCCTACATTTCGGCCATCGCCTCGCTGCAGGTACGGGTCCGTGGCCTGTTCCTGATGGTGCCGCCGACCCGGATGGGGCCGATGCCGGCCCTGGACGCGGCCCGCGTGCCGACCAGCGTGGTGCATGCCTGGCACGACGAGCTGATCCCGCCGGCCGAGGTGATCGCCTGGGCCCAGGCCCGCTCGGCGCGCCTGCTGATGGTGGATGACGGGCACCGGCTGACCGACCACGTCGAGGCCTCGAGCCGGGCGTTCGAGGAATTGCTGGCCTCGCTGTAACCGGGCGATCCCGCCCACGTCACGTACAATGGCCACCCGGGCTCCGTGCCCGGCTGCTTGCCGTGCCCGTGGGCACCCCCTCTCCGCTGACCTGCGATACCGATTCCGTGAAATTCTTTGTTTCCTGCGCCAAGGGCCTGGAGTATCTGCTCGCCGACGAACTGTTGGCGCTCGGCCTGGACAAGGCCACCGCCACCATTTCCGGCGTCAACGCCGAGGGCGAGCTGGCGCAGGCACAGCGCGTGGTGCTGTGGTCGCGCCTGGCCAGCCGGGTGCTGTGGCCGCTGGCCGAGTTCGAGTGCCCGGACGAGGGCTCGCTCTACCAGGGCGTGTCGGCGATGGCGTGGGAGCAGCACATCAGCCCCGAGCTGACCCTGTCGGTGGACGCGCATGTGTCCGGTACCGAGATCACCCACGCGCGCTTCGCCGCGCAGCGGGTCAAGGATGGCGTGGTCGACAGCCTGCGCGCGCAGGGCCTGGAACGGCCGTCGGTGAACGTCGAGTTCCCGGACGTGCGGATCAATCTGTCGCTGCGCAAGGGCCGGGCCACGATCTCGATCGATCTGGGCGGTGGCCCGATGCATCGCCGCGGCTGGCGGATGGCGCAGAACGAGGCGCCGCTGAAGGAAAACCTGGCCGCTGCCGTATTGCTGCGCGCCAACTGGCCGAAGATCCACAGTGAAGGCGGTGGCCTGCTCGACCCGATGTGCGGCAGTGGCACGCTGCTGATCGAAGGCGCGCTGATGGCCGCCGACGTCGCCCCGGGCCTGCAGCGCCACGGCAGCATCCCGCCGAGCCGCTGGCTGGGCTTTGACCGCGAGAGCTGGAACACCTTGATGGCCGAAGCGCGCACGCGCGAGGAAGCCGGCCGCGGTGCGCTCAAGCAGGTGATCCACGGCAGCGACATCGATCCGCATGCGATCCGCGCGGCCAAGGAAAACGCCGAGACCGCCGGTGTCTCGCACGCGATCTGGTTCGGCGTGCGCGACGTGGCCGATGTGCAGGTGCCGCTGCAGGAAACCGGCTGCGTGGTCTGCAATCCGCCCTACGACGAGCGCCTGGCCGCCGATGCCCTGCTGTATCGCCGCCTCGGCGACGCGCTCAAGCGCGCGGTGCCGCAGTGGCGTGCCAGCCTGCTGTGCGGCAGCGCCGACCTGGCGTTCGCCACCGGCCTGCGCGCCAACAAGAAGTACCAGCTGTTCAACGGCGCCATCGAGTGCGCGCTGATCGTCTGCGACCCGATCGCGGTGCCGCAGCGCGAGAACACCGGCCAGCCGCGCGAGCTCAGCGAAGGCGCGCAGATGGTGGCCAACCGCCTGCGCAAGAACATCAAGAAGTTCAAGACGTGGCGGACGCGCGAGAGCATCACCTGCTACCGCGTCTACGATGCCGATCTGCCGGAATACGCAGCCGCCATCGATGTCTACGAAGAAGATGGCGGTGCCCGCCGCACCTTCCTGCATGTGCAGGAATACGCGGCCCCGGCGACCATTCCGGATGTCGATGTGCGTCGTCGTCGCAACGAGCTGCTGTCGGCCGCGCGTGAGGTCTTCCAGGTGCCGGCCGAGCAGGTCGCGCTGAAGTCGCGCGAGCGTGGCAAGGGCGGCAGCAAGTACGGTCGTTTCGAGCAGCGCGGCGAGTTCGTGCTGGTGCGCGAGAACGATGCCCTGCTGCGCGTGAACCTGTTTGACTATCTGGATACCGGCCTGTTCCTGGACCATCGCCCGCTGCGCTGGCACATGGCGCAGGAAGCCCAGGGCAAGCGTTTCCTCAACCTGTTCTGCTACACCGGCGTCGCCTCGGTGCAGGCCGCCGTGGCCGGTGCCGCGACGACCACCAGCGTGGATCTGTCCGGTACCTACCTGCAGTGGTGCGCCGACAACCTGGCCTTGAACGGCAAGGGCGGCAGCCAGCACCAGTTGATCCAGGCCGATGCCCTGGCGTGGCTGGAAGCAGAGCGCCACCGCTTCGACGTGATCTTCTGCGATCCGCCGACGTTCTCCAACTCGGCCCGCGCCGATGATTTCGACATCCAGCGCGAACACGTGCGCCTGCTGCGCGCGGCCGTGGCGCGCCTGAGCCCGGAAGGCGTGCTGTATTTCTCCAACAACTTCCGCCGCTTCAAGCTGGACGACGAAGCGATCAAGGAATTCGCGGAGTGCAAGGAGATTTCGCCCGAGACCATCGGTGCCGACTTCGAACGCAACCCGCGCATCCACCGCGCGTGGGAACTGCGCCGCTACGGCGCCTGACGGGAAGGGGCTGACATGGACGACAGCCACCTCCACGCCGACGGGCTGCTGCTGCGACCGTTCGAGGATGCCGACGCCGCCGCGTTCGCAGCGGCGGTGCGCGAATCGGCCGAGGGTATGCGGCGCTGGATGCCGTGGAGCTCGGTCGACTACAGCGTCGAGCAGGCGCTGCAGTGGTTCCAGGCCTGCCGGGACGGCTGGGCGGCAGGCACGGCCTGCGAGTACGGGGTATTCGACCGCGACACCGCCGCCTTCGTTGGCGGCGCGGGACTGAACAAGATCCAGGCCGACCCCCGGTTCTGCAACCTGGGGTACTGGGTCCGGCAGGCGTGTCGCGGCCAGGGTGTCGCGCCCCGCGTCGTGCAGGCACTGGCCGTCCAGGCATTCGGGCCGCTGGGCCTGCATCGGGTGGAGATCGTCGTGGCCGTGGGCAACCTCGCCAGCGAACGGGTGGCGGTGAAGTCCGGCGCCCTGCGCGAGGGCGTGGCGCGCAACCGACTGGTCATCGACGACCGTCCTGCCGCCGCGCACATGTTCTCACTGGTGCCCTGAGCGGCGATCGCGATGCAGCTACGCACCTGGGGGGGGCGGCGGGTGCACCGCAGGGATCGATCTGAAGGCAGGGCCACGTCATGCGTGGCCGTTCCCTCAGCGCGCGATGAGCGCCACCGCCAGCCCCACCACCGGCAACGCCCACGCCAGCGGCGCGATCCAGCGCGGGCGGTATGGATACAGCCCGAACGCGATCACCACCCCGCTGATCGTCAGCGCGCCCAGCCACAGCACCGGACCGATCGCCCAGCCGTGGTCCAGCACGCACAGCGCGAATGCGACGGTCAGCAGCGCCCAGCCCACCCAGCGCCATACCCGCATGCGGGATGCGCTGGCGCCGGCTTTGCCATGCAGGTCCAGTTGGTGCTTGTCCATGGCCAGCGACAGCGCCGTGAATGCCGAGAAGGTCAGCGTGATGGCGAGCAGCATCATGCCGTGGCCTCCGCCGCGGCCGCCTGCTGGCGACGCTTCTTTTCGGCCGCGCTCAGCGGGGGCTGCCAGCGCTGCATGCGATGGCCGCAGTAGGCCAGCATCGCGCCGAAGGCGAGCATGGTCAGGTCGAACCCGGCCAGCACCCAGTCACCGCTACGCAGGGTCACGCCCAGATGCGCATGCGTGGTGAGTGCGTTGACCACCGGGATCAGGGCGAACAGCACGCCACCCAGATACAGCTGCCAGGTCCACATCATCCGCTTCGGCCAGACGAAGCCGGCCAGCAAGGCAGCGGCCCAGGCATAGAAGAAGGCATTGACCTCGGCATCGGAACGCTCGGCCATGTGGACGGGCAGCAGACGGTTGGCCAGGAAGTAGGTCGCGAACGCGATCGGTAGGCCAGCAACCGCGCCGATGTTGAGCGCGTCGACCAGGCGCAGGCCGAAGCCGGTCTTGCCGGACTTGGCGTGCTTGGGCCGCTCCTTGACCGCCCACAGGACCACGCCGCTGGCCACCATCAGGCAGCCGATCAGCCCGGACAGGAAGAACAGGGCGCGCAGGCCCCAATCCGCGAAGCGGGCCAGGTGCAGGCCGTACATCACGCCGCGGGTCTGGGTCGCGCCGCCCGAGGCCGGGCTGGCCTCGATCAACTGGCCGGTGATGGCATTGAAACGCAGCGACGGCGTATCCACCGACAGGCGCTTTCCATCGCGCTGGGTGATGTCCACGATCGCGTTGGCCGCGCCCGGGTGGTACAGGGTGAAGCCGGCCACGTCCGCGCCCTTCCATTCGGCGCGGGCGCTGTCCAGCAGCTGCTGGATCGGCAGGGGCGTGGCGCGTCCCTCGGCGGGGGTCTCGATCTCGGCCAGGCGCGCGAAGGCCTCGCTGAAGAACGCCTCCTCATCCTTGGGGTAGGCCACGCTCACGCCCCACGGCAGGTACATGAACATCAGGGTGACGATGCCGGTGTAGGTGATCATCGCGTGGTACGGCAGGGCCATCACCGCGCTGACGTTGTGGAAATCCAGCCACGAACGCAGGCCCTTTTCCGGACGGAAGGTGAAGAAGTCCTTGAAGATCTTCTTGTGCGTGATCACGCCGGTGATGATCGCCACCAGCATGAACATCGCGCAGAACCCCACCAGGTAACGCGCCCAGTACACCGGGATGTAGTGCAGGTCGAAATGCAGGCGGTAGAAGAAGTCGCCACCGCGGGTCTCGCGCGCGGCGATCTCCTCGCCGGTGTTCGGATCGACGGTGGCATCGCCGAAGCGACCACCGCCGCGCCGGCGACGCTCGCCTTCCACCGGCGGCTTGACCATCGATTCGGGGTTGCGCCAGAACATGCGCATCGCCGGGTTGCGGGGGTCGGGCAGAGTGACGTTCCAGCTCTCGGCCTGCGGGGCCTTGTGCTGCAGGAAGGTCAGCGCACGTTCGGCGGCCACGTCGGCGGTGACGCTGCTGCGCGGCAGTTCCGGGCGCATCCAGCGGCTGATCTCTTCGCGGTAATAGCTGGCGGTGCCGGCCATGAAAATCAGCAGCAGCAGCCAGCCGACCAGCAGGCCGGTCCAGGTGTGCAGCCAGGCCATCGACTGGCGGAATCCATTTTTCATGCGGCCCCCTGCAGCAGGCGGGTGCCCACCCAGAACAGCACGGTGGGAACCAGGATCCCGACCCAGGCGCGCAGGGCGGTGCGGGTGGCGAACGCCCACAACGCCGCGCAGGCGCACAGCACGATCGCCACCAGCATGCCGGTCAGCACGGCCTGGCCACGCGCGATCGGCAGGGCGACGGCGAAGAACATCGAGCAGGTGGCGGCCAGTGCGTAGCCGCCGAAGATCGCGGCGAGCGAGCGTGACAACACGCCCAACCAGGGGCGGGTGAAGAAAGAACCAAGACGGTTGAACCTGGCGCTGGCGTTCGGCGTGCTGTCCACGGAAACCTGCTGATCGATCGGGGAAACGGGCATCACCGGCCGCAGCCGGTGATGAAGAATAGTGGCCATCCCTTCCAGTGTGAGAATCGGCAGCACGCGCGCGCAGCGACGCTGCCAAAGGCAGAAGGCGGTGCGAGGAACCACGGATCATGGGAGGTACACGGGACCGTCGCGCGGGAAAGCGCAGGGCCTCGGTGCGTCAATTGGCCAGGCGCACAGCGGATTGGTGAATGATAGGCATTATCATTTAGTGAGACAAGCGTCAGGGTGGTGTCGGGACCGGGTAAACGCCGTGCGCTTGGCTACGTCCGGTGGGCTGCAGACCGTCGCCTGTGTGTCACGGCCGGGCAATATCGCGTCAACAGACTGTGAGGATGTCGTGACACACCGTCACGGCACCCCCCATCTGTTCGTTCGCGGAGTCGTCAGTGAATCGTTGTGCCCTTGCTGTTGCGGTGCTGTCCGTCCTTACCTTCGCCACCGCCGCCGATGCGCGCGCCGAGGCCGCTCCGGCAGGGAATGCCGCGGCCCCCGCCACCCTGGACACGATGATCGTCACCGGCACGCGCGGCAGCAACCGCACGCAGTTCGACACGCTGGCCCCGGTGGACGTGTTCTCGCAGGAAGAGATCCAGGCGATCGAGTCGTCCGACCTCAACGATGTGCTGGCCCAGCTGGTGCCGTCGTTCGTGGTGCAACGCATGCCGATGAACGACGGCCTGGTGTTCGTGCGGCCGGCCACGCTGCGTGGCCTCTCGCCGGACCAGACCCTGGTGCTGGTCAACGGCCGGCGCTTCCACCGCTCTGCGCTGCTCGGTGCACGCGGTGCGCAGGGCCCGGACCTGGCCCAGATTCCGGTGCATGCGATCCAGCGCATCGAAGTGCTGCGCGACGGTGCGTCGGCGCAATACGGCTCGGATGCCATCGCCGGGGTGATCAACATCATCCTGGATGATCGCGTCGGGGGTGAGCTGTCGCTGGGCCTCTCCGAATACAGCGAGGGCGATGGCACCGGCCGCAAGATCGGCGGCCGCCACGGCTTTGCACTGGGCGACAAGGGCAGCCTGTCGCTGTTCGCCGACTGGGACAAGTCCGATGCGACCTCGCGCAGCCGCCAGCGCGCCGATGCGATCGCCTTCCAGAACGCCCATCCGGATCTGGTCGTGCCCGATCCCGTGCAGCGCTGGGGCCAGCCCGACCTGGAAAACCGCCATTTCGGCTTCAACCTCACCCTGGCCTTGAACGACAGCGTCGACCTTTACGGCTTCGGTCTGTACGGGCACAGCGAAGGCGTCAGTGATTTCAACTGGCGCAATCCCGATGGCACCGCTTCGGTCTACAACCGCAGCCGCGTGTTCCCCGGCTGGGATGCGCGCAGCCTGTACCCGACCGGCTTCAGCCCGAAATACGGCAACGAGCAGGACGACCTGCAGGGCGTGCTCGGCCTGCGCGGCTACTGGGGCGAGCGCTGGCGATGGGATGTGAGCGGCTCCTACGGGCGCAATCGCATCGACTACACGCTGGGCAATTCGATCAACGCCTCGCTCGGCCCGGACAGCCCAACCTCGTTCTACCTTGGGCGCCTCTCGCAGGAAGAGAAGAACCTCAACGCGGATCTCGTCTATTCGCTGCCGGTCAGCGCGCTGGCCGCGCCGATCAACATCGCCTTCGGCGCGGAGACGCGCGAGGAAACCTACGGGGTGGATGCCGGCGATCCGGCGTCGTACGCGATCGGCCCGGGTGCGGTGACCGGCCTGGCCGGTGGGGCAAATGGTGCGCCGGGTTTCAGCGCGGCCAATGCCGGGCGCTGGAGCCAGCGCAGCCGCGCGGCCTACATCGATGTCGAAGCCCCGTTGACGGCACGCTGGACCGTCGGCGCGGCGACCCGTTACGAGCACTTCTCCGCCTTTGGTGAAAGCGTGGACGGCAAGCTCTCCAGCCGCTTCGAGTTCACCCCGGACCTGGCGGTGCGCGGCTCGGTCTCCACCGGCTTCCGTGCGCCGACCCCGGGCCAGCTCTATACGCAGAGCACCCAGCAGGGCCTGGACACCGTGACCCTGCAGGTGTTCACCACCGGCCGCCTGTCGCCCAGCGATCCGCTCGCGATCCAGCTCGGTGCCCAGCCGCTCAAGCCGGAGCAGTCGCGTACCGCCTCGCTCGGCCTGACCTGGAAGAACGACCTGGGCTTCTCCGGCTCGGTGGACCTGTACGACATCAAGGTCACCGACCGCTTCAGCCAGTCGGCCTCGTTCGCGGTGCCGACCGGCGTGCCCAACCCGCTGGCGTACACCTCGGTGAGTTTCTACACCAACGATTTCGACACCACCACGCGCGGTGTCGATGTGGTCGCCAGCCACACCACCGCACTTGGCGCGGGACGACTGAGTACCACGCTGGGCTACAACTACAACCAGACCCAGGTGGACAGCGGTGCCACCGGCGTGGCCACCAGTGAAAGCCAGCGCCGCATCTTCGAAGAGCGCCTGCCGCGGCAGAAGGCCACGCTCAGCAGCACCTACGCGTGGGGTCGCTTCAGCGTGCTCGGGAAGCTGCGATACTACGGGGCATGGACAGACTCTTCGGGCAATGCCACCGGCGACATCTTCCAGCGCTTCGGGGCGATGAGCTTCGTCGATCTGGCGGTGAGCTGGACTGTCACCGAGCAGCAGACGCTGCGGATCGGCGCGGACAACCTGTTCGACCGCTACCCGGACGAGGCCAGCTTCCAGGCCAGTCGCGGCCTGATCTATTCGCGGAACGCGCCGTATGACACCGACGGCCGCAACCTCTACGCCGAATACCGGATCCGCTACTGATGGACCGGCAACGACGCTCTCTGCTGCGGGGCGCACTGGCCCTGCCGGTCGCCACGCTACTTTCCGGCACGACCGCCATGGGTGCTGAACCGATGGCGCTGCCGGCAGTGGGCACGCGTACGCCCACAGAGCTTGCCGCCGACGAAACCTGGTGGGCGCAGGTCCGCGCGCTGTACGACCTCACCGATGAGGTCGTGATGCTGGACAACGGCTACTGGGGCGCGATGGCGCGCCCGGTGCTGCAGGCCTACCAGCAGGCCACTGCCACGGTGAATGCCGGCAACGCCTGGTTCGGTCGCCTGGCGTTCCCGCCGCTGTTTGAAGAGGCCCGCGTGCGCCTGGCGCAGGTGCTGGGGGTGGAAACCGACGAGATCGTGCTCACCCGCGGTGCGACGGAAGCGATGCAGGTGCTGATCGGCAGCTACCGCGGGCTGTCGCCGGGCGATGCGGTGATGTACGCGGACACCGACTACGACAGCATGATCAGCGCGATGCAGTGGCTGCAGGCGCGGCGCGGCGTGCAGCCGGTGGCGATCACGCTGCCCGAGCCGTTCGACCATGACAGCATCGTGGAGACCTACCGCCGCGCGCTGGCCGCCAACCCGCGCGTGCGCCTGCTCCTGCTGACCCACGTCAACCATCGCAACGGGATGCTGCTGCCGGTGGCCGAGATCGCCGCGCTGGCCCGGGCGGCCGGCGTGGAGGTGGTGCTCGACGCCGCACACGGCATCGGCCAGGTGGATACGCCGCTGCGTGCGTTGGGCGTGGATTTCATCGGGATCAACCTGCACAAGTGGATCGGTGCGCCGGTCGGTGTCGGCGCGGTGTACGTCCGCCGCGGACGGGTGCGTGATCTGGATCCGTACATGGGCGAGCAGGACCACGACGACATCCGCACCCGCGTGCACACCGGCACGGTCAACTTCGCGGCGTACATGGCACTGCCGGTCGCACTGGACCTGCACGAGCGCATCGGGGTGGCCAACAAGCGTGCGCGCCTGCTGCGCCTGCGCAATCAGTGGATGGACGCGTTGCGCGGCGACGCGCGCATCCAGCTGCTGGGCTCGGACGACCCGCGGTTGTCCAGTGCGATCACCTCGTTCCGGGTGCGCGGGCAGACCACGATGCGCGACAACACCGCCACCTCGCAGCGGATGGTGAAGCAGTCCGGGGTGTTCGTGGTGCCACGCGAGGGGTTGGCCTCCGGCGCCTGCCTGCGGGTGACGCCGGGCATCTTCAGCACGCCGGCGCAGATGGACGCACTGGTGGCGGCGGTACGCGCGGTCGCCGGCTGAGGCACCCGACGACGCTGGCGGTGACCTCGCCAGCGTCCGGCGGCAGGCCCGACGCGGGTCGGGCTACCAGTGGAACCACACCGTCAGCGCGTGCAGGATCACGCCGATCAGACCACCTACCAGGGTGCCGTTGAAGCGGATGAACTGCAGGTCGCGGCCAACGCTCAGTTCCAGCTGCTCGACCAGGTGGCGTTCGTCCCAGCTCTTGACCGTCTGCGCGATGTGCTCGGTCACGCCGCTGCGCAGCCGGGTGGTCAGGCGCTCGGCACCGTCCATCAGGTGCTGGTTGAGCGCCTCGCGCAGCGAAGGGTCGGCCTGCAGCGCCTCACCCACGGAGGCCAGGCTGCGGCGCAGATGGCCGGCGAGCGCAGAGTCCTCGCTGGCCAGGTCGGCACGCAGGCTGGCGTGGATGCGCGCCCACAGGCCCTGCACGTACTCCTGCACGGCCGGGTGGTCGATCACCTGCTGCTTGAGCTGCTCCACTTTCTCGGCCAGGGCCGGGTCTTCACGCAGGCGCTGGATGTAGTCGCTCAGCCAGGTTTCGTAATCGCGGCGCAGCGGATGCTCGGGCTGGGCCAGGATCTGCTGCAGTTCTTCCAGCACCGCGTGCGCCAGTCGCTCGGCCAGGGTGTCACCGATCTCGTCGATCGGTTTGACCCAGTTGACGGTGCTGGCCAGCTTGGGCCACTCGCGCTGGATGTAGCCCACGATTAGGGTGGAGGCGCGGTCTTTGACCTTCTCGTTGCCCAGCCATTCGCTGATCCGGGTCAGGCCTTCATCCAGCACGCGCTGGTGGCGGTTGTCGGCGGTCAACAGGCCGAGCAGTTCACCGGCGGTGGCGGCCGCGTTCCACTGGCGCAGCTGCTGGATCACGAAGCCCTGGATGCTGCGCCGGACCGCGGCCTCATCGAGGAAATCCAGCGCCTGCAGCGCCCAGCCGCGCGCCATGTCGGCCAGCATGCGGGCGCGTGCGGGCTCGGCGAGCCAGCTGCCGAGACGGCTGGCCGGATCGAACACCTGCAGCCTCGCCAGCAGCGCCTGCGGTTCCAGGAACTGGTCGCGCACGAACAACGCCAGGCTGTCGGCAATGCGGTCCTTGCTGCGCGGGATGATGGCGGTATGCGGGATCGGCAGGCCAAGCGGCCGCCGGAACAGCGCGACCACCGCGAACCAGTCGGCCAGCGCGCCGACCGCGGCCGCTTCGCAGAAGGCCGAGACCCAGGCCCAGATGCCCCGTTCGCCGTGCCAGTGGCTGACCGCGAATCCGGCCAGCATCGCCACCAGCATGGCCAAGGCGATCAGTTTGAGGCGGCGCAGCTGGGCGCGGCGCGGGTCGGGCGGGGAGATCGGCGTCATTGCGGCAGTCTAACGACCGAAGGATGATTGCGAGGTAGTGCCGGGGGGCGGGGCCCCGCCCCCCCCCCCCCACCCCCCCCCCCCCCCCCCCCCCCCCTCTGCCGCCGGCGGCCCCCCCCCCCCCCCCGCCACTACCTCAGACGTCCGCAACCTGCTTGCGCAGTGCGGCCAGCTGCTGGCGCAGGGTGTCGTTCTCCAGGGTCAGCGCGATGATGCGCTGGCGCAGCTCGGCCGGGCCTTCGCCCAGTGCGTTGAGCGCATCGGCGATCTCGGCGGCGCGGCTGGGGTCGACCTCGGCGTCGCCATCGGCGCTGTGCAGCACCTCCTGGGCCGGCTTGCGCGGCTTGCGCTTGGACTCGCGCACGCGCTTGGCGGCCTGCTTGAGTTCGTCCTTGCCGGCGGCGGCCGCGGCGCGCTGTTCGTCTTCGGGCAGGTCGGCCACGGCGGCCGCGGCGCTGATCGAGATCACCCCGGTCTTGACTGCTTCCACCAGCTCCGGCGCGGCCTGCTTGTGGATGCGTTCGATCATCGTCACTTGGCTGCTGCTCAGGCGCGCTTCGCGGGCCATGTCGGCGCGGCTGACCTTCGGCGCGGCGGCCCATGGCGGGCTGTCCTCGTCACCGGCATCGGCCGGGCCGCTGATCTCGCCGTCGCTTTCCTTCTGCAGCTGGGCCTGGTCGGCGCGATGACGCTCGGCCAGGATGTCGCGCTTGCGCAGCGCCAGCACGCCGCGCTGGAAATCGGACACGCTGCGGCGGCCCAGGTGCTGTTCGATCATCCACAGGTGGACGTCGTCCATCGATTGGAACCGGGTGTTCTGGATCGTCTGGAACGGCAGGCCGTGCTTCTGGCAGATGCCGTAGCGGTTGTGGCCGTCCACCAGCACCTCCCCCCACAGCACCAGCGCATCGCGGCAGCCCTCGGCGAGGATGCTGCGCTCCAGGGCGTCGTGCTCGTCCGGGGTCAGCGGGTCGATGTAGGCCTTGAGTTCTTCTTTGACGACAATGTCCATGCAATCCGGTACGCGAGCGAAACGTGACCGACCATTGTAAGGATCGCGGCGGCCGCCGTCGTCGCCGATGGATTCAGGCTCAGCCGGTCGCGCGGATCATCTCGCCCAGCACGTCCACGATCCGGTCGATGTGGCTGCGCTCCAGGATCAGCGGCGGCGACAGTGCGATCACATCGCCGGTGCAGCGCACCAGCAGCTGGCCGTCGCGGAAGCAGCGCTCGAATACCTCGTAGCCCCGTGCGCCCGGGGCATCCTTGCGCGGCATCAGCTCGACCGCGCCGATCAGGCCGAAGTTGCGGATGTCGATCACATGCGGCAGCCCGCGCAGGCTGTGCAGCCGCTCCTGCCAGTAGTCGCCCAGCTCGAGGGCACGCTCGAACAGATGCTCGTCGGCGTAGGTATCCAGGGCGGCCAGGGCGGCTGCACAGGCCAGCGGATGACCGGAATACGTATAGCCATGGAAGAACTCGATCGCGGCCGGCGGACCCTGCATGAAGGCACCGTGGATCGCATCGCTGGCCAGCACCGCCCCCATCGGCACTGCGCCGTTGGTCAGGCCCTTGGCCAGGGTCAGCAGATCCGGGGTGACCCCGAAGCGCTGCGCGGCGAAGGCATTGCCGACCCGGCCGAAACCGGTGATGACCTCATCGAACACCAGCAGGATGCCGTGCTGGTCGCAGATTTCGCGCAGGCGCTGCAGGTAGCCCGGCGCCGGCAGGATCACGCCGGCCGAGCCGGCGATCGGCTCGACGAACACCGCCGCGATGGTGGACGCATCGTGCAGGGCGATCAGCCGCTCCAGGTCCTCGGCCAGCTCGGCGCCGTGGCGCGGCAGGCCGGGACTGAAGGCATTGCGCTGCAGGTCGAGCGTGTGACGCAGGAAATCGCTGCCCGCCAGCAACGGCCCGAAGCTCTTGCGGTTGTTGGGCAGGCCGCCGATCGACAGGCCGCCGAAGCCGACGCCGTGATACGCCTTCTCGCGGCCGATGAAGCGCGTGCGGTGGCCCTCGCCGCGCAGGCGATGGTAGGCCAGCGCGATCTTCATCGCGGTGTCGACCGCTTCGGAACCCGAATTGGTGAAGAACGCATGGTTCAAGCTGCCCGGCGCCAGCGCGGCCAGGCGCTGGGCCAGCACGAAGGGCAGCGGCGAGCCCATCTGGAAGGGCGGCGCGAAATCCAGCGTGGCGGCCTGCTGCTGGATCGCCTGCACGATCCGGGGCCGCGCATGCCCCGCGTTGCAGCACCACAGCCCGGCCGCACCATCCAGGATCGGGCGGTCGTCGGCGTCGTGGTAGTACATGCCCTCGGCGCGGACCAGCAGGCGCGGGGAGGCCTTGAACTGGCGGTTGGCGGTGAACGGCATCCAATACGCATCCAGGTCTGCAGGCGCCTGGCTGGCCAGGGTCGACAACGACGATTCGGGACGAGGCATGAGGCACTCCGCAGGGTCGCGATGGTCACGACTTTATCGCACCCGCCTCACGTCATCCCGTGACGGCGGCGGGTATAACCGCCTTACCCGAATGACACCGCGACGATGACGCCCATGACCACCGCACGCACCCGTGACGACTGGCAGCGCCAGGCCGATGCACTGGCCTTCCAGGGTCAGGCCTTCATCGATGGACGGTATGTCGATGCCGCCAGCGGCGCGCGCTACGACTGCATCAGCCCGATCGACGGCCGCGTGCTGGTGCAGGTGGCCGACGCCGATACCGTGGATGTGGACCGTGCGGTCGCGGCGGCGCGGCGCAGTTTCGACGCAGGGGACTGGTCGCGGGCCGCACCGTCGCACCGCAAGCAGGTCCTGCTGCGGCTGGCCGATCTCGTTGAACGGCACGCCGACGAACTCGCGTTGCTGGAAACCCTCGACATGGGCAAGCCGGTGCGCGACGCGCGCCAGGGCGACCTGGCCGGGGTGCTGCGCTGCCTGCGCTGGACGGCCGAGGCGGTCGACAAGGTGTACGGCGAGGTCGCCCCGACGGCGCTGGACACGCTGGGCCTGATCACCCGCGAGCCGGTCGGCGTGGTCGCGGTGATCGTGCCGTGGAATTTCCCGCTGCTGATGGCGGCGTGGAAGATCGCGCCCGCCCTGGCGGCGGGTAACTCGATCGTGCTCAAACCGTCCGAACGGTCGCCGTTGAGCGCGATCCGCCTCGCCGCACTGGTCGCCGAAGCCGGGGTGCCCGACGGCGTGTTCAATGTGCTGCCGGGCCATGGCGAGCGCACCGGCGAACCGCTGGCGCTGCACATGGACGTGGATGCGCTGGCCTTCACCGGCTCCACCGCCGTGGGCCGCCGGTTGCTGCAGTGCGCGGGTAAATCGAATCTCAAGCGCACCTGGCTGGAGTGCGGTGGCAAGAGCCCGAACCTGGTGTTCGCCGACGCGCCGGATCTGGACAAGGCCGCGCAGGCCGCCGCCACCGCCATCTTCTACAACCAGGGCGAGGTGTGCACGGCAGGCTCGCGCCTGCTGGTCCAGCGCTCGATCAAGGATGCCTTCGTGGCGCGGGTGCTCGCACAGGGCCGGCACATGCAGCCGCAGCATCCGTTCGAGCCGGACGCCGCGATGGGCGCGCTGGTCGATGAGGCGCACGCGGGCCGCGTGCTGGACTACGTGGCACGCGGCGAGGCCGAGGGCGCGCGCCTGCTGCTGGGCGGCAAGCGGCGCGAGGTGGTGCCGGGCGGCAGCTATGTGGAGCCGACGGTATTCGATGACGTCGATCCGCAGCACACCATCGCCCGCGAGGAAATCTTCGGGCCGGTGCTGTCGGTGCTGACCTTCGACCATGAAGAGGACGCGTTGCGCATGGCGAACGACTCGGTCTATGGCCTGGCCGCCGGTGTGTGGACGCGCGACCTGGGGCGTGCGCACCGCGTGGCCCGCGGGCTGCGTGCGGGCAGTGTCTGGGTCAACCAATGGGACGGCGGCGACATGAGCGCGCCGTTCGGTGGCTACAAGCAGTCCGGCATCGGCCGCGACAAATCCCTGCACGCCTTCGACAAATACACCGAGCTCAAAGCAACCTGGATTCATCTGGGCGAATGAGTACCTCAGCAGTCCTGGCTGTGGCGGATCAGCGACTCGCGCAGCAGGTCGCGATCCATCTCGTCCACGGCGTTGCGCAGGTAATCGATCTGCTGCCGGGTGAGTCCGCACTGATCCACCATGTAGCCTGGCGGCCAGGCACCGATCATCTGGAAGATGCCCTGCACGATCTGCTCCGGCGTCATGCCGGCCTTCATGCGGAAGCGTTTGCGCCGGGGCTGGAATGCCGGATGGACGTCCCGGTCGCCCAGCACGTGCGGCACCAGTGACGCGGCGTCGATGCCGCTGCCGGTCAACGACGACGGCACGCTCAGGTCCAGCGGCACGGGCTCGGGCAGGGAATCCACGGCGGCGTGCGATGCGGGGCGGGGCGTAGCCGCGACGGGCGCACGCACGCGCCGCGGTGCCGCGGCCTGCGCCGGGGAGGGCAGGGCGGCCGTCGTGGGCGGGGGAACCGGTGCAGGCAACGGCGTCGGCAACCAGTACAGCGCCAGGCGCGCTTCATCAGCGGCAACACGGGGGGCCGGTGAACGCAGCAGCACGCCCAGCATCAGCCCGTGCATCACGATCACCACGGCGATGGCGGTCGGCTGTGTCCAGCGTGAGGCGGTGGCACTCTTCCTTGAGGCAGACATCCGTTACCGTCCTGGTGGGGTGACCGCGGTGAGACCGGGCGGTGCAGGGGAAGTTCCTGCCCGATGCGCAGGTCGCCGACCCGGTCACAGCCTGACAGTCTCGTCTGCAACCATCGCGGCAGGCCCGGGGTGGGCGTGGCAGAATCCGGCAGCTGCCTATTCCTGCGTACCCGATGTCCACACCTGCTGTCGCCCCTGTCGTGAACTCCCCCCGCCGCATCCTGCTGGCGAGCCTGATCGGCACCACCATCGAGTTTTTCGATTTCTACATCTACGCCACGGCGGCGGTGCTGGTGTTCCCGCACCTGTTCTTCCCGGAGAGCAGCGACGGGGCGGCGATGCTGCAGTCGCTGGCGACCTTCGCCGTCGCGTTCATCGCGCGGCCGGTCGGCTCGGCGGTGTTTGGCCACTATGGCGACCGCATCGGGCGCAAGGCCACCCTGGTGGCGGCGCTGCTCACGATGGGCATCTCGACCGTGGCGATCGGCCTGCTGCCCACGCATGCCAGCATCGGCCTGGTGGCGCCGGCGCTGCTGGCGCTGTGCCGGTTCGGCCAGGGCCTGGGACTGGGCGGGGAGTGGGGCGGCGCGGTGCTGCTGGCCACCGAGAACGCACCGCCCGGCAAACGGGCGTGGTATGGCATGTTCCCGCAGCTGGGCGCGCCGCTGGGCTTCCTGCTCTCGGCCGGCATCTTCCTGCTGCTGGGGCGCGCGATGAGCGAGGCCGACTTCCTGCAATGGGGGTGGCGCGTGCCGTTCCTGGCCAGCTCGCTGCTGGTCGGCATTGGCTTGTGGGTACGCCTGAACATCCACGAGACCCCGCAGTTCCAGGCCGCGCTGGACCGCAACGAACGGGTCAAGCTGCCGATGTTGACCGTGCTGCGCGAGCATCCACTGACTCTGGTGCTGGGCACCCTGGGGGCATTCGCCACCTTCGTGCTGTTCTACCTGATGACGGTGTTCACGCTGGGCCACGGCACCACCGTGCTGGGGTATTCGCGTGAGCAGTTCCTGCTGCTGCAGATGGTCGGCATCCTGTTCTTCGCGGCGGGCATTCCGATTTCCGCGCTGTACGGCGACCGCTGGGGCACGCGCCGCACCATGATCGTCGCCAGTGGCCTGATCCTCGCCTTCGGCGTGGTGTTCGCGCCGCTGTTCCAGGCGGGCAGCCCCTGGCTGGTGCTGGGCTTCCTGGCGCTGGGGCTGTTCCTGATGGGGCTGACGTATGGGCCCTGCGGCACCTTCCTGGCCGAGATCTATCCAGTCCAGGTGCGCTATACCGGCGCGTCCTTGTCGTTCAACCTGGCCGGCATCCTCGGTGCCGCACCGGCGCCGTACGTGGCCACCTGGCTGGCCGAACGCTATGGGCTGGTGGCGGTGGGCTACTACCTGTGCGTGACCGCGCTGATCACCATCGTGGCGCTGCTGGCGATGGGGCGGCGCGGGCGCTGATCAGCGGAAGAAGCGCTTCAGCGTGCGGCCCAGCCAGCTGCCCTGCTGGTGGTCGCGCGCGAACTGGTTGAGGTGCTGCTTGACCTGCGGCGCGTAGGCTTTGTCATCGCCACGGATGTGGTTGAACAGCCAGCGCGACAGCATGGTGCGCAGCTCTTCGGTGACGTCTTCGCCGGCCTGGAAGCGCAGCCGGTACTCGCCCACGCGCTTGCCGAAAATCTCGTGCACGCGCTTGTGCGCCGCGCAGAACGGGTAGCCGGCTTCCTCCATCAGTTCTTCTTCGAAGGCGAAGTGGGACATCGTGTAGTCCACCAGCTCGTCGATCACTTCGGCCACGGCCAGCCGCTCGAGGCTCTTCTGGGCGACGTGCAGGTGGTTGAGCATCTCCACGATGCGCATGTGCTGGTGATCGATGACATCGATGCCGATGTTCAGATCGTCCTGCCAGACCAGAAGTGCCATGGTGCGTTCCCCGCGCTGTTCAACTGGGGGCGACTCTAGGCAGTCGCGGCCGGGGCCGCGTTGATCTCGATCAAGGCGCCAGGGCGGGCTCGCGCTGGCGTGGGCCGGTGGCCACGGTGGCGCAGTGGACCCGGTTGCGGCCCCCCGCCTTGGCCAGGTACAGCTGCCGGTCGGCCTCGGAGATCAGCCGGTGCAGCGAATCGCGGTGCGGGCGCAGGCAGCACAGTCCGATGCTGACCGTCATGCGCAGGGTGGTATGGCCCAGGTCGACCTCCAGCGCGGCGATCGTCTGGCGCAGTTCGTCGAAGTAGACCAGCGCCGCCTCCTGGTCCAGGCCCGGCACCAGCAGGCAGAACTCCTCGCCACCGAAGCGCGCGACCAGGTCGTCCTGGCGGGCGTGCTGGGCGACCGCCGCCGCGACCGCGCGCAGCGCATCGTCACCTGCTTCGTGGCCATGGGTATCGTTGATGTGCTTGAAGTGGTCGATGTCGATCATCGCCACCGCGACCTGTTCACCGTCCAGGTGCAGCTGCGGAAGCTGGCGCTGGCTCTGCTCCAGGAAACACCGGCGGTTGGGCAGGCCGGTCAGGAAATCACGGGTGGCCAGGTCCTGCAGGGTGCCGATCAGCTCGAGCTGATCGACGTTCTGCGAGACGCGGCAGAAGAACTCTTCGCGCGAGAAGGGCTTGCGCAGGAAGTCGTTGGCGCCGTTCTTGAGGAAACGCGGGATCAGCGATGGATCGGTGTTGCCGGAAATGCCGATCACCGCCAGTTTGTCGCGCGAGCGCATGGTGCGCAGGCGGCGGGTGAACTCCACGCCCTCCATGCCGGGCATTTCCTGGTCGACCACGGCCAGCCGGATCGCCGGATGGGCCTCGATCGCCTTGAGCCCCTCGGCACCGTCGGCGGCCTCGTAGACGTCGTGCCCGTACATGCGCAGCAGCGAGGCGGCGTACATCCGCGCCGACATCGAGTCGTCCACTACCAGGGCGGCGATGCGCCGGTTGCGCTCCAGCCGCTGCACCAGCCACACCAGGTAGTCGATGCTGCCGGGCGTGTTCTTGAGTACGTAATCGATGATCTGCTGCTGCAGTACGCGCTTGCGCAGGTCTTCGTCGTAGACGCCGCTGACCACCACCGTGGGCAGCCCGCGCGACAGGAAGTAATCGACCACGGTGTCGCGGTCGCCATCGGCCAGGACCAGCCCGGTCAGGACCAGGAACCAGCCATGTTCCTCATCGAGCAGCCGCCCGGCTTCGGCCAGGCTGGTCGCCACCGAGACCGGCAGCTCCAGCCGCTGCTCGATCGCCTCGCCCAGCATGCTGGTGAACGTGCGCGAGTTTTCCACCAGCAGGATCCGCTGGGGCAGGGCATCACCGGGGTCGCTGAGGACAGCGCCCTGCAACAGTGCCGGCATGAGGCGTACGCTCGGTTCCGAGTGGGTCGGGACAGATAGCGGCGGTTTCACACGCAACTTTAGGTCGACGCGCGGCGGCCGCTACGCGGCGCAAATGGCTGAATCGCGTCTACGCGGGATCACCACAACGCATCGCGCAGCTTGTACCAGGACATCGCCGCGACCAGCAGCGGCGTCCGCAGCATGCGCCCGCCGGGGAAGGGCCGGTGCGGGATGCGTTCGAACACATCCAGGCGCTCGGCCTGCCCGGCGATGGCCTCGGCCAGGACCTGGCCGGCGAGCCCGGCTGCCGCCACGCCGTGGCCCGAGAAGCCCTGCGCGAAATAGACATTCGGGGTCAGCCGGCCCCAATGCGGGGCGCGGTTGCGGGTGATGTCGACATAGCCACCCCAGACGTACTCCAGTTCCACATCGGCCAGCTGCGGGAACACCGCGCGCATGCGCCGGGTCATGACCCCGCGCAGGCCGGGTGGGGGCAGGGCGGAATAGCTGGCCTGGCCGCCGAACAGCAGGCGGTGGTCGCGGCTCAGCCGGAAATAGTCCAGTGCCCAGCTGACATCGGCCACGGCCATGTCGTTGCGGATCAGCGACTGCGCGCGTGCCTGGCCCAGCACCGTACTGGCGCCGATATACGTACCCACCGGCATGATCCGCGATTCCAGCTCCGGCGCGATGCCTTCCAGCCACGCGTTGCCGGCGATCACCACATGGTCGGCCGTCACCGTGCCGTGCGCGGTGCGCAGTTGCGGCCGCGCCCCTCGGATCAGCTGCAGGACCGGCGACTGTTCGTGGATCACCGCCCCGGCCCCCTCGGCCGCGCGCGCCAGGCCTTGCGCATAGGCCAGCGGATGCAGGTGGCCGCTGTGGGGATCGAACATGGCCCCCCGGTAGCGCGGGCTGTCCAGCTGTCCGCGCAACTGCGCGCGGTCCCACCACTCCAGGGGATAGTCGTAGCGCTGGGCCAGATCGATCAGCCCGGCACGCAGCATGCGTTCCTGGCGGGGTTTGATCGGCACGCTGGCATGGCCGTCACGCCAGTCGCAGTCGATCTGGTGGCGGGCGATGCGGTCGCGCAGCAGGCGCATGCCGTCGCGTGAAAACGCGAACAGCGCCCGCGCGTCCTCGGCGCCGACCAGATGCTCCAGCGTATCCACTTCGCAGCCGTAGCCGACGATGGCCTGGCCGCCGTTGCGGCCGGAGGCGCCCCAGCCGACACGATGGGCCTCCAGCAGCACGACGCGATAGCCGCGCTCGGCCAGGGTCAGGGCGGCGGACAGCCCGGTGTAGCCGGCGCCGAGCACGCAGACATCGGCGTTCAGGTCGCCGGCCAGCGGCGCACGCAGTGGCGTGCCAGGCACGCTGTCGGCGTACCAGCTCGGCGCGTGCGCTTCGCCGGCGGCGGTCACGCCGGGCACCGGCGGAAAAAGGTGAGGACGACAATCATGGACAGAGGATGCCAGCAACCGACGCGCGGAACAGTACGCAGTCTGTCGCAGCCTTTGCCGCCGGCATGTGATGGGTCGTGCTTCGCCAGCGCGGCCGCGTGTTGCGCGGGGTCTGCGCGCAGGGGTAACGTGGCCGCAGGTCATCCGAGCATGACGCATGGTCTCGCCCCCCTGGGTCGGCCTGCCCACCGACAGCGCGATGCTGGGCCATCACCGCTTCGCGGCGGCGGGTGAAAAGTACCTCCGCGCGCTGGTCAAGGCGGCCGGCGTCACGCCGGTGCTGCTGCCCAGCCTGCAGCCGCCGTTGCCGGCCGCGGATTGGCTGGATCGCCTGCAGGGCGTGCTGCTGACCGGCGCGGTGAGCAACATCGAGCCGCATCTGTATGCCGGGCCGCCCAGTTGGCCGGGCAACCGCCATGATCCGGCCCGTGATGCGAACGCTCTGTCGCTCCTGCACGAAGCGCTGGCGCGCGACCTGCCGGTGCTGGCGATCTGTCGCGGTTTCCAGGAGTTGAACGTCGCCCTGGGCGGCAGCCTGCATCCGCGTGTGCACGAGGTGCCGGGGCTGAGCGATCATCGTGAAGATCCGGACGCGCCCGTCGAGGTGCAGTATGGTCCTGCACATGACATCCGGCTGTCCGACGGCGGTTGGCTGGCCGGTTGGGCCGGGGCATCGTCGGCGCGGGTCAATTCCGTGCACGGGCAGGGCATCGATCGCTTGGCCGAGGGGCTGCAGATCGAGGCCGTCGCCGAGGACGGCCTGATCGAGGCCGCGCGCAGCACCACGCATCGTTTCGTGCTCGGGGTGCAGTGGCATCCGGAGTGGCGGGTGGCCGACAATCCGTTCTATCACAGTATTTTCCATGCCTTCGGCGATGCTTGTCGCCGCAACTCCCTTACAGCAGACCGGTCATGACCACCCGAACGCGTTCGCGCAAAGCCGCCGCCCCCAAGCCTGTTCCGCAGGAGAGCACGCTGCTGCGCTGGCTCAAGGACCGGCGGATCACCGAGGTGGAGTGCCTGGTGCCGGATATCACCGGCAATGCCCGCGGCAAGATCATTCCGGCCGACAAGTTCTCCCACGATTACGGCACGCGCCTGCCGGAAGGCATCTTCGCCACCACGGTCACCGGCGAATTCCCGGACGACTACTACGAGCTGACCTCCCCCTCGGATTCGGACATGATCCTGCGCCCGGACGCGGACACCGTCCGAATGGTGCCGTGGGCGACTGATCCGACCGCGCAGGTCATCCATGACTGTTTCACCAAGACCGGCGAGCCGCATGAGCTGGCCCCGCGCAACGTGCTGCGTCGCGTCCTCAATGCCTATGCCGAACTGGGCCTGCGCCCGGTGGTGGCACCAGAGCTGGAGTTCTTCCTGGTCCAGAAGAACACCGATCCGGACTTCCCGCTGCTGCCGCCGGCCGGCCGCTCCGGGCGACCGGAGACGGCGCGCCAGTCCTACTCCATCGATGCGGTCAACGAGTTCGATCCGATCCTCGATCTGATGTACGACTACTGCGATGCGATGAAGCTGGACGTGGACACGCTGATCCACGAATCCGGCGCGGCGCAGCTGGAGGTCAACTTCACCCACGCCAACGCGATGGACCTGGCCGACCAGGTGTTCCTGTTCAAGCGCACCATGCGCGAATCGGCGATGCGCCACGGCATCTATGCCACGTTCCTGGCCAAGCCGATGGAGAACGAGCCGGGCAGTGCGATGCACATCCACCAGAGCCTGCTGAAGATCAGCGATGGCAGCAATGTGTTCACCGGCGAGCATGGCGGTGAGGATTTCAGCCCGCTGTTCGGCCACTACCTGGCCGGCCTGCAGAAATACGTGCCGGCCGCGATGGCGTTCTTCGCGCCGAACGTCAACTCCTACCGCCGGTTGATGTTCGGCGAAGTCTCGCCCAGCAACGTGCACTGGGGCTTCGACAACCGCACCTGCGGGCTGCGGGTGCCGCTGGACACGCCGGAGAACATGCGGGTGGAAAGCCGGTTCGCCGGTTCGGACGCCAACCCCTACCTCGCGATCGCCGCGACCCTGGCCGCCGGGCTGCTCGGCATCCGCGAGCAGGGCTCGCCGACCGCGCCGATCAGCGGCAGCGCCAAGGAGCTCGGCTACGACCTGCCGCGCTCGCTGGGCGAGGCGCTGGACGGGCTGGAAGGCTGCCCGGAGCTGCGCGAGATGCTCGGCGAGCGCTTCTGCCGCGCCTATGTGTCGGTCAAGCGCAAGGAATACGAGACCTTCTTCCGGGTGATCAGCTCCTGGGAGCGCGAGTTCCTGCTGCTCAACGTCTGACCCCAGGCACCCCATCCGGCATGGCCGTGAGGGCCGTGTGCTGGGAAAATGGGGACATGCCCGGTAGGCTGGCCCCCGTTGCGCCGGTCTGGCCGGTTCCCCCCAACTCGCACCTGACCTGTGGAGAGTCCGATGAAGCTGCGAATCCTCACCCTCGGCATTGCCGTATCCGTGCTGACCGCCTGTGGCGGCGGTGACAAGCAGGACGACGCCAAGGTGCTGAACGTCTACAACTACAGCGATTACATCGCGGAAGACACCATCCCGAATTTCGAGAAGGCCACCGGCACCAAGGTGACCTATGACGTGTTCGACAGCGATGAGATGGTCGAAACCAAGCTGCTGGCCGGCAACAGCGGGTACGACGTGGTCGTGCCGACGCTGAACTTCTTCGGCCGCCAGATCAAGGCCGGCGTGTTCCTGCCGCTGGACAAGAGCAGGATCCCGAACCTGGCCAATCTCGATCCGAGCGTGATGAAGCGTATCGCGCAGCAGGATCCCGGCAACGAATACGGCGTGCCGTACATGATCGGCACCACCGGCATCGGCTACAACGTGGAGCTGCTCAAGCAGCGCTTCGGTGGCAGCACCGAGATCGCCAACAGCTGGGACCTGATCTTCAAGCCCGAAAACATCGCCAAGATGAAGGACTGCGGGATCACGATCCTGGATACGCCGTCGGACATGATCCCGATCGCGCTGCATTACCTGGGCGAGGATCCGCACAGCCAGGATCCGGCCACGCTGGAGAAGGCCGCCGCGCTGCTCAAGACCATCCGCCCGTACGTGCAGAACTTCCACTCCTCGCAGTACGTGGGCTCGCTGGCCAACGGCGGTACCTGCCTGGTCGTGGGCTGGTCCGGTGACATCATCCAGGCCCGTGACCGCGCGGCCGAGGCCTCCAACGGCGTGACCGTGGCGTACTCGATCCCGCGCGAAGGCGCCCCGCAGTGGTTCGACATGCTGGCCATCCCCAAGGATGCCAAGCACCCGGAGGCCGCCTATGCCTTCATCAATTACCTGCTGGAGCCGAAGGTCGCCGCGGCCAACACCAACTTCATCCACTACGCCAACCCGGTGACCACGGCCACGCCGCTGGTGGACGAAGCGATCCGTACCGACCCGACCATCTACCCGCCGGCCGATGTGGCGGCGAAGATGTTCACCTATTCGATCAACACGCCCGAGGTCGACAAGCTCTATACCCGGCTGTGGACCGAGGTGAAGACCGGGCGCTGACGTTGGTGGCTAACGGGGTGCGTCCTTTCTCTTGTGCGAGGACGCCTATCTGTGCCGAATCCGACGACGGCTTGTTCGAATCTTGAGCCGTGGAGAGGGGCGTTATTCTTCCGAAAATGCGTTCTTGGCAAAGTACTCCAGTCCATATGAGTGCTCTGCGGCAAGATCTCGATCGGTTCTCGCTAAATCGCTTGCTTCAGACGGTAGCGCGAAGTTGGCATCGTAATCGTCCGTCCCTTTCGCCAGAAAATCGTCAAAATGAGAAATCTCATGATAGATGGTTACTGCTTTTGAGCCGCTCTCGCTATGTACGTCATTTGGCAGTGAGAAGAAGTTTGGGCAGTAGTTGATCAGGTAGTTGATGCCTGGGGTCGTCCACGCATTGACTCGGTTGACGATTTCAGTGGGGCACTCGCAAGATGGTTGTTGCAGCATTCCAAATCTTGTGGCGGTTGCACCGATAATTTCACGTACTGTGATGTTTACGGGATTGACAATGTTTGGGTTGCCATGGATGCCAAACCAACTCGTGTATCTTGGGGTCTGTCTGAAGGTGGCTATTATCGAAGTTTCGGTCTCTTCAAAGCCGTAGAGCGAATCAAGATAGCTTTTTGCATCAGCTGCGAGCTTTCGCGCCACTGGCATGGCTTCGTTGATCACGCGAAGCTTATCTGGTGCGCACCTTGTTGCAGCCGAAGTGATTTTACGTGCTTGTCCTGATTGCGGTGTCGCTCTTGATTCCCCTTTCGGGGCAACAATGTCGATGAAGGGAGCGGGCGCGTAAATGTAATTTCTCGCCCCCTCTTGACGGGGTGTCGTTGAGGTGGACTTGTTTTCTTGGTAGCGTACGCCGGGCGGCGAAATGCGATACGTCATGCCGGAGCGGAGATCATAACTTGCAGAGATATCAATGGTTACTGTTTTGTTTTCTCCGGGGGCCAGTACCACAACCTCTCTGCGTGCGTCCTGTGTCAGGTTGACATTTATTCCTCGGTAAGCTGGCGTGGTTCCATCGATGGCTCTAATTTGGAACGAGTCGCTCAAAAGGCGGCCATCTTTTAGCGTGTTTGGAATGCTGTTGAAGGGGATCGAAACGGAACTGGATCCTTTGTTTTCATAGACTATCGTAAGCTTGGCGTGCTCGGCGCCAACAGAGCGCTCCTGCTGGACGCCGATCAACACTTCTGCGTTTGCCTGGGTCGTTGCTGCAGCGAGCAGGATGGGGAGTAGGATCTTTCTCAAGTTTCGCATGGAGGCCTTCCTTGGGATTGAGTTTGCCTCCGTCGTTTTGCACGATTTCAGAATATTAGTCAAATCTATTTCTTAATTTTGTGAATTTGCTGGTCATTCTGGGCGGGATGCTTTAGTCGGTGTTTTTCGCTTTCGTTCCTTCGGCACGGTTGTTTCTATTTTTCGGCGGACTCCTTTGTTCTTTGGGTTTGTCATATTTCAGGGCCTTTGCCTGTCCGATTCCCGCGCGGCGTCTGGCTGCTGGGGCGGATGATTTCTCTGTTGCCTACAAGCGCTTAGGAGTACGTCCCGTCCCCTCGCGTCATGGATATCAGCGTTAAAATGACCTGGCCTGTAGCCCATTCCTCTGGAGTTCCTTATGCCCCTTGACGCTCAGTTGGAGCTCGCCTCCATAGCGCCCACTGACGAACCGGGCTACCTGTCCATCCGCGCGCTGCGCAAGGAGTTCGACGGCTTCGTCGCGCTCGATGACGTCACCCTGGACGTGCGCAAGGGCGAAATCTTCGCGCTGCTCGGTGGCTCCGGCAGCGGAAAATCCACGCTGCTGCGCTGCCTCGGCGGGTTCGAGACACCGACCCAGGGCACCATCGACCTGGACGACCAGCGCATCAACGCGCTGCCGCCGTACCAGCGCCCGATCAACATGATGTTCCAGTCCTATGCGTTGTTTCCGCACATGACGGTGGAGCAGAACATCGCCTTCGGCCTGAAGCAGGACGGCATGGCCCGCGATGCGATCAACCGCCGCGTCGGCGAAATGCTGGAGCTGGTGCAGCTGGGCAAGCTGGCCAAGCGCAAACCGCACCAGCTGTCCGGCGGCCAGCAGCAGCGCGTGGCGCTGGCGCGGTCGCTGGCCAAGGGTCCGAAGCTGCTGTTGCTGGATGAGCCGATGGGCGCGCTCGACAAGAAGCTGCGCTCGCAGATGCAGCTGGAGCTGGTCAACATCATCGAGACCACCGGGGTGACCTGCGTGATGGTCACCCACGATCAGGAAGAGGCCATGACCATGGCCACCCGGATCGCGGTGATGGACGCCGGCTGGATCCAGCAGGTCGGCAAGCCGGATGAAATCTACGAGCAGCCGGCCAACCGCTTCGTGGCCGAGTTCATCGGCTCGGTGAACCTGTTCGATGGCGTGCTGGACGAAGACCTGCCGGAGTACGTCACCGTGCGCACGCCGCTGTTCCCCGCGCCGATCTACGTCGCCCACGGCATCACCGGCTACGAAGGCCAGCCGGTGGCGTTCGCGCTGCGCCCGGAGAAGGTGATGATCGGCAAGGACGAGCCGGCCGGCGACACCAACAAGGCCCAGGGCGTGATCGAGGAGATCGCCTATTTCGGCAGTCACTCGGTGTTCCATGTGCGCCTGCCGAGCGGGGCCAAGGTGCTGTCCAACTTCGCCAACTCGCAGCGCTGGGCCAGCGATGGCCTGACCTGGGGTGACACCGTGTGGGTGCACTGGCGCGACAACGACGGCGTGGTGCTGACCTCATGAGCGCGACCGGCTGGAAGCGCTGGCTCCCGGGCACGCGCGCCGGCGTGATCGCCGCGCCGTACCTGTGGCTGCTGCTGTTCTTCGCGGTGCCGTTCGTGATCATCCTGATGATCTCCTTCGCGCGCACCCAGGTCGGCTCGCCGCCGTACACCTGGCTGCTGGAGTACGTGGACGGCGCCTTCTCGCTCAAGCTCAACCTCGGCAGCTACGCCGCCCTGGTCAAGGACAACCAGTATCTGCTGGCCTACCTGAGCTCGATCAAGATCGCGGTGATCTCGACCCTGCTCACCCTGCTGATCGGCTACCCGATGGCCTACGTGATCTCGCGGATGAGTCCGGCCGCGCGCAACGTGGCGATGATGCTGGTGGTGCTGCCCTCGTGGACCTCGTTCCTGATCCGCGTGTATGCCTGGATCGGCATCCTCGACCGCAACGGCCTGCTCAACCAGCTGCTGCTCAAGATCGGCGTGATCGATGCGCCGCTGCAGATCCTGTACACCCCGACTGCGGCCTACATCGGCATCGTGTACTGCTATCTGCCGTTCATGGTGCTGCCGCTGTACGCCAACCTGGTCAAGCTGGACAACCGCCTGCTCGAAGCCGCCTACGATTTGGGCGCCAAGCCGTGGCAGGCCTTCCTGCGGATCACGTTGCCGCTGTCGCGCACCGGCATCATCGCCGGCTGCATGCTGGTGATGATTCCGGCCGTGGGTGAATTCGTGATCCCGGAAATGCTGGGCGGGCCGGACACGCTGATGATCGGGCGCGTGCTGTGGGGCGAGTTCTTCAACAACCGCGACTGGCCGACGGCCTCGGCGGTGGCGATCGTGATGCTGGCCCTGCTGCTGGTGCCGATCCTGCTGTTCAACCGCATGCAGCAGCGCGAGCTGGAAGGAAAGCTGGCATGAGCATGGTACGCAGCAACCGCTGGCTGGGCTGGAGCCTGCTCGGGCTCGGCTTCGCCTTCCTGTACCTGCCGATCCTGCTGTTGATGGTGTACTCCTTCAACGCCTCCAAGCTGGCCACGGTCTGGTCGGGTTTCTCCACACGCTGGTACGGCGAACTGTTCAACAACCGGCAGATCCTGGATGCGCTCTGGATCAGCCTCAAGGTCGCGTTCTGGACCGCCTGTGCGGCCACCGTGCTCGGCACGATGGCGGCGATGGTGATGACCCGCATGCGCCGCTTCCCGGGCAAGACGCTGTTCGGAGCGTTGATCACCGCGCCGCTGGTGATGCCGGAAGTGATCCTGGGCTTCTCGCTGATGACGCTGCTGGTGGCGATGGGCGGCATCCCGGGCTTTCCCAGCCGCGGCGTGACCAGCATCTGGATCGCGCATGTCACCTTCACGTTGTCCTTCGTGACCGTCGTGGTGTCCTCGCGCCTGCAGGAGCTGGACCGCTCGCTGGAAGAGGCCGCGATGGATCTCGGCGCGAGCCGGCTGAAGGTGTTCTTCCAGATCACCCTGCCGATCATCGCACCGGCGCTGGTGGCCGGCTGGCTGCTGGCATTCACGCTGTCGCTGGATGACGTGGTGATCGCCAGCTTCGTGGCGGGGCCGAACTCGACCACCCTGCCGATGAAGGTGTTCTCCTCGGTGCGGATGGGCATCAAGCCCGAGATCAATGCGCTGGCCACGCTGATGGTGCTGGCGGTGTCGATCGCGGCGGTGATCGGGTGGTACATCACCGCGCGCACGGAGAAGCGTCGCCAGCGCGACATGCAGATGGCGCTGCAGGACCCCGGCTGAACGTCGTCCCGATCCGGCAACATCCGGATCACGTGGCCGGGCGCACACTGCGGGTCTGACTTTCGGAGACCCGCGATGACCACTGACATCATCAATCCCGCGACCGGCCAGGTCACGTATCGCCATGAACTGCTCACCGCCAAAGAGGTCGAGCAGCGCCTGGCCGCTGCCGCCGAGGCGTTCCCGGCCTGGGCCGCGCGCTCGCTGCAGGAGCGCGGGGCGATCCTGCGTGCCATCGCCGCCCAGCTGCGCCAGCGCAAGGGCGACATCCAGCAGGCGATGACCACCGAGATGGGCAAGCTCAAGGGGGAGGCGCTGGGCGAGATCGAGAAGTGCGCCGAGGCCTGCGAGTTCTACGCCGACCACGCGGCCGATTACCTCAAGCCGCAGCTGATCGATACCGAAGCCCAGCGCAGTTACGTGCGCTACGAGCCGATCGGCTGCGTGTTCGCGGTGATGCCGTGGAATTTCCCGATCTGGCAGGTGTTCCGTTTCCTCGCCCCGGCATTCATGGCCGGCAACGTGGCACTGCTCAAGCACGCCAGCAACGTGCCGCAGTGCGCGGACCTGATCCTGGCCGTATGTCGCGACGGCGGCCTGCCCGAGGGCGTGTTCGATGTGCTGCACATCGACAACGACCAGGCGGCCGAGGTGCTGCGTGACAAGCGGATCAAGGCGGTCACCCTGACCGGCAGCGAACGCGCCGGGCGCTCCATCGCGGCCAATGCCGGTGACCAGCTCAAGAAGTGCGTGATGGAACTGGGCGGCAGCGACGCGTTCGTGGTGCTGGCCGACGCCGATCTCGAGAAGACGGTCGCCGCCGCGGTGAAGTCACGCTTCGACAACAGCGGCCAGACCTGCATCGCGGCCAAGCGCTTCATCGTGGTCGATGCGATCGCCGATGCGTTCGTGGAAAAGTTCGTTGCCGCGGCAGGCAGGCGCGTCTACGGCGATCCGCAGGACGAGACCACCACGCTGGCGCCGATGGCACGCGCGGACCTGCGCGACGAGCTGCACAAGCAGGTGCAGGACAGCATCGCCAAGGGCGCCACGCTGCTGCTCGGTGGCGAGCCGGTGGCCGGCTCGCACGCGGGCTACCCGGCGACCATCCTGGACAACGTCACCCCCGGCATGCCGGCCTATGACGAAGAGTTGTTCGGACCGGCCGCCGCGATCCTGCGGGTCAGCGACGAGGCAGAGGCACTGCGCGTGGCCAACGACACCAGCTTCGGGCTGGGCGGCAGCGTCTGGACCACCGATCCGGTGCGCGGTGAAGCGATTGCCCAGCAGCTGGAATGTGGTGCCGCCTTCGTCAACGCCATCGTCAAGAGCGACGTGCGCCTGCCGTTCGGCGGCAGCAAGCGCTCCGGCTTCGGCCGCGAACTGGCCGAGCACGGCATCCATGAGTTCATGAACATCAAGACGATTTACGTGGCCTGATGCCACCGATCGGGGTAGGAGCCGACCGGTGGTCGGCTCACCGCCCTGGCGGCCAACGGTCGCCGCCGTAGCGACCAACGGTCGCAATCGTAGCGACCAACGGTCGCTACCTACCTACAGCCAGCGGGCGCGCTTGAACAGGCGGTACAGGCCCACGCACACCGCGCCCACGCCGATGATCATGGCGGGGTAGGCCCAGGGCTTGTCCAGTTCGGGCATGTGGGTGAAGTTCATGCCGTACCAGCTGGTGATCAGGGTCGGGGCGGCCAGCAGCGCCGCCCACGCACCCAGACGCTTGACCGTCTCGCCCTGGGCCAGGGTCACCAGCGACAGGTTCACGCTCAGCGCGGTGCCCAGCATCTCGCGCAGGGTGTCGATCACATCGCTGATCCGCACCGCGTGGTCGTGCACGTCGCGCAGGTACAGCTTCACTTCGTCCGGCACCAGGTCGCCCTGGTAGCGCTTGATCTGCGAGAGCATGTCCTGCAGCGGCGCGACTGCCATGCGCATCTTGTTGAGCTCGCGCTTGAGCTCGTACAGGCGCACCACGGTATGGCGCTTGTAGTTGTCGGAGAAGATGTCCTTCTCCAGCAGCTCCAGCGTGTCGCGGTAGCGCTGGGTGATCGGCAGGTAGTTGTCGACCACGAAATCCAGCACCGCATACAGGCAGTACGACGGCCCCATCGTGCGCAGCAGCTCCGGCTCGCGCTCGACGCGGGCGCGGGGTGCCGCGTAGGATAGCGAGGCGCCATGGCGCACCGTGACCAGGAAACGCGGCCCGAGGAAGGCATGCGTCTCGCCGTACTGGATGCGCTCGTCGACCATCTGCGCGGTGGTCACCACCACGAACAGCGAGTTGCCGTACGCCTCGACCTTGGGCCGCTGATGCGCGTTGCGCGCGTCCTCGATGGCCAGCGAATGCAGGCAGAACTCTTCCTGCAGCTTCAGCAGCACGCTGTCGTGGGACTCGTAGAGTCCCACCCAGACGAAGCCGTTGTCGCTGGCGATCACATCGCTGATCGCATCCAGGCTGATGTCGTGGCGTTTGCCCTGGTCATCGTAGTGAACGCAGTTGATGACGCAGGCGGGATTTTCGGGTGTGACGGTATCCATGGCGGGCATCGTGCGTCAGCGGCCCGTGACGGGCGGGTCACGGCGGGCCAGCACCCACGCCAGCGCCACGTGGATCGGCAGCAGCAGCACGATCCACTGCAGGTTGTACTGCGCCTGCAGCGTGAGCCAATGCAGCACCAGGCCCAGCAGCGAGAGGCCAGTGACCGCCCACAGCACCATCCGGAACCACGCACGCGGCACGCGGCCGCGCAGCAGGGCGATCGCGCCGGGCAGGAGTAGCAGGCACAGCGGCGAGAGCTGCAGCAGGTTGCGGTTGGCCCAGGCGGCCTGGTGCGCGCTGAAGCCCCACAGGTAGGTCAGCAGGGCGCCGCCGATGCCGCAGAACAGCCAGAACGGCAGCGCCAGGCCGCCAAGCAGGCGGCGCCGACGGCGCAGGGCGACCACACCCGCAGCGGCGATCAGGCCGCACAGCAGCCAGGGCCACCAGCGCCGGGGCGACTCGGCCGGCTCCGGGGCGATCCGGTGCGGCAGCAGTTCCTGCTCGGCCTGTACCAGCGGGCGACCTTCGCTGTTGCGCGCCTGGCGCAGCGCATCGGCCAGACGCATTGGCACGAACGCTTCCTGCCAGCGCGACAGCGGCTGGTCGGCGAACGGGCCCAGGCCGATATCGAAGCCCAGCCACATCCACGGCGACGGCGACGCCAGGCGCACCGATTCACTGCGGTATGTGTTGCCGCGCGAGCGCCCGGACAGCTGCGAATGCAGCCCGCCGCCGAGCGCACCATCAATCGCATCGCGGACCATGGTCGCGCAGTTGGCGGTGTAGTAATCGTAGTGGTAGCGCGCGTTTTCCGGCTTGGCGCGCTCGGCCAGCGAGGCGGCCAGGGCATGCGCCTGGTCAGGCGTCAGGTCGAGCCACTGCACGCTCGCGCCGCGACCGCTCTCCTGGTAGTACGACAGGTCCTGCCCGAGGGGCAGTGCGACCAGGTAATACATCATGTCGCCGCGCACGAAGTTGCCGATGAAATCGGATTCGCTCGGGTCGAAGTAACCGAAGTTGTAGGAGGTGGCGTCGCCGGTGACCGGATCGACCACGACCAGGGCGTCATGCCCGAAGCGTTCGAAGAAGATCTCGCCCGGCTGCATGGTGACCACGCCGATGCGCGGGGCCGCGGCGACGGAGGCCGGGGCATCACTGACCGGCGCGGCATCCTGCGCGGCCAGCGCCCCGAAGGGCAGGCTGGCCATCGCCATCAGCGACAACACGAACAACAGGCGGCACAGCGACCACCGATTCAAAGGGGGCCGCATGGCGTGGGTCAATCCTCGTTGTGGGTGTCAGGCGGCAGTACGGTCACGTGGAACGCCTGCACGCGGCGGGCATCGGCACGCGCGACCCGGAACACGAAGCGGTCCAGGGTGAGTTCGTCGCCGGTTTCCGGCAGGTGCCCGATCGCCTCGGTGACCAGGCCACCGATGGTGTCGTAATCATCATCGGGGAACGTGGCGCCGAAACGCTCGTTGAAATCCTCGATCGCGGTCAGCGCGTCGACCACGTACTGGCCGTCGGCCTGGATTGCGATCTGCGAGGTGTGGTCCTCGGCCTCGTCGTGCTCGTCGTCGATCTCACCGACGATCTGCTCCAGCACGTCCTCGATGGTGACCAGCCCGGCGACACCGCCGTACTCATCGACCACGATGGCCATGTGGTTGCGCGAGAGCCGGAATTCCTTGAGCAGCACGTTGAGCTTCTTGGCCTCGGGGATCAGCACCGCCGGGCGCAGCAGCTCGCGGATGTTGGCCGGCCCGTTGTCGGCGACCACGCCGCGCAGCAGGTCCTTGGCCAGCAGGATGCCGAGGATGTCGTCCTTGTTGTCGCCGTGCACCGGGAAGCGCGAATGGCCGGATTCGACCACCTGCTTCATCAGTTCAAGGAAGGGGGCTTCGACCGGCAGGGAGACCATCTGCGAGCGCGAGATCATCACGTCGCCGACGGTGAGCTCGGCCACCGCGATGGCACCTTCCATCATCCGCAGCGTGTCGGCGGCGATCAGGCCGTCTTCGTGCGCGGTGTGCAGGACCGCCACCAGCTCGTCGCGGGTGTGGGGTTCGCCGGAGAAGGCAGAGGTCAGGCGTTCGAGCCAGCTGCGCTTCTTTTCATTGTGCTCCTGGGTGGAGCTACTACTGTCGTCTTCAGACATCTCTGGAAAAAAAGGCACCCGGCGTGCCGGGCGTTGGATTTAGTCTATCAGGATGCGGGCGCCTGTCAGCGGCCTGCCGAGGGGGGATTCACGCCCGGCCCGGGGCCCGGGGCGGCGGCCGGGGGCGGGGTCTCCTCTTCCGGCGGCAGGTCCAGGCTGTAGGTACAGCCGGCCAGGGTCTTGCCGGGGTGGGACTTGACCGTGGACAGGCTCAGGATCACGGACTCGATCAGGGCCTCGCCGGTACGCGGGTCGGTGACGTCGCGGCTGACCAGCTCGCGGCCGGCCATGAACTTCTCCGGGGTATCCACGCCGTCTTCCAGGGCCAGGCGCTTGGCCAGCGGGCGCGGATCGGCCAGGTCCAGGATCGCCATGATGCTGGCCCCGGCCACCGTGATGTACTCGGCACGCTCGCCGAAGACCGTGATCGGCGCGGCCAGGCGGAATTCGGTCATGAACTGGTTGGTCTGCGGCAACGGCTGCAGACCGTTGGCGACCGCCTTGAGCGGGTCCGCCACGGCCGGGGCGACGGCATCGTAATCGCTCACGCTCTTGCGGCATTCAATCAAAGCGGGCAGGTCCAGCGTCGCCGCGTCGGCAAACGCCGGGGCAGGCAGCAGGCCGAGCAGGCCCAGGCAGGCAAATCGCAACGGGGTCATCGGAACAGGTCCATCAACAGAGGCGCTCAGCGCTCGCCGGCATACGGATCGGCAATGCCCAGTTCGGCCAGGATGTCACGCTCCAGCTGTTCCATGGCATCGGCCTCCTTCTCGTCCTCATGGTCCCAGCCGAGCAGATGCAGCACGCCGTGCACGGTCAGGTGCGCGTAATGGGCGTTGAGCGCCTTGCCCTGTTCGTCCGCCTCGCGGGCGACCACCGGGGCGCAGATCACCAGATCGCCGAGCAGGGGGAACTTGACGCCCTTGGGCAGGCCCTCCGGCAGTTCGGCCGGGAAGCTGAGCACGTTGGTGGCGTAATCCTTGCCGCGGTAATGGCGGTTAAGGGACTGGCCTTCCTTGGCGTCGACCAGGCGGATCGCCAGGTCGGCCTCGCGGATGCGGCCCTTCAGGGCCGCGGCAACCCACTTGCGGAAGCTCACCGCCGACGGCAGGCCGGCGCGGGGCAGAGCGTAGTTGATCGCGACGTCCAGTCGCACGGGACCACGGGTCATGGGGTTGCTCCGGGTTGGACCTGCTGCAGATCGCGGCGGTCGTAGGCGCCGACGATACGGGCCACCAGCGGATGCCGGACCACGTCGCGCGCTTCGAAGAAGGTGAAGCTCACGCCCTCCACGTCACGCAGCACATCGATCGCATCGCGCAGGCCCGATTTCACGTGCTTGGGCAGATCGGTCTGGGTGAGGTCGCCGGTGACCACCGCCGTGGAGCCGAAGCCCAGCCGGGTCAGGAACATCTTCATCTGCTCGACCGTGGTGTTCTGCGCTTCGTCCAGGATCACGTACGCATCGTTGAGCGTGCGCCCGCGCATGTAGGCCAGCGGCGCGATCTCGATGACGTTCTTTTCCAGCAGCTTGAGCACTTTTTCCACGCCGAGCATTTCATACAGCGCGTCGTACAGCGGGCGCAGGTACGGGTCGACCTTCTGGCTCAGGTCGCCGGGCAGGAAGCCGAGCTTCTCGCCGGCCTCCACCGCGGGGCGGACCAGGATCAGGCGCTGCACGCGCGCTTCGTTGAGCGCTTCGACCGCGCTGGCCACGGCCAGGAACGTCTTGCCGGTACCGGCCGGGCCGATGCCGAAATTGATGTCGTGGGTGGTGATCTGGTGCAGGTAGCGCGCCTGGTTGGCGCCGCGGCCGCGCACCGTGCCGCGCTTGACCTTGATCGCCACGTCCTGGGCCTCGTAGGCACGCTCGACCACATGCTCCACGTTGGCCTGGTTTAGCCGCAGGTGGATGGCATGGCTGTCGAAGACCACGTCGCCGGCCTCGGCGTACAGCGCTTCGATCAGGGCTTGCGCATCGGCGACCACGGCCTTGGGGCCGGTCACGCGGAAGACGTGGCCACGGTTGGCGATTTCCACGCCGAGTTTGAGTTCCACCTGGCGGAGATGTTCGTCGAACGGGCCGGCCATGTTGGCTAGGCGTTCGTTGTCTTCCGGGGTGAGGGTGAAGTCGCGTTGTGCGAGTGCGGTCATTGCGTCCGGCGGCCGCCGGTCCAGCCGACCGGGCCGCAAGCAGGGAAAGGGAGAACAGGGTAGCGCGGGTATCGGGCGGCCGCTACTTTTCCACACCGCCTGTGCAACGCCGGTGCAGCAACCTGTGGGTAGCGCTCGCCAGCCCTTGTGCGGCAACGGGTTCGATCGGGCGGTCAAAAAAGCGTCAACGATGCGTGCGTCGTGGCCCGGTCATCCACATCCCCTGTGGGTGGGCACGGGAGAAAGGTGTGGATAAGCCGCTTCACCCCAATGCTGCCAATGGCCGCGAGCACGTGATCATTTCATGACCAGTGCGCGCGGCGCGCGGCTCAGTCGGCGGTCACCATCCGCGCACGCAGCGAATTGCTGTACGCCTCGGTGATCACCACATCGACGAACTGGCCGATCAGGCGTGGGTGCCCCGGGAAATTCACCGAGCGCATGTTCTCGCTCTTGCCGGTCAGCTCGTTCGGGTTGCGCTTGGACGGACCTTCCACCAGCACGGTCTGCACGGTGCCGACCATCTTCTCGGAGATGGCCGCGGCCTGCTCGTTGATCCGGGCCTGCAGGCGCGACAGGCGCGCGTGCTTTTCCGCATCGGGGGTGGTGTCTTCCAGATCGGCGGCGGGCGTACCCGGCCGGCGTGAATAGATGAACGAGAAACTCTGGTCGAAGCCCACGTCCTCGATCAGCTTCATGGTCTTCTCGAACTCGGCGTCGGTTTCGCCGGGGAAACCCACGATGAAATCCGAGCTGATCGAGATGTCCGGGCGCACCGCGCGCAGCTTGCGGATCTTGGACTTGAACTCCAGCGCGGTGTAGCCGCGCTTCATCGCCGACAGCACGCGATCGCTGCCGGCCTGCACCGGCAGGTGCAGGAAGTTGGCCAGCTGCGGCACATCGCGGTACGCGTCGATCAGCGAGTCGCTGAACTCCAGCGGATGCGAGGTGGTGAAGCGGATCCGGCCCACGCCGTCGATCTCGGCGATGGTGCGGATCAGCAGCCCCAGGTCGGCGAACTCGCCGTCGCCATACGGGCCGCGGTAGGCGTTGACGTTCTGCCCCAGCAGGTTGATTTCCAGTACGCCCTGGGCGGCCAGCTGCGCGACTTCCACCACCACGTCCTCGAACGGGCGGCTGACCTCGGTGCCACGGGTGTAGGGCACCACGCAGAACGAGCAGTACTTCGAGCAGCCTTCCATGATCGAGACGAACGCGGAGGCACCCTCGGCGCGCGGTTCGGGCAGGGCGTCGAACTTCTCGATTTCCGGGAAGCTGATGTCCACCTGCGACTTGCCCGATTCACGGCGCTGGCGGATCAGCTCCGGCAGGCGGTGCAGGGTCTGCGGGCCGAACACCAGGTCCACGTGCGGCGCGCGCTTGATGATCGCGTCGCCTTCCTGCGAGGCCACGCAGCCGCCGACACCGATGATCACGCCGCGGCCGTTGTTCTTCAGTGCCTTCCAGTAACCGAGCTGGCTGAACACCTTCTCCTGGGCCTTCTCGCGGATCGAGCAGGTGTTCATCAGCAACACATCGGCCTCGGCCGGGTCGTCGGTGAGCTCGAGTCCTTCCGAGGCGGCGAGCACGTCGGCCATCTTGGTCGAGTCGTACTCGTTCATCTGGCAACCGTGGGTCTTGATGTACAGCTTGCCGCGCACCGGTCCGGTCACCTGCGGCCTGGCGCCGGGCAGGGGGAGCAGGTCGGGGCGGGGGGCGGTGCTGGCAGGAGCAGAGGCAGGCAGGGTAGAACCGGCCGAAGTCGGCGCGGTCGAAGCTGGCGTCCCGGTCATGGCGCTTATTCCAGTCGGGTGGGCGGGCAGGCAGCCGGATGGCTGCGGTGAGCAGGCCATTGTAGCCGGGTCGGGCTCCCCCCTTGGCAATCCCCGGCGAATTGGGGACACTCCCGCTCATGAAGGGGATGTTGGGGATCGCTGCGCTGGCCTTGGCTGCGCTGACCGCTATGCCGGCCAGTGCGGGCACGCTGTACAAGTGTGTCGGCAGCGACGGCATTCCGAGCTACGTGAGCAAGCGTGTGAGCGGGGCCAGCTGCAGCGTGATCAGCAGCTACCGGCCGGACCGCAGCGCGCCTCGCCGGGCCCTGCCGCCGCCGCCCGCGCCGGGCCCGGCGGCCCCGATCGCCAGCATGACGCCGGCGCCAGCCCCCGTCCGGGCCGACAGCGTCACCTCCGCCACCGCGATCACGCCCGCCCCGGCTCCGGCCACGGCCACGGCGCTGACCGCACCGTCCGCTGCCACCGGCAAGGCGGGGAAGGTGCGCAGTGGCCAGCTTTACTCCTATATGAAGGACGGCGTGCGCCACTACACCAGCGCACGCCCGGCCGGCGTCGCCAGCCTGGGCCAGGTCCGCACCATCCACTACAGCTTCATCGAGCGCTGCTACGCCTGCGGGGCCAATCCGGCGGTCAACTTTGGCTCGGTACGGCTCAACACGACGGCCTACCAGAGCGAGATCGCCGCCGCGGCCCGCGAGTTCGGGGTGGAGGAAGCGGTGGTCCGCGCGATCATCCACGCCGAGTCGGCCTACAACCCGACCGCGCTCAGCCGTGCCGGCGCGCAGGGGCTGATGCAGCTGATGCCGCCGACCGCGCGCCGCTTCGGCGTCAGCGACTCCTTCAATGCCTCGCAGAACATCCGCGGCGGCGTGCAGTATCTGTCCTGGCTGCTCAAGCGCTTCAATGGCGATCTCACGCTGGCCGCGGCGGGCTACAACGCGGGCGAGGGCGCGGTCGACCGCCACGGCGGCGTGCCGCCCTACAGCGAGACCCAGTATTACGTGAAGCGGGTGGGCCTGTTGGCCGACCGCTATCGCGGCGCGGTGGCCAGCCATCAATAACCCATGGCGCCGGTGGTACCTGATGCCGTACTGTCGGGGTAATGTCGTTCCGTAGTACCGCGTTGTGTGGCCGACTTCGGTTCAGCTACACTCGCGGCTGATTCAATGTGGACTGGCCCCCACCGGTCTGCTGGCAGCCTCAAGCTACCTAAATCAATATCGGAGTGCCGGATGGCCAACGATGGGGTAAACGATCCAGTCAACACTGGACGTCGACGGTTTCTTTCCGCCACCACTGCGGTGGTCGGAGCGGTCGGCGTCGGATTTGCAGCGGTACCGTTCATCAAGTCCTGGAATCCCAGCGCCCGCGCCAAACTGGCCGGTGCACCGGTGATTGCCGACATCAGCGCGCTCCAGGAAGGCCAGCGACTGGTCATGGAGTGGCGTGGACAGCCGATCTGGATCGTCAAGCGTTCCAAGGCCATCCTCGAGGCGCTGCACGGACTGGACGGCCGCCTGAAGGATCCCGGGTCGGGCGAGAAAGAACAGCAGCCCGAGTACGTGCTCAAGCAGAATCCCGAATTCCGCTCGATCAAGGCCGAGGTCTCGGTGCTGGTCGGGCTGTGCACCCATCTGGGCTGTTCGCCGGAAATGGTCGCCGAGATCCGTCCCGAGCCCTACGACCCCCAGTGGAAGGGCGGCTACTTCTGCCCCTGCCACAAGTCGCGCTTCGACATGTCCGGTCGTGTTTTCAAGGATGTTCCGGCACCGATCAACCTGCTGGTGCCGCCGCACCATTACCAGGACGACAACACCATCATCATCGGCGTTGATCCGCAGGGGGCGGCTTGATCATGGCCAACATCCTTTCCCGCACCGCCACCGGCGTCGCCGACTGGGTCAACGCGCGCGCACCGGGCCTCATGCCGGTCTACCGCAAGCACGTCAGCGAGTACTACGCGCCGAAGAACTTCAACATCTGGTACTACTTCGGCTCGCTGGCGCTGCTGATCCTGGTCAACCAGATCGTCACCGGCATCTTCCTGACGATGCATTACAAGACGAACGCCGCCGAAGCGTTCGCCTCCATCGAATACATCATGCGGGACGTGGAGTGGGGCTGGCTGATCCGCTACATGCACTCCACCGGTGCTTCGCTGTTCTTCATCGTGGTCTACCTGCACATGTTCCGCGGCCTGCTCTACGGCAGTTACCAGAAGCCGCGCGAACTGGTCTGGATCCTCGGCATGCTGATTTACCTGGTGCTGATGGCCGAAGCCTTCATGGGCTACGTGCTGCCGTGGGGCCAGATGTCGTTCTGGGGCGCGAAGGTGATCATCTCGCTGTTCGGCGCGATCCCGGTGATCGGCACCGGCCTGACCGAGTGGATCATGGGCGACTACCTGCCCAGCGACGCCACCCTCAACCGCTTCTTCGCCCTGCACGTGATCGCGCTGCCGCTGGTGCTGTTGCTGCTGGTGGTGCTGCACCTGGGCGCCCTGCATGAGGTGGGCTCCAACAACCCGGACGGCGTGGAGATCAAGAAGGGTCCGAAGGGCAACCGCTGGTCGGCCATCGCGCCCACCGACGGCATCCCCTTCCATCCGTACTACACGCTCAAGGATGCGGTCGGCGCCGGCTTCCTGCTGATCATCGCCGCCTTCATCATCTTCTTCGCCCCGGCCTTCGGTGGGCTGTTCCTCGAGCACGACAACTTCACCGAGGCCAACCGCCTGGTGACGCCCGAGCACATCAAGCCGGTCTGGTACTACACCCCGTACTACGCGATGTTGCGGGTGGTGCCCAACAAGCTCGGCGGCGTGATCGTGATGTTCTCCGCGATCGCCATCCTGTTCCTGGTGCCGTGGCTGGACCGGGCGCGGGTGAAGTCCTACCGCTACCGCGGCCTGCTCTCGCGCGGCCTGCTGGGCATGTTCGCGGTGTGCTTCGTGTGGCTGGGCGTGATCGGCTCGGGCCCGGGTACGGACGCGCACGAGACCTACATCGGCCGCGTGCTGACCTTCCTGTATTTCGCCTTCTTCATCACCATGCCGCTATGGACCAAGCTGGACAGGACCAAGCCGGTACCGGACCGGGTGACCACCCATGACTGACCACTGGATTGTCCGGCTGGCCTGCGCGGCGGCCCTGATGCTGGGTGTCGCGGCAGCCGATGCCGCCGAGGGTGCCAAGACCCTGCAGGCGGGCAATGACCTGAGCGATCGTGCCTCGCTGCAGCGCGGCGCGCAGCTCTACATGAACTACTGCTCCGGCTGCCACGCGCTGAAATACCTGCGCTATTCGCGCATGGCCGCCGATCTCGGGCTGAGCGAAGAGGAGGTCATGAACAACCTCAACTTCACCGGGACCCCGGTCGGCGAGCCGATCCCGGTGACGATGCCCAAGGCGCAGGCCGAGAAGTGGTTCGGCAAGATGCCGCCGGACCTGAGCCTGATCTCGCGCGTGCGTGGCAGCGACTGGGTCTACACGTACCTGAAATCGTTCTACCTCGATCCGACGCGGCCGCTGGGCTGGAACAACACCGTGTTCCCGAATGCCTCCATGCCCAACCCGCTGTGGGAAATGCAGGGGCTGCAGCACGCCGTGCATGGCAAGGCCGAAGGCCCGGGCCTCGACGCACCGGTGGTCGGCTTGAAGATCGAGCAGCCGGGCAACGTCGACGCCGGCCAGTACGACCAGGCGGTGCGCGACATCACCAACTTCCTGGAGTACGCCGGCGAGCCGGCCGCCCTGAAGCGCCAGAAGCTGGGCGTCTGGGTGATCCTGTTCCTGGCGCTGCTGACCTTCCTGGCGTACCTGCTCAAGAAGGAATACTGGAAGGACGTCCACTGAGCCGCCGGACGCCGTCCTGTGTCGATCGTTCCTGTCGTGGGACGATCGACCTATTGGCTTTTGTGATGTGCGGTTGCACACTCGGGTACTGTGACGACCGTCGGCAATGGGCTGGCGGCGCCGATACGACCGGCGGTTACCGGACGTTGGAGAGCCTTTGATGGCGGCGAGCGTACGCATGCGGAACACCCTGACGCTGTTTTCCTCGAACGACGATGTCCTGTGCCATCGCGTGCGGCTGGTACTGGCGGCCAAGGGCGTCACTTATGACTCCGTGCCGGTCGACCCGCAGAATCCGCCCGAGGATCTCATCGATCTCAATCCGTACCATTCCGTGCCCACCCTGGTGGAACGCGAGCTGGTGCTGTACGCGGCGTCGGTGGTCAGCGAGTACCTGGACGAGCGCTATCCGCACCCGCCGTTGATGCCGGTCGATCCGCTCTCGCGGGCCCGCATCCGCTTGGCGATGCTGCGCATCGAACACGACTGGGTGCCGCAGGTGCAGGCCATCCAGCTGGGCAACAAGACCCAGGCCGAGGCCGGCCGCAAGCGGCTCAAGGAACTGCTGACCAGCGCGGTCCCGCTGTTCAAGGCCAGCAAGTTCTTCCTCAATCCGGAAATGAGCCTGGCCGACTGCGCGATGGCGCCGATCATCTGGCGGCTGCAGGCACTGGACGTGCCGCTGCCGAAGGATGGCAAGTCCATCGAAGACTACGGCAACCGCATTTTCCGCCACCCGGGCTTCATCCGCAGCCTCACCGAGCAGGAAAAGAAGCTGCGCGACCTGCCGGTCTGATCGCGCCCGGGTGCCGCGTGCACCCCCGGCGTACTGAACGAAATCGCGGTGCCGGTACGCGTGATGGCTGACCTGCGGGTAGGCGGGCGCGTACACTTGCATCAGGCAATCCGGATCAAGACCAGCCGAGCACGGCTCGGCTCTACCACATGACTGAAGACACTTTTCGCATGACCAGCCACCGTCCGTACCTGTTGCGGGCCCTGGTGGAATGGATCAATGACAACGACCTGACGCCGCATATCCTGGTCGACGCCGGCATGCCCGGCGTGCAGGTGCCGCAGAGCGCGGTCAAGGATGGCCGCGTCGTCCTGAACATCGCCGAGCGCGCCGTGGTGCGCCTGCATATCGACAATGAGAGCGTGAGCTTCTCGGCCCGCTTCTCCGGCACCAGCTACCCGGTGCACGTGCCGATCTCGGCCGTGCTGGCCGTGTATGCCCGCGAGACGGGGCAGGGCATGGCGCTGCCGGACGACATCCCGGGCCACGAGCCGGGCCCGGACGACGAACTGCCGCCGGACGATTCACCGACCCCGCCGGACGATGCACCGCCCAAGCCCAGCGGTCGCCCGCATCTGCGGGTCGTCAAATAAGACACACCATGGCCGCCGCAAGGCGGCCATTTCATTAAAGGTCTTCAGCATCCCGGGTATCGATATCGCGCCGGATCTCACTGATCCGCGCCGCCGACGGGCCCACGAACGTGATCAGCTGATCGCCGCGCAGCACCATGCGGCCGCTGTGGCGGTCCACGCCATCGTGCGAATACTCGAACTTGAAGGTGCGCTCCCAGCCCAGCCAGCCGTTGTCCTTGCGGCACACGCGCAGGCCGGTGGCGTGCACGCTCTGGTCCAGCCACTGCACGTCGGCCGCGCGGCAGGCATTGCGCCCGAGCACGCCGGCACGCTCGGCGGCGGCACGCGAGGAATTCCAGAAGGCGTAGGCAAACGCGCCGGCAATCATCAACAGGATCAAACTGGGCATCGGTGACTCGGCGCGGTCAGGGAGGACGGTCCCTCCAAGATGGCGACGAATGCGGCGCGGATCAAGCCATGCGGGCGTCGACGATCAGGGCGTGCGGGGTGGCGGGACCGGTACGGGCTGTGGCGCCGGGATCGGCGGTGTCATCGTGCCCGGCGCTGGCATGTCGGCCGGAACGGGCGCGTCCATCGGCATCGTCGCCGGGGCGGTCGCCACCAGCTTCAGCAGTGCGGCCCAGTCCTGGCGGTTGAAGCTGCACTCCTCTTCGCGGCCCGGCGTACAGCCCAGATCCACACCGTCGCCTGCACTGGCCTTCGCGGGCGGCAGCTCGACCCGGCCGCTGCGGTCCAATGACAGCTTGCGCAACGCGACGGTGTTCATCACATTGCCGCCGATCAGATACAGCGTGCGGTCGCCGCCCATGTTGGCCGCGATCACCACTTCGCAATGCGATTTCCAGTGCGTCACCGCGCCGCTGCCCAGTGACTGCACCAGGCCGCTGTAGCTCAGGGTCTCGCGTCGGTCGCGCAGGTAGCACAGCAGGTCGCCCGGCGCCGGCTTCTCCTGCGCCGGGTCGGTCATCCGGTACGGTCCGCTGTTCTGGTACGCCGCGCGGATGTAGTCGATGTGCCGCGGCGAACGGGTGAAGCCGGGGGCCGAGGCGCGGGTCATCACCCAGGAAATGAAGGCGGCCGACCACGGGTTGTCCACCAGGAACGCACGGCAGTCGGTGTCGGTGTAGCGCGTGCCCGGTGGGGCCATGCAGCTCGATGCGCCGGGCTGGCTGCCCATCGGCGACAGCGTGCCGCTCTGCCGCCAGTAGCCGACCACACGCTGCCAGGCAACTAGGCCGTTGTCGGCCAGGTGTACGTCCTCGGCTTCGGTCACGCTCAGGCTGGCCGCGCGGCCATCGCGATCGATGAAAGGCCGGTACCAGAGGCGGTGTTCGTTGCAGGCGGTTCTGACGATGTTGATCGCCAACGGGCTGAGCCCGAAGCGCGGCGGCACATCGCAGACCTCGGCGGCGGCGGCCCGCAGGGGCAGCATCGCCAGCAGGGGAGACAGGCAGGCGAGAAGCGGCAGGCAGCGCATGCGTGCAATCCAGGTGGGGGCAGACGCAGCCTCGCAGACCGCATCTGCCCATACCGTGAAAGCGGCATTACCCCTGCGGGGGCGGGCCCAGTTTCAACGAGAGGTCGATCGCCTGCACATGCTTGGTCAACCCGCCGATCGAGATGCAGTCCACGCCGTCCTCGGCGATCGCGCGCAGCCCGTCCAGGCCGACACTGCCGGAGACTTCCAATGGAATCCGCCCGGCCGCGATGCGCACGGCCTCGCGCCGCGCGGCGGCGTCGAAATCGTCGATCAGGATGCGGGTGCAGCCGACCTCCAGCGCCTCGCGCAGCTGGTCCAGGTCCTCGACCTCGACCACCAGCGGCAGTGCCGGCCACTGCGCGCGCGCGGCCAGCACCGCGGCGGTCAGCGAGCCGGCGGCACGGATGTGGTTTTCCTTGAGCATCACCGTGTCGAACAGGCCGAGGCGATGGTTGTCACCGCCGCCGCAGCGCACCGCGTACTTCTGCGCCACGCGCAGGCCGGGCAGGGTCTTGCGGGTGTCCAGGATCCGCGCGCCGGTACCGGCCACCGCCGCGACGTACTGCGCGGTGGTGGTGGCCGTGCCGGACAGCGTCTGCAGGAAGTTCAACGAGGTCCGCTCGGCGCTCACCAGGCTGCGGTTTCGGCCCTGCAGGAGGGCCAGCACGGTACCGGCGGCGACGTGCTCGCCCTCGGCCACGCGCCAGTCGATCCGTACCTGCGGGTCAAGCGCCTGATGGGTCGCATCGAACCAGGGGCGGCCGGCGATCACCGCGTCCTGCTTGCACAGCAGGTAGGCGGTGTCGGGGCGGTCCGGGAGCAGGGCGGCGGTGACATCACCGCTGCCGATGTCCTCGGCCAGTGCACGGGCCACATCGGCGGCCACCAGGGCGGCCTCGGGGGCCGGCACGGGGAGGTGGCTCATTTTTCCGGGAAATCGGCGATCTGGGCGGTGGCGATGGCCTCTTCGGCCAGCAGCACCGGGATGCCGTCGTCCACGCGGAACACCTGCTTGCGGTCGCGGGTCAGCAGGGCCTCGCGCAGCGCCTGGGCCTGCGGGCTGCCATCGGCCTTGAGCACGGCACCGCTGCCGATCGCGCGGTTGAGCGCGTCCAGGCCGGTGGCGTCGAGCAGGGACAGGGGCTGGCGCGTATCGGGCGAGCACAGGAGGTCGAGCAGCTTGCGATCCATGGATTCTTCGTCTTGCGTGGAAGACGGCTAGAATACGTCTTTAAGGCAGGTGACGGCCAATGACCCTCAACCAAACCGCGCCGCTCGTCGGCATCGTCATGGGTTCCCGCTCGGATTGGGAAACCATGCAGCACGCCGCCCAGAAGCTGGATTCGCTGGGCGTTCCCTATGAAGTGAAAGTGGTTTCGGCGCACCGCACGCCGGACGTGCTGTTCACCTATGCCGAGCAGGCGGGCCAGCGTGGCCTGCGCGCGATCATCGCCGGTGCCGGCGGGGCCGCGCACCTGCCGGGCATGATCGCCGCCAAGACCGCCGTGCCGGTGCTGGGCGTGCCGGTGCAGTCCAAGGCCCTGAACGGTATGGACTCGCTGCTCTCGATCGTGCAGATGCCGGCCGGCATCCCGGTCGCCACCTTCGCCATCGGCAATGCCGGCGCCTCCAACGCGGCGCTGTTCGCGGCCGCCATGCTGGCCTCGGACCAGCCGGCGATCGGTGAGGCGCTGGAAGCCTTCCGTGCCCGCCAGACCGAAGACGTCATGGCCCACGACGACCCGCGTCAATGAGCCCCAAGACCGTTGGCATCCTGGGCGGCGGCCAGCTCGCCCGCATGATGGTCCTGGCCGGTGCGCCGATGGGGCTGCGCTTCGAGCTGTTCGACCCGGCTGCCGATGCCTGTGGCGCCCAGGTGGCGCCGCTGCAGGTGGCCGCGTTCGAGGATGAAGCCGCCCTGGCCGCCTTCGCCGCCCGCGTGGACGTGGTGACCTTCGATTTCGAGAACGTGCCGGCGCAGAGCGCGACGTTCCTCGCCGAGCGGGTGCCGGTGCATCCGAATCCGGATGCGCTGGCCGTGGCCCAGGATCGGCTCAGCGAGAAGACCCTGTTCCAGTCGCTGGGCATCCCGCTGCCGGCCTTCGCCGACATCCGCAGCCGCGACGAGCTGGCGGCCAGGGTCGCCGAATTCGGCATGCCCTGCATCCTCAAGACCCGCCGCCTGGGCTACGACGGCAAGGGTCAGTTCCGGATCCGCAGCGCCGCCGACATCGACGCGGCCTGGGACACCCTCGGCAGCCAGGTCGAGAAGACCGGCCTGATCCTGGAAGGCTTCGTCGCCTTCGATCGCGAGGTGAGCGTGGTGGCGGTACGCGGGCAGGACGGCGAGTTCCGCGCCTGGCCGATCACGGGCAACTGGCACGTCAACGGTGTGCTCTCGGCCAGCCTGGCCCCGGCACGGCTGTCGGCAGCCCAGCACGAGGCTGCCCTCGGCTACGCCCGCACCCTGGCCGAGCGCCTGGACTATGTGGGCGTGTTCGCGCTGGAGCTGTTCTGCCGCGGCGATGAGCTGCTGGCCAACGAGATGGCGCCGCGGGTGCACAACTCCGGCCACTGGACCATCGAAGGCAGCGAGACCTCGCAGTTCGAGAACCACCTGCGCGCCGTGCTCGGCCTGCCGCTGGGCGACACGCGCATGCTGGGTCATGCCTGCATGCTCAACTGGATCGGGCAGATGCCCGATGCTGCGGCCGTGCTCGGCCAGGCCAGTGGCCATTGGCACGATTACGGGAAGCAGGCGCGGGACGGACGCAAGGTCGGCCATGCCACGCTGCGCGACGATGATGCGGCTGCGCTGGCCCGTGCATTGGAGACCGTCGGTGGGCAGCTTGATCGCGGCGAGCAGGTTGCGCCGGTGATCGAGAGCCTGCGCGGTTGACGTCGAGGGCCGACCCGTGGCCGGCACTCCCTGGACGCACGACCAACGGTCGTGCGCTACCGGGCCTCAATCGCGCAATTGCGCGGTGACGAAATCCCAGTTCACCAGCTTCCAGAACGCCTCCAGATAGCGGGCGCGCTCATTCTGGTAATCGGTGTAATACGCGTGTTCCCACACATCGCAGGCCAGCAGCGGTGTGCTCTCGCCGGTCAATGGCGTGCCCGCGTTGCGCGTGACCTGGATCGCCAGTGCGCCGTTGGGGTGCTGCACCAGCCACACCCAGCCCGAGCCGAACAGGCCCAGCGCCGCGCGGTCGAAGGCCTCGCGCAGCCGCTTGGCATCCCCGAAATATCGGGTCACCCGTTCGCCGAGCCGGCCCTGCGGATCGCCACCGGCGCGCGGGTGCAGGCACTGGAAATAGAACTGGTGGTTCCAGGCCTGCGCCGCTGCATCGAACAGGCTGCCCTGGCTCTGGCGGACGATGTCCTCCAGCGGCAGCTCGGCCAGCTCCGTGCCATCGATACGTGCGTTGACCGCCTCCAGATAGGCCCGGAAGTGCCGCCCGTGATGCAGGTCCAGCGTCTCCGCCGACAGGTGGGGTTGCAGGGCGGCGCGGTCGTAGGGAAGGCGAGGCAGTTCGAGGGGCATGGGCACGACAGATTGGGAGGGGAGAGCGCCGACAGAGTGCCCACCACGCGAAGGTAGGGCATACAATGGCGGTCAGGGAAGTCTATCCGACCGGTGAGGCCGGGTTGTCCCATTGGAGGGAGAGTCGTTGTGGCGGTGATGCAGCAGATCCAGTCCGAAGTCGAACGTTACCCCCTCGTGTTGTTCATGAAGGGCACTCCTCAATATCCCATGTGCGGCTTTTCCAGCCGTGCCCTCCAGGCGTTGATGGCCGCCGGCGCGATCGCGCTGCGCACGGTCAACGTGCTGGAAGAGCCTGAGATCCGCGCCAACCTGCCGCGCTTCTCCAATCTGCCGACCTTCCCGCAGCTGTTCATCCACGGCGAGCTGATCGGTGGCTGCGACATCGTGCTGGAGCTGTTCGAATCCGGCGAGCTCAAGCGCATCGTCGAAGAGGCCTCCCAGCCGTGAGTGCGGTCCCGTCCGTGGTGGTCGGGACCGGATCGCTCGCCGATCGCGTCATTCTTGTTGCCGGGGCCGGGGGAGGCTTGGGCAGCGCCGCCGCCGTGGCCTGCGCGCAGGCCGGGGCCACCGTGGTGCTGCTGGGGCGCAAACCGCGCCGACTGGACCGGGTCTATGCTGCGGTCGAAGCCGTCGGCCCCGAGCCGCTGCTGTATCCGCTGGATCTGGAAGGCGCGACCCCAGACGACTACGCCACCCTGGCCGAGCGCCTGCAGTCCGAGCTGGGCCAGCTGGACGGGGTGCTCTACTGCGCGGCCGATTTCGCCGGGCTGACCCCGTTCGAACTGGCCGATCCGGCCGCCTTCGCCCGCGCGGTCCACGTGAACCTGACCGCCCCGGCCTGGCTGGCCCAGGCCTGCCTGCCGCTGCTGCGCCAGCGCGACGATGCCGCCCTGGTGTTCACCGTGGACGATCCCGCGCGGGTAGGGCAGGCCTACTGGGGCGGCTACGGCGCGGCCCAGCATGGGTTGCGCGGACTGATCGCCTCCCTGCATGACGAACTCGGCCGCAGCCCGATCCGGGTCAGCGGCCTGCAGCCCGGCCCGATGCGCACGGCCCTGCGCGCCCGCGCGTTCTCGCTGGACGAGGACCGCACCGCTCGGGACCCGGCCGACTGCGCCGCCGCGGCGGTCCTGCTGCTGTCCGCCGCGGGCGCCGCGCACCGCGGCCAGATTCTCGACGCCTGAGGGCGTCGCCCGTAGGGCGCCCGGTACCGACCCACCGACCCGGTAGTGCCGGCCGCTGGCCGGCTCCCCAGCCAACCCGCAAAAAACCGTCTCGACCCTGCTGAAAGCCATCAACGGCCTGCATTCAGCCGGTCACAAACAGATGTGAAAATGGCGTCACGATCCCGTTGTGATGGCGTGTGTTTTGTCTCCAAACCGTCACAATCCGAGGCTATCGTGTTAATCTAGTGTTAACCGTTGCGGCTGAAACCAGCTCGCGGCTAGGGAACCCAGATAAAAGTCCAGTCAGCCGCCAGCAAGGCTGCTTGGGCGCGTTTTTTTCTCCGCCATCGCCAATCTCGCATCGAGGCTACTCCCCAATGACCCACTCACGTTGTCTCCGGATGTCCAAGCTGACGCTTGGTCTCGTGGCCGCACTTGCCGCCGCTCCCGCCTTCGCCCAGAGCACCTCTGCCGGTGTCGGCGGTCAGGTCACGTCTGCCGCAGGTGCGCCTGTGGCCGGTGCCGAAGTCACGATCACGCACACCGAGTCGGGCACGGTCAGCCGTGCGACCACCGATGCCGCGGGTCGTTACAACGCGCGCGGCCTGCGCGTGGGTGGTCCGTACACCATCACCATCACCAAGTCCGGTGAAGGCACCAAGACCGAAGAAGGCGTGTACCTGGGCGTGAACCAGACCGGTACCGTCAACGCCGCCCTGGCCGGCGACCTGGCCGCGACCAATCTGGAAGCCGTGCAGGTGGTTGCCGTTGCCGGCGGCTCGGAAGTGTTCAGCGCCACCAAGATGGGCTCGGGCACCAACATCAGCCAGCAGCAGATCGAGATTGCGCCGTCCATCGGCGGCAACATCCAGGATCTGATGCGTCTGGATCCGCGCGTGACCTTCATCGATCGCGCCTCGGGCTCGATCTCGGCCGGTGGCCAGAACCCGCGCTTCAACTCGATCAGCATCGACGGCGTGTCCGCCAGCGATACGTTCGGCCTGGAAGGCAACAACATGCCGACCCGCCGCCAGCCGGTCGCGATGGAAGCCATCGAAGCGCTGGACATCAACCTGTCCAACTACGACGTCAGCATCGCTGCCGCCGCCGGTGCCACCGTCAACGCGGTGACCAAGTCCGGTACCAATGAAATCCATGGCTCGGTGTATGGCACCTACCGTGATGGTGACTGGTTCGGCGACAACCCGGAAGGCCAGCCGTTCAATGGCTTCACCAAGGAAAAAACCTACGGCATGACCGTCGGTGGTCCGATCATCAAGGACAAGCTGTTCTTCTTCGCCAACTACGAGAAGTTCGAGCAGGCCGCCCCGGGTGCCGACCTCAGTGGCACCGCGCTGGGCAAGGCCAACCCGCAGTTCACCCTGGCCGACGTGACCCGCGCGCAGCAGATCGCGCAGGGTTACGGCATCGAAGCCGGTGGCCTGGAAAGCAACGGCGATACCTCGATGGAGGAGTACGCGCTGAAGCTGGACTGGAACATCAGCGACAACCATCGCGCCAACCTCCGCTACAGCAAGATCGACCAGAGCAAGCTGCGCATCAATGGCATGGGCACCAGCACCGCCTCGCTCAGCTCGTACTGGTACCAGCACGACAAGACCAACGAGAGCTACGTCGCCCAGCTGTTCAGTGACTGGTCCGACAACTTCTCCACCGAACTGAAGGCCTCGTACCGCGAGTACTCGGCGATCCGCAACGTGTCCACCGACGCGCCGAGCATCCGCATCTTCTTCCAGGGCACACAGGCTGCGCCGACCGGCGACTCGCTGTACCTGGGTACCGAAGCCAATTCGCAGAACAACGTCCTGCAGACCAAGGCGTGGAACTACTACGCCGCCGGCACCTGGACGCTGGGTGACCATGACGTCAAGTTCGGTGGGTCGTATGACACCAACGACATCTACAACTACTTCGGCGCCAACTCCTGGGGCGCGTATACCTTCGCCGGTCTGGACAACTTTGCTGCCGGCCGCTGGAGCACCTACAACTACACGCCGGAGCGCACCCCGGGTTCGATTCCGGCGGACTACAAGTTCAGCAACCTGGCCCTGTTCGTGCAGGACACCTGGTATGTCAACAACAACCTGACCCTGACCCTGGGCCTGCGTGCCGACCGTGCCGACACGTCCCCGGCTCCGGCGTACAACGCCGTCGCCTCGCAGTTCTTCGGCCTCGACAACAGCGAAGTGCTGAGCAACAAGTTCCTCATCCAGCCGCGTGTGGGCTTCAACTACACCTTCGACAGCGACCGTCCGACCCAGCTGCGCGGCGGCGTGGGCCTGTTCCAGGGCGATGCTCCCCAGGTGTGGCTGAGCAACAGCTACTCGGCGACCGGCTTCAACAACTCGGTCTACACGTCCAACGTCTACACCCCGGCGCTGCCGTTCAGCCCGAGCAAGGACGGCCAGCCGGTCCCGACCACGCCGGGCTCGAACCGGCAGAACGTGAACTTCGTCGGCAGTGACTTCAACATGCCGTCGGTTTACAAGGCCAATCTGGGCTTCGACCACGAACTGCCGTGGTACGGCGTCGTGGCCTCGGCCGAGCTGCTGGTCACCAAGGTCAAGGATGCGCTGTACTACAAGAACCTGAACCTGGGTCCGGTGCAGTTCCTGGGTCCGGACGGCCGTCAGATGTATTACGCCCAGTCGCGCAACGGTAACGCCTGGGTCAATGACGATGCCCGCGCTGGACGTAACAGGGCGTACGACGCCGTGTACGAAATCGCCAACACCGACAAGGGCCGCACCTCGCAGTTCACCGTGTCGCTGGCCAAGCCGTGGGCGCCGGACAGCGACTGGTCCTGGAACATCGGTTACACCTATACCGATGCCACCGAAGTCGGCTCGCTGACCAGCTCCACCGCCAGCTCGGGCTGGGGCTACCAGTACGCCTTCAACGCCAACGACAACATCGAGAACACCTCGCGCTACCAGATCCGCGACCGCATCTCCGGCGCGCTGAACTGGAAGCACAAGTTCTTCGGTGACTACGAAACCAAGGTGGGCCTGGTGTACGAAGGCCGCAGCGGCCGTCCGTACAGCTACGTCTACGTCAACGACGCCAACGGCGACAGCCGTTCCGCCAATGACCTGTTCTACGTGCCGAACCCGGGCGAAGTGCTGTTCGGCACCCTGACCGGCAGCACCTTCGTGGCCGATGCGGACATGGAGAAGTCGTTCTACGCGTGGCTGGCCAGCAACCCGGATCTGGCCAAGTATGCGGGCAGCTACGCCCCGGCCAACCAGTTCCGTACCGGTTGGATCAACACCTTCGACGTGCGCATCAGTCAGCAGCTGCCGGGCTTCATGAAGGGTCACAAGTCGGAGATCTGGCTGGATATCCAGAACATCGGCAACATGATCAACAAGGACTGGGGCAACATCTACGACTACGGCTTCTACGCCGACGCGCGTGTGGCCAGCCTGCAGGGCATGAAGGACGGCAAGTACGTGTACAACTTCCGCGGCGCGGACGAGCCGACCGTGGCCAACCTCGACGCCGACGGCTTCGACGTGGGTGTCTCGCAGTGGTCGCTGCAGCTGGGCTTCCGTTACCAGTTCTGATGAACTGAGTTAACGACCCGCGTTACACCCGGAACGGCCAGGGCAACCTGGCCGTTCTGCTGTCCGGGATCCGTCCGCGCCATCGCAGCAGTCATGACGCGGTGCTTGCTCGGCCAGTGCAAAAGGCCTATGATCAGCCGGTTGCGCGAAAAGCATGCAACTGCGGCAGCCCCGGAAGCGGCACCGGGGCACCACACATCCAAACGGTCGGGTTTCCCGGCCGTTTTGCTTTTTAAGGGGGCAGCGGTACAGTCGGTAACCTTGAGGAAAGCGAAAAAGATGGACATGACGATCAACGAAAAACCGGCGCGTACGCTGCCGGTGCAGGACGCGCGGATCTACCCGCGCGGTGGGCTGGATGTGCTCTCGCGCGCCGAAGTAGCGCGCCTGCGGGACGCCTCCGGTGGCGGCATGCACGAGCTGCTGCGCCGCTGCGCGCTGGCCGTGCTGACCAGCGGCAGTGCCTCCGACGATCCGCGCGCGGCGCGCGATCTGTATCCCGACTTCGACATCCAGGTGGCGCAGCAGGACCGCGGCGTGCGCATCGACCTGGTCAACGCGCCGGCGATGGCGTTCGTGGATGGCGAGATCATCCGCGGCGTCGCCGAGCTGCTGTTCGCCGTGGTCCGCGACCTGGCCTACATGGCCATCGAGATGGGTCCGGCCTACGCGGCCGAGCTGGAATCCTCCGAAGGCATCACCAACGCGGTGTTCGGGCTGCTGCGCAATGCGCGCATCCTCAACCCGGGCGACCCGAACCTGGTCGTGTGCTGGGGCGGTCACTCGATCGGCCGCGATGAGTATCTGTACACCAAGCAGGTCGGCTACGAGCTGGGCCTGCGTGGGCTGGACATCTGCACCGGCTGCGGTCCGGGTGCGATGAAGGGTCCGATGAAGGGCGCCACCATTGCCCATGCCAAGCAGCGCAAGACCACCACGCGGTACATCGGCCTGACCGAGCCGGGCATCATCGCCGCCGAGTCGCCGAACCCGATCGTGAACCACCTGGTGATCATGCCGGATATCGAGAAGCGCCTCGAAGCGTTCGTGCGCATCGGCCACGGCATCATCGTGTTCGCCGGCGGCGTCGGCACCGCCGAGGAGATTCTGTACCTGCTGGGCATCCTGCTGCGCGACGAGAACAAGGACCTGCCGTTCCCGCTGATCCTGACCGGCCCGACCGTGGCCGCACCGTACTTCGAGCAGATCGACCGCTTCATCCGCCTCACCCTGGGTGAAGAAGCCGCCAGCCGCTACGAGATCATCATCGGCGACCCGGTCAACGTGGCCCGCAAGATGGCCCAGGGCATCAAGCGCGTGCGCGAGCACCGCCTCGCGCAGAAGGATTCGTTCTTCTTCAACTGGTCGATCGAGATTCCGTGGGAGTACCAGCAGCCGTTCGTGCCGACCCACGAGGCGATGGCCGCGCTGGACCTGCACCACGGCCGCCCGCCGCATGCCCTGGCCGCCGACCTGCGTCGTGCGTTCTCCGGCATCGTCGCCGGCAACGTGAAGGAAGACGGGATGCGTCGCATCGAGCAGTTCGGTCCGTTCGAGATCCATGGCGATGCGGACATGATGCAGGCCCTGGACGAGCTGCTGCGCGCCTTCGTCGAGCAGCGCCGCATGAAGATCTCGGGCGAGTACCAGCCCTGCTACAAGGTCATGGCCTGAGGCCGTGACCCGGCCGTCGGCGGGCAGGGGGCCCGCCGCTGGCCTTGTTCTGCGTCAACTGATTGACGCCTGTCGCCTCCGGGCGACCGTTCGTCCTGCCGCCGCTTGCTGATCGGCGGCGGGGCGTTCATCTTCTGTGTCATCAACGCTGGGGAGCGTTTCATGTCATTGCGCCGGTCCAACGGCTTCACACTGATCGAGTTGATGGTCACCATTGCGGTGCTTGCCATCCTGATCACGCTTGGCATGCCGAGCTTCCAGGGCGTGCTGCGCTCCAATCGCGCGGCCACCACCACCAACGAATTGATGGCCTCGCTCGCACTGGCGCGCAGTGAAGCGCTGAAGAACACCCGCGGTGCCGGCGTGTGCGCCTCCACCGAAGGCACCGAATGCAACGGCGACAGCTGGGGCGACGGCTGGATGGTCTGGTCCGATGCCGACGGCAGTGGCAGCTTCGACGCCGGCGAGCAGGTTCTGCGCTACTCGGCCGGCTCGCCCAAGATGCTCGGCAGCAAGGACAACCTGATCGTGGCCTTCGATGGCCGGGGTCGCAATCGCGCCGCCGCGGCGCTGGACATCACCCTCACGCCCGACGAATGCGGCGACCAGCTCCTGCAGCGCACGCTGCGGCTGTCGGCGGTGGGGCAGGTGCGCGTGGAAAAGGAGAGCTGCAAGTGAGGGCAAGACACCTTGGCGCGCGTCGCGCAGGGCAGGGCGGCTTCACCATGATCGAGGTGCTGATCGCGATCGTGGTGATGAGCATCGGCCTGCTCGGCTTCGCCCTGCTGCAGACCATGAACGTGCGGTTCGTGCAGAGCGCGAATTTCCGCACCCAGGCCACCAACCTGAGTTACGAGCTGCTGGATCAGATCCGGATCAACCGCATCAATGCCGGGACCTACGTCGGCACCTATGCGGCAACGACCAAGGCCGCCGATTGCGTCTCACCCACCGGCGCGGAGATCACCAAGGATGCGTACATGACGGACTGGCGCTGCCGGCTGGGCAAGGCGCTGGGCGACGAAGCCAGCGCCAGTGTCACCAGTGACGGGGACGAGATCACGGTCAACGTCAGCTGGGGCGATGAGCGCTGGCTGGATGCGGCCGATACCACCTTCTCGGCGAGGACCCGGCTGTGAGGCGCGTGCCTGCCTTCCATCGCACCAGCGCGGGCCTGTCGCTGGTCGAGCTGATGATCGCCATGGTCATCGGCCTGGTCCTGCTGCTGGGCCTGATGCAGGTGTTCGCCGCGTCCCGCACCGCCTCGCGCCTGTCCGAAGGCCTGGCCCGCGTGCAGGAGAACGGACGCTTCGCCATGGACTTCCTGCAGCGCGACCTGCGCATGGCCGGCCACTTCGGCTGCGTGAACGACCAGAGCCACAGCATCAACAACCCCGGTTCGCTGCACACCACGTTCACCGCCGGTGCCCACCCTGCGCTGGACTTCACGCAGTCGATCCAGGGCTATGAGGCCACCGATACCAAGCCGGGCGATCCGCTGACGCTGAGCGCCACGCCCGCGACGGGCGGCGTCGAGTACACCCCCGCGCTGCCGACCGAGTACGCCGCGGCGCTGACCAACCGCGTCGACGGCAGCGACATCGTCGCACTGCGCTTCCTGGTGCCCGATGGGGTACCGGTGACCGCCATCGGCGGCACGGATGACAAGCCCACCTTCTCGTTCGATACCGGTCGCTGGGCAGTGCTGCAGAGCGGGGTGCCGACGCCGGGCCTGTTCGGCGTGGCCGACTGTGTGTCGGCCACGGTGTTCCAGGCCAGTGCCGTCAGCAGTACCGCCGGCACCGTGCGTTTCGACACGGCGCCGAACAACAGCACCAGCTTCTCGACGTTGTATACCGCCGGCCAATCGGTGCTCTACCGCGCCGAGAGCGTGGTCTATTACATCGGGTACGACGCGACGACCCGCCAGAGTTCGCTGTATCGGGTGCGTTTCGATGCCGCACCCGGCGGCGCGCTGGCGGCCGGTCAGCCCGAAGCGCTGGTCGAAGGCGTGCGCAACATGCAGCTGCTGTATGGCCAGGACCACAAGCTGAGCGCGACCGGCGCACCCAGCGGCTTCATCGACCGCCAGGGCACCGCGGCGGACGTGGACGCATCACTCAGCCCGGCTGACGCGGCATGGCGCCGGGTCGGCGCGGTGCAGCTGGGCCTGGTGCTGGAAAGTCCGGATCCCTCTGCGGCGGCGCAGGCCAATACCGCTGCCGCGTTGACCGCGCTGGGCGTGACCTTCACCGCACCGAAGGACGGCCGGTTCCGCACGGTCTACCAGACCACGATCGCGGTGCGTAACCGCCTCTACGGCAACTGAGGTCTCCATGGCCATGCGTCGCAAGCCCTTCACCGCCCCCCGCCGCCAGGATGGCGCCGTGCTGTATGTCGCCCTGATCATCCTGATCCTGCTGGCCCTGCTCGGCGTGGCCGGGATGCAGGTGACCGGCATGCAGGAGCGCATGGCCGCCAACTACCTGCGCACCAACCTGGCGTTCCAGAACGCCGAGGCCGATGCGCGTTCGATGGAGAGCACGATCGAGACGACGCTGGCCGGCGGTGAGACCTACAGCGCCGACCAGGAAGAGTGCAGCCCGATCTTCGATCCGCTGACCTGGGCCGACGGCACCAGCGACGCGAAGGCGACCTATACGCGGCGGATGGACAAGTGCTTCACGGCCGGTGGCAGTGTCGTCGAGGGCCAGCCCGAGAACGAAGACACCGGCAACATCTACCAGATCACGGCATTGGCCAGTGATGACCCGGACAACCCCTCGGCCAGTGCGGTCGTCGACACGATCTATATCCCATGACCTCTGAACGCTTCCAACTCAGCAAGCGCACCGTGACCTGGCTGCGCATCGGTTTCGGTGTCCTGGTGCTGGGCTTTCTGCTCAGCCGCGTGGTGCCGCTGCGCGCCGCGCTCGGCGATTACGACCTCGCCCAGGAACCGCTGTACACCAAGCAGAGCCAGCCGCCGCTGATGATGATGGTGATGTCGCGCGATGAGCAGCTGTTCAACAAGGCCTACAGCGACTACAGCGATCTGGACGATGACAAGATCATCGATACCACGTACCAGGACAAGTTCCCGTACTCGGGGTATTTCGATTCCAACCTCTGTTACACCTACGGCAGCGGCGTCTTCAAGGCATCGGGCGACGCGAGCGGTGTCAACAAGCACGAGTGCAGTGGCACGTGGTCGGGGAACTTCCTCAACTGGGTGACGATGAGCCGTCTGGACGTGATGCGTTACGTGCTTTACGGCGGGCAGCGTTCCACGGACGATGCCGCCAAGACCGTCATCGAGCGCGCGCAGATCCCCAACGATCTGCATGCGTGGGTCAAGGTCTATACCGGTTCGGACATCAACAAGTTCACGCCACTGACCGCGAGCGCCTCTTTCTGCAATGCCACCATCGAAGCGAATGGTGCGCCGCTCATGCGCGTGGCAGCTGGCAACTGGTCGGAGTGGGCATCCACGTCTCTTTATCAGTGCGGCAAGGCGCGCTCCGGTGATAGCGGCGCAGACACGCCAAGAGCCACGACCGACTACACCGTGCGTGTCGAAGTGTGTGATCCCGGCAAGGCTTCAAAACGCGAGAGCTTCTGCCGCAAGTACAACGACGGCACCACCGACCACTACAAGCCTAGTGGCCTGCTGCAGACCTACGGCGAAAGCGGTCGCCTGCGTTTCGGCCTGGTGACCGGCACCTATTCCAGCCCCCGCGACGGCGGCGTGCTGCGCAAGAACATCGGCAAGATTGCCGGCAACGGCGCCAAGCTCTGCGACACCGGCGACGAGATCAATCTCGCCACCGGGCAGCTGTGCCTGAAAAAGGATAGCGGCACGGAAGGGATCATCAACACGATCTCCAATTTCCGTATCGACCAGTGGAACTGGGGCAGCAACTGGAACGACTGCAACACCTACGCGATCCTCAATCGTCAGGGACAGAGCGGCGCCAAGGGCAACCTGGATGATCCTGGCACCAGCGGTGGCAGCGCACAGAAGTGCAGTGCCTGGGGAAATCCGTTGGCCGAGATGTATGCCGAGGCGCTGCGTTATGTGGGGGCGGGCGCAAAGGTCTATACCGACACGGGCGACCTGTCAGGGCTTCCAAAAGCCATTGATTGGAAAGACCCGTACCGCGATCCCTCCAAGGGCGGCAACTCGTACTGCGCCACCTGCAACATTCTGGTGATGTCCTCGGGCCTGCCGTCATTCGACAGCGACAACATCGGGGCGGTGCCGCGCTTGGCATCGGCTGAGTCAGCCACCGATGCGGTGGGCGCGGCCGAGAGCATCAACGGCAAGAAATTCATGGCCGGTCGTGTCGCATTGACGGCGCGGTATGCTTCGATCAATACCCATGAAGACATCTGCCAGGCGCTGACCGTCAACAAGCTCAGTCTGGTCCGTGGCATCTGCCCGGATATTCCGACGACCGAGGGCAGCTACATGATCGCCGGTTTGGCCAAGGCGGCAGCCGAAACCGATATGCGGCCGGATCTGAAGGACAAGCCGGCTGATTACAAGGTCACGGCCACCACCTACACCGTCGCAATGGCCGAGAATCTGCCGAAGTTCGATATCAATGTCGCGGGGGGCACGATTTCTCTTTCGCCTCTCTGTCAGGCCAATACCACCAGCGCCGCCCAGATCTCCAGCGCCAACTGGCGCAGCTGCTTCCTGGGCGCGGTCGGTATCGGGACCAAGACGGCATCGGTCTCGCCCAACTACATTTACGGACGCCCGTATCGCGCTGATGGCAAATCCGGCAGTTTCTCCCTGGTGTGGGAGGATTCGCTGTGGGGCAACGATCACGACAACGACGTTGTGACCATGATGAGCTACTGCGTCGGTGCAGCGTGTCGTGAGACGGGCAGCTCGTTCCGCGATATCTGCTGGCGATCGCCCAACACGAATGGCAACGCAGCGAATACGACCGTGTGTACGGATAACCGGCTGCGATCCACCATCGGCGAAGACGAGGTGTTGGTCCGTATCGAGAATCTGTCCGCCTATGCGGGCAACGCGATGCTGACCGGTTACACCATCGTCGGCTCCGATGCGGCGAACAACGTACAACGGCTGGCTCTGCGTCCCGGTAACAGCGACAAGTCCATCCTGACGGGGCAGGCCGATCCGCCGACGGATTGGACGCTTCCGGTAGTCCGCCGCTACAAACTGGCGTCCGGCCAGGCCAACCAGCTCGAGAGCCCGCTCTGGTACGCCGCCAAGTACGGCGTTCCCAGCGGCAAGTGGGACACCAAGGAAGCCGGTGTGCCGGACAACTACTTCCTGGCGCGCAATCCGGCCAAGCTGAAGGCGGCGCTGGAGGCCATCTTCGAAAGCGCGGCCGAGGGCGATGCGCCCGTGGGTGGCAGCGGCACCGGTGCCCGCATCAGTGCGGGGTCGTTCACGGTGTCGGCCAGCTACAAGGTGCCCTCGGGCACGAACGATTGGACAGGCGAGGTCGTTGCTACCCAGCTGGGCAAGCTCGGTACCGACGGGGATGTGCTGTGGCGGGCGTCGACCAAGATGAGCTCGAGCGGCCGCAACATCGTCATGGCCACCACCCCGACCACCGTCAACGCCCGCGGCCAGCTGGTGCCGGTAGCGGCCGCGCCCTTCGAGGCCAACAACATCCCGGGCAGCGATCGCGCCGCCCAGTTGGGCAACCTGGGCTTCGGCAGTTCGGTTCCGAACTGGTTCGGCTCGCATACTGTCGCCGATCTGGTGAACTACCTGAAGGGTGCAGCGTTCAGTGGCTTCCGTTCGCGCAGCGCCATTCTCGGCGACATCGTCAACTCCACGACCGAGATCGTGTCCACGGCCAACAACTTCGGTTATGGCTCCTGGACCACCTCGCCCCAATGGAAGGCGACGCTGGGCAGCCGCTACACCGCCTATCTGAAGGCCAAGAAGGCCGCCGGTGGGCCGCCGACGATGCTGTACGTCGGTGCCAACGACGGCATGCTGCATGGCTTCAACGCGTCCACGGGTACCGCGTCAGGCAGCGAGGTGATGGCATTCATTCCGTCCTCCTCGCTGCAGCACATGGCGGAACTGGCCAACCAGAGCTATGCGCACCGGTACTACGTCGATGGTCCGCTGACGTCTTCGGATGTGTACTACGGGGATGCGTGGCACACCGTGCTGGTCGGTTCGACCGGCGCGGGCGGCGCCAACCGTGCACCGAATGCGGCGGCCGCCGGCAACGGCTCGATGTTCGCATTGAACGTGAGCAACCCGACCGGCTTCACCAAGGATGACGTGCTGTGGGAGATCTCGGGCAAGACCGACTCGGACATGGGCTTTGCACTGGGCAAGCCGGTGATCGTGCCGGTCAGTGGCGGCGATGCGAATACCGCACCGCGCTTCGTGGCGCTGTTCGGTAACGGCGTCAATTCCTCCAGCGGCAAGCCGGTGCTGTTCGTGGTGGACATCCAGACCGGTGAGGTGATCGGCCGGATTTCTCCCAGCGGCGGTGGCTATGCGCTGCGCAATGGACTGATGAACATTGCCGCCGTCGCCGCAAACAACACCAACCGCATTGTCGATACGGTCTATGGCGGCGACATGCAGGGCAATCTCTGGAAGTTCGACCTGCGCGATCCCGATCCGGCCAACTGGACCGTTGCCTATGGTGGCGCGCCGGTGTTCACCGCGACCCGCAACGGCGTGGCCCAGCCGATCACCGGTGGTTTCGAGGTGACCCGTGCGGCCGGCCGCGGCTACAACATCCTGTTCGGCACCGGCCAGTACTTCGCCAGCGACGACAATGCCGTCAGCTCGAATTCTGCGGTCAATTCGCTGTACAGCGTCTGGGACAACCTGACCACGACCGTCGGCAGCCGCAGCGACCTGGTCGCCCAGCAGATCACGCTCGGCAGCGACGGCTACCGGTATGTCAGCAAGAATGCGGTCAGCTACGTGAGCAAGCGTGGCTGGTACGTGGACCTGATCGTGGCCGGAGCAGTCGAGGGAGAACGCTTCATCGGCAGTCCGCGCCTCCAGAGTGGTGCGGTGTTCTTCAACACGTACGTGCCAGGGCAGGCCGTCTGCGGCGGCGGTGGCGGCATCAACTGGCGATATTCACTGAACCTGCTGACCGGTGCCGGCGCGCTGGGCGGGCTGAGCAACACGCCTGGCGGTGATCCGTTGTGCACCGGCAACTGCGGGGGCGCGAAGCTCACCAGCGGCGGCAAGGATATTACCGGTCCGCCGTTGACGGGCAACTTCATCGGCGTCCCGGACAGCAAAAGCAACATCTGCAAGGCAGGCGAGCCGGGCTGCACGATCGACGAGCAGCTCAAGAACGATATCTGCACCTACGTGCTGCGCTCGGGCAATGCCGATCCGCTGTTCATGCCGCGTCCCTGCGGTCGCCAGTCCTGGCGGCAGGTGCGCTGATGACCCTCCTGACGAGAAAGACGATGCGCACCTCCTTCCGCCGCCGGGCCGCGGGCTTCACCCTGATCGAACTGATGATCACGGTGGCCGTGGTCGCCATCCTGGCAACCGTGGCGCTGCCGGCGTACCAGGACTCCGTGCGCAAGTCGCGGCGGGCGCAGGCCAAGGCCGATCTGGTCGAACTGGCCCAGAACCTGGAGCGCTACCACACGGTGAACAACACCTATGCCGCCGCCACGCTGGCCTTCGCGCAGTCGCCGCGCGAAGGCACCGCGCATTACACACTGGCGTTCGACAAGGATCCAACGGCCAGCACCTTCGGCATCCAGGCCACCCCGGTCGAGGGCGGCAGCCAGGCCAAGGACAAGTGCGGCACGCTGGCGCTGGACCAGGCCGGGCGCAAGACGCCGACCGAAAAGACCGTGTCCGGTTGCTGGTGACGCCGCTGTTCCATCCGTTGGACGCGAGCGCTTGCATCACACCGCCGATGCTGGCTAGAATGCGCACCCCGCCCGAATAGCTCAGCCGGTTAGAGCACTTGACTGTTAATCAGGGGGTCGTTGGTTCGAGTCCAACTTCGGGCGCCAGATCTACAAAAGCCGCGAGCAATCGCGGCTTTTGTTTTTTGTGTTTCCGGCGGGTCGGCGATGCCTGCCTCAGCAGGCCACGGGACGGCGGGGCCGCTCGCTGCGGATGCGGCCTTGCCGGCTGACCACGACCTTCCCTTGAGCGTTGCCGTCCAGGCAGAAGAGGACCGACTGATTGCTGCCATTGAGCTGCCCATCCGGCCGGAACTGGATGATGGGCTTGTGCTGGCTGCCCCGGGCGCTGAGCCTCGAACGGGCCTGCTGCTGCACCAGAATGGGGTCCTGGGCTGGGTCCTGGCCCAAGGGCGTCGCGGCGCGATGAAGAATCCAGCCCCGACTCCAGTCCCGGCCACAGTGGACGCCATCGTCGGTCGGGCAGACCGTGATCCGGCGCCGCTCGGTAATTGCCGTATTGCGCGCGGTGGCCAGCGCCGAGGCCAGCTGCATGCGCAGGCTGTCGGCCTGCAGGCGGTCCCGGGTCTGCTGCAGGGCCGGCAAGGCCATGCCGGTGAGGATGCCCAGCACCGCCATCGCGAGCAGCGCCTGGATCAGGGTCACGCCCGCGCAGGCGGCGCGGCGGGGCAGGGAGCGGAGCTGGTTCACGGTGAACGTCCGGCGCGCGGGAAGTGTCCACTCTGGCCGCCCGAACGCCCCGCCGCCGCCGGTTCATGCCGCGTTCTGCTGTCGGTGATCCCATCAACAGGCCGTCACCAAGGCGGCCGTTATACTGGCCGCTTCCCGGCAGTGGCGGCACCATGAGCGATCGTTTCCAACTTGTATCCCCGTATTCGCCGGCGGGCGACCAACCGGCGGCCATCGAGAAACTGACCGCCAACTTCGAGGCGGGCATCGCCAAGCAGACCCTGCTCGGCGTCACCGGTTCCGGCAAGACCTACACGATCGCCAACGTGATCCAGCAGGTGCAGAAGCCGACCCTGGTGATGGCCCCGAACAAGACGCTGGCGGCGCAGCTGTACGGCGAGTTCAAGTCGTTCTTCCCGCACAACGCGGTCGAGTACTTCGTCAGCTACTACGACTACTACCAGCCCGAGGCCTATGTGCCGTCGTCGGATACCTTCATCGAGAAGGACAGTTCGATCAACGAGCACATCGAGCAGATGCGGTTGGCCGCGACCAAGACCCTGCTGTCGCGCCCGGACGCGATCGTGGTGGCGACGGTGTCGGCGATCTACGGCCTCGGCGCGCCGGAGGATTACCTGTCGATGCGGCTGATCCTCTCCACCGGCGAGCGGATCGACCAGCGCGACCTGATCAAGCACCTGACCCAGCTGCAGTACACCCGCAACGAGTTCGAGCTGCACCGCGGTACGTTCCGCGTGCGTGGCGAAGTGGTGGACGTGTTCCCGGCCGAGTCGGACAGCGAGGCGGTGCGCATCGAGCTGTTCGAAGGTGAGGTCGAGCAGATCAGCATGTTCGATCCGCTGACCGGCGAGAGCCTGCGCAAGATGATGCGCTACACGATCTATCCGAAGACCCACTACGCCACGACGCGCGAGCGCGTGCTGTCGGCGGTGGATACGATCAAGGCGGAGTTGAAGGTCCGCCTGGAGCAGTTGTACGAGCAGAACAAGCTGGTGGAAGCGCAGCGCCTGGCGCAGCGCACCCAGTTCGATCTGGAGATGATGGCCGAGGTCGGCTACTGCAACGGCATCGAGAACTACTCGCGGCATCTCACCGGCAAGAATGCCGGCGATCCACCGCCGACCCTGTTCGATTACCTGCCGCCGGACGCGCTGCTGGTGATCGACGAATCGCACGTGACCATCCCGCAGATCGGTGCGATGTTCAAAGGCGATCGCTCGCGCAAGGAGACCCTGGTCGAGTTCGGTTTCCGCCTGCCGTCGGCGCTGGACAACCGTCCGCTGCGGTTCGAGGAGTGGGAAGAACGGTGCCCGCGCAGCATCTACGTCTCGGCCACGCCGGGGCCGTATGAGCTGCGCGAGACCGAGGGCGAGATTGCCGAGCTGGTGGTGCGTCCGACCGGCCTGATCGACCCGGTGGTCGAGATCCGTCCGGTCGGCACCCAGGTCGACGATCTGATGTCCGAGGTGAACGAACGCATCAAGCTTGGCGACCGCGTGCTGGTCACGACGCTGACCAAGCGCATGGCCGAGAACCTGACCGAATACCTGACCGAGCACGGCATCCGCGTGCGTTACCTGCACTCGGATATCGACACCGTCGAGCGCGTGGAGATCATCCGCGACCTGCGCCTGGGCAAGTTCGATGTGCTGGTCGGCATCAACCTGCTGCGCGAAGGCCTGGACATGCCCGAAGTGTCGCTGGTGGCAATCCTGGATGCCGACAAGGAAGGCTTCCTGCGCTCGACCGGCTCGCTGATCCAGACCATCGGCCGCGCCGCTCGCAACCTGCGTGGCAAGGCGATCCTGTATGCGGACAAGATGACCCGCTCGATGCAGGCGGCCATCGACGAGACCGACCGCCGTCGCGCCAAGCAGGTCGAGTACAACGAACTGCATGGCATCGTGCCCAAGTCGGTACTGCGGCCGATCACCGATGTGCTGGAAGGCGCGCGATCGGAAGCGGCCGAGAAGGAGTCGCGCGGCAAAGGGAAGGGCAAGGGCAAGGGCGGCCGCGTGGCCGAAGAGGCGGCCGATTACCGCACGATGGAGCCGGCCCAGATCGCCAAGCGCCTGCAGGCGCTGGAGCAGCAGATGTACCAGCACGCACGTGATCTGGAGTTCGAGGATGCCGCCCGCGTCCGCGACCAGATCCGCAAGTTGAAGGAGGCCAGCCTAGGCTGAACAACGCGTTGTGAAATATCTTCACAAAAGTGTTGCGCTTTCCAAGGGGCGTCCGTAATATACGCGGCCTGCACCGACGCATTCGCAGCGGGGCTGGAAAGCAAAACGGGCGGTTAGCTCAGCGGTAGAGCACTACCTTGACATGGTAGGGGTCACAGGTTCGAACCCTGTACCGCCCACCACTTCAGTACCTGGGAAACCACGGGAACAGGTGGAACAAGACGAAGCCGGCCACCAGGCCGGCTTTTTCGTGTTCGGCGTTTTTCCTTTCGTTCTCTGCGCCTCACCCTTCCCATGGCTCGTGGGTGCGGGCATGTCGAGGCTGTCTCCTTGATCCCGTGTGTTAGCGTCGCGAGGCCGGTTGGCCAGACCTGCGGCCGGCCGGAACCGGTCCTGTGACCTAATCCCAATGGAAGGAGGCAAAATGGCAACGACGCATCGTCTTACGGTTTTGGCATACGCGGCCGCGGCTTTCGCGACGGCGATTCTCGCGGTCCCATCGGCACAGGCAGCGCCCTGCTGTGTCAGCGAGCCGCACGGAAGCTACATCGCAGCGAAGGGTCTCGGGGAGTCCGCGCCGCTGGCGTTGGACGTCAGCGAAGCAGCGGGCTGGCATGCCTTCGAGTTCAAGCGGGACGGCGTCTGGTACATCCAGGTCAATGACCGCAATGATCAGGTCCGCGCGATCATCGGCAACATCGACACGGTGTTCTGGACGCTGCCGGGCGGTGTGGATGCCGACCGCGTCTCGCTGCCGGGGCGGATCCTGGAAATTCCGGCAGGTGCCGGCCGGGAAGTCGTGTATCGCAAGCCGGGGCTGTGGCTGGTGGCTTACAGCACGGCGCGGGGCGTGATCTGGTCGATCGAAAGCCCTGACGGCACGCGGTAAGGCTGCCGGGTCTCGACAAGCACCAGGCGGAGACGGTTACGGCGGCAACGTGGGTTGCCGCCGTAAGCCAAGGCCCGTCCGCCGAGCGCCTCGTTGGCACGCGCAACGGTCTGCGCGGTCAGTGTGCGCTGCGGATCCAGCAGTGCGACGGTGATGACGATGCCCTGGGAGTCGCCACGACGACCGCAGTGAGCGCGGACACGCAGGAATCCCGACTCGTGCTTGAGCATCACGCCGACAGCGTCGACCAGGCTGCGGTAGGCCGCCAGTTGCAGCCCGAGGCTCAGCTGGCAGGGGTCGCCACTGAACCGAGGGCGCGCCACGCGATCGGTCGCGTCCCAGGCGCCGGCGACACCGCCCGACTGCAGGGCGACGTAAAGACCTGCGTATTCGATGTCGCTTGGGTAGACCATGCTGATCTGCTCGCGGAACAGGCGCGATTGCGATGCGCCACGGCGCAGCATGTCCATCGCCGGCGCCAGGTACCCTCGTTGCTTGAGGAGATCGGCTGCCATCTGGAGCGAGCGGTCGATATCTTCCCCAATGGTCTGCATGCGCAGCGCCTGCTCCTTGCGGCTTTCTTCGCTGGCGAGGTGGGCCGTGCGGACGAGCGAGGCAGCCTGTCTGCCCAGCCGGTCGTGTGCATTGAACTGCCGGTAGTAACGGGAAATCGTGGAGCCCAGCAGCAGCAATGCGGTGCCGGTGACCGCCAGGACCTGCTGCGCCATGAAGGCGGCCGGATCGAACGACCCGGGCAATCCGGAGCTTTCCAGGGTCAGCCCGATGGTGAGGTTCAATCCCGCTACGCTGATGGCGGCGCCGCGCCATCCATACATGCAGGTGAGCGCGGCCGCCGGCAGCAGCATCGCGATGCGCAGGCTGCTCTTTGCCAGCAGGTCATCGGCGGGAAGCTGCATCGCCGTCACGCCAAGCACGCCGATCACCGTCAATGTCGCCACGGCCATCATCCCTGTGCCAGCGGTAGGGCGTGGCAGATGGTGACGGTGTTTCCACAGCAGCGCGGCCGGCGCGAAAATCAGGATGCCCAGGTAGTCGCCGATGATGTATTTCGCGACGCCCATCCAGGAGACGGCGTCGTGCAGCGTGGGCATCAGCAGATAGGCCAGGCCCTGATTGAGCGCCGTGATCGCGACGGCGGAAAGTGCTGCGATGGACAGCAGCCAGGCCGGGTTGCCCGCCGCCAATCGGCGGCGGTGTAGAGACACGATCGCTGCGACCGTCGGCATCAGCAGCGCGGATGCAAGTACGAACCACGCGAGGCCGTACTGATCGATGAGGTGGAAACGTGCCTGCGCGAAGAAAGCCCACTCACCAACGATCAGGTAAGGCCATGTCCGCGGCGGGCACAACAGCAGCGCAGCGACGCGGAGTCCGGCAGGCAGGTAGAACTGGTCCACCGACATCTGCCGCGTTGCCCAGAACAGCATCGCGTAGACCAGCGCCAGCACTACGCCACTGGAAGAGATGCGCAGATTGAGGTGAAACTCCTTTTTCAACCATTCCCGCTGCACGTACACCCCCTTTTCCCTGTGGTGACCACGGGCTGGAACAACAGCCCGGCGCAGCTTGGACACTATCGGGCAACGCTGCCGCGTGCAATGGCGTGGCGGAGTGTTGTGTTTTCGTCGATGGCGCTGTTCCTTGGCGCGGCGAAGGGCTTAGTTTGAACTGCGTCACATATTGTCCTGCGTCTTGTCGTTGCTGCTTTGCATCCCCTCCTGTCGCCGATGTGAAGGCACTGCGCTTCCGAAACAGGGTGCGCTACCCAGCCACGATTGCCTGACAGCTCGCCACGGCTTCGCCTGATGGTGATTGTGCGGCGTGCGGGAGAGGCTTGGATTTTCATCGGGTGCGACAGGCATGTCCCCGCGCCGCTTGGCTACCTCCGAACGCACGTCGTTGCCCATGCTCGGCAAGGCCTGTGCGGCGGCTCTTCTGACCGGCGTGAGCGCGACGGTATTCGCACCCTTTCTTTTGCCGCCTCACTGGATGTGGGCTTCGCTCGCGGCAGGGCTGGCAATCTGGATCCTGCCCTCCCGTCTGCGCCTCCTCGGCGCCGCCCTTTTCGGCCTCGGCTGGGCCGCCTTCCACGGCCATGCCGGGCTCGCGCAGCAGCTTCCCGCCGGCAGCGCGCCGGTGGACCACGTCGTGCAGGGACGGGTGACCAGCCTGCCGGTGCACGGCCCCGGCGGCACCCGCTTCGGCTTTCGGGTGGACGATGATCCGGCGATGCCCGCCGAACTCCGTGGCCGCGACCTGGCCCTGGGCTGGTATGACGGATTCCGTGGCGCGGCCGATGATCGCCGGCGCACGCTGCGCGCGGGCGAGCGCTGGTCGCTCGGCGTGCGCGTGCGGCCCCCGCGCGGCCGGGTGAATCCTGGCGGGTTCGATGCCGAGGGCTACGCACTCCGGCAGCGTGTTGCCGGCAGTGGCTACGTGCGGGAACCGGCCCAGGCGGCTGCGTTGGCCGCGCCCACGGGATTGCCTGCGTGGCGCGAGCGGATGGCCGACGCGATCGCCACGGCGGTCGAGAGCGACGGCCGCCGCTTCGTCCAGGCATTGGCGCTGGGTGACACCCGCGGCCTGAGCCCGGCCGACTGGGACGATCTGCGCGCGCTGGGGGTGACCCACCTGGTGGCGATCTCCGGCTTCCATGTCGGTGTGGTGGCCGGCGTTGCCGCCGTGCTGGCGGGCGGGCTCTGGCGCTGCCTGCCGATGCTCGGCCTGCACTGGCCGCGGCCGATGGGCGCCGCGGTAGCCGCTGTCGCGGGCGCGGCGCTGTACGCGGCGGCGGCCGGCTTCGCGCTGCCCACGGTGCGGACCGTGCTGATGATCGCGGTGGTGGCCGCTGCGCGCTTCAGCCGGCGCTGGGCGACCGTGGCGCAATCGCTGGCGCTGGCCGCGCTGGCGATGCTGCTGTTCGATCCGCTCGCCGTGCTCGCCCCCGGTTTCTGGCTGAGCTTTGCCGGCGTGCTGTGGCTGATCTGGTGCCTGCCGGGGCGTGAGGAGGGCTGGCTGCGTGGTTTTCTGGGCGCGCAGGGCGTGGCGACCGTGGCGCTGCTGCCGCTGACCGTGGCGCTGTTCGGTCAGGCCTCGCGTGCGGGCCCGCTGGTGAATCTGGTGGCGATTCCGTGGTGGACGATGGTGGTGGTGCCGCTGGCGCTGCTCGGCACCGCGCTGGAGGCGCTGATCGACGGGGCGGGGCGCTGGCCGTGGCAGCTGGCGGCATGGTGCTTCGAGGCGAGCTGGTGGCTGTTCGGGTATGCCGCGCGCAGCGAGCTGTCGCTGTGGTGGCTGCCGCAGGCCAACCGCTGGGCGTTGATCTCGGCCGTGTCCGGTGTGTTCTGGCTGCTGCTGCCGCGCGGCAGTGGTGGCCGCGTGCCGGCCCTGCTGCTGTGTCTGCCGCTGTTGTGGCCGGCGCGGCATGGCCCGGGCGAGGGCGAGGTGGAGATGATCGTGATGGATGTCGGGCAGGGCCTGGCGGTAGCCGTGCGTACGCGCCGGCACACGCTGCTGTACGACACCGGGCCCGGGGCCGACGATGGCTTCGACGCGGGCGAGCGGATCGTGGTGCCGACCCTGCGTGCGCTGGGGCAGGGCCGTCTGGACCGGATCATGATCAGCCACGATCACCGCGACCACACCGGCGGGCTGCGCGGGGTCCGCCGCAGCTTTCCGGGCGCGATGCTGCAGGCGCCGCCCGATGCACTGCGCGGTCGGGCCTCGGCCTGCCATGCCGGGCAATCCTGGCAGTGGGACGGGGTGACGTTCCGGGTGCTGCATCCGCCGCGCGACGAACCGCAGTCCACCAACGACAGCAGCTGCGTGCTGCGGCTGGAGACGCCGCAGGGTGCGATCCTGCTGGCCGGCGACATCGAAAAGCGCAGCGAAGCCCTGCTGGTCCAGCAGGCGGGCGCACGCCTGGCGGCGGAAGCGGTGGTCGTCCCACACCACGGCAGCGCCGGTTCGTCCACACCGGCGTGGGTGGCCGCGGTCGCGCCGCGGCTGGCAATCGTCTCGGCCGGCCACCGCAACCGCTTCGGTCATCCCCGTGCCGAGGTGGTGGAGCGCTGGCAGGCGGTGGGCGCCGAAGTGCTCACCACTGCCGACAGCGGCGCGGTGCGGGTCTGGCTCGGGCGTGAAGGCCTGCAGGTGCGTGAACAACGGGTTTTCGAGCGGCGTTGGTGGGATGCCGCGGAGCGGAGCCGGCCGGCTGCTATCCTATCGGCGATCAAACAGGCGGCCGCTGGGCCGGAGGATTGAAACGTGTGGGAACTGGTCAAGGCCGGTGGCTGGCCGATGCTGCCGCTGCTGCTGTTGGGCGTACTGGCTTTGGCAATTGTCCTGGAGCGTTTCTGGACCCTGCGCCGCAATGAAGTCCTGCCCCCCGGGCTGGGCCAGGAAGTGCGCAACTGGGCCGCGCGCGGCAAGCTCGATCCGAGCCATATCCAGTCGCTGCGCGGCAATTCGCCGCTGGGCGCGCTGCTGGCCACCGCGCTGGAAGCACGCAATCGCCCGCGCGACCAGATCCGCGAGCGCATCGAAGATGCCGGCCGGCACCTGGTTCACCGCATGGAGCGGTACCTGAACGCCCTGGGCACGATCGCCTCGGCCGGCCCGCTGCTCGGCCTGCTCGGCACGGTGGTGGGCATGATCCAGATGTTCATGGGCATCCTCGACCACGGCGTGGGCGATGTGAACCAGCTGGCCGGCGGTATCGGCAAGGCGCTGGTCTGCACCGCCACCGGCATGATCGTGGCGATCCCCGCGCTGATGTTCCATCGCTACTTCAAGGGCCGCATCGCCGGCTACGTGATCGACATGGAGCAGGAGGCCTCGGCCCTGCTGGACGCGCTCGATGGCCGCCCGGGCGTGATGAACAACGCTCCGCGCGCCGCCGGTGCTTCGGCCGGCGCCGCACCCGTGACGGTCAAGGGCTGACGGATGCGCATCCGCAATGACCGGATCCAGGACGAGCCGCACATCGATCTGGTTCCCCTGATCGATGTGATCCTCGTCCTGATCATCTTCTTCGTGGTCACCACCACCTTCGATGCGCGCTCGACGCTGCAGCTGCAGCTGCCGACCGCCAGCCAGCAGGACACCACCGAGCCGCCGCGTTCGCTGAGCGTGCTGGTCAATGCCGAAGGGCGTTACTTCATCAACGACCAGGAAGTGCTGCGTACCGACGTGGAGTCGGTCAAGCAGACGATCGCCGCCGTGGCCGGCAGTGATCGCGAACAGACCGTATTGTTGCGCGCCGACGCGCGTACGCCTTACCAGGCTGTCGTCACGGCCCAGGATGCCCTGGGCCAGCTGGGCTTCCGCCGCATCGCCATCGCTACCGCGCCGGAGGTGCGTCCATGAGCAAGAAACATTCCCCCGTCTGGCCGATCTACAAGCGCCTGCTCGGGTACACCGGTGCCTATTGGGTGTTCATGGTCGCGGCCGTGGTCGCGATGGTGGTCGAGGCCCTGGCCGGCTACAGCTTCACCAAGCTGATGGAGCCGCTGGTCAACCGGGGGTTCGTCAACCCGGAGCCGCGCATGGCGGTGATCCTGCCGCTGACCATCCTCGGGCTGTTCATGATGCGCAGCCTGGCCACCCTGGTCAGCGACTACGCGCTTGCCCGCACCGGGCGCAGCGTGGTGCGCGACCTGCGTGAGCAGGTGCTGGAGAAGTACCTGCACCTGCCGTCCTCGCATTTCGATGCCGAAGCCACGCCGGTGATGGTCAGCCGCCTGAACTTCGATACCGAGCAGGTTACCCAGGCCAGCGCCGATGCGCTCAAGACCCTGGTGGCCGACACCCTCACCATCATCGCCATGCTGGTGGTGATGCTGCAGATGAGCGTCAAGGTCACCATGGCGATGCTGGTCGTGGTGCCGCTGATCGGCGTGATCGTCTCGGTCGTCGGCAAACGTTACCGCCGCATCAGCCGCGGCATCCAGGACGGCATGGGGGGCATGGCGCAGACCGCCGAGCAGTCGTTGGCCGCGCAGCAGGAAGTGAAGGTGCATGGCACCCAGGCGCACGAGATCTCGCGCTATTCGCGTCTGGCCAACCGCATGCTCGGCCTGAACATGAAGGTCGAAACCACGCGCGCGCTGGCCTCCAGCACGGTGCAGTTCCTGGCCGCGCTGGCGCTGGCGGTGATCGTGTGGGTGTCCACCCGCGAGGCGCTGGCCGGCAAGCTCAACGCAGGCCAGTTCATGGGCCTGATGACCTCGATGATGGCGATCATTCCCTCGCTGCGTCGCCTGACCAGCGTGCAGACCTCGATCTCGCGCGGCGTGGCCGCCGCCGAGCGCCTGTTCGGGATTCTGGACATGCCGGTCGAGCGCGACGAAGGCATCCAGCGGATCGGCCGCGCACGTGGCGAGCTCGCGTTCGAACACGTGATGCTGCGCTACCGCGAGGACACCGGCATCGCGCTGGATGACATCAGTTTCGTGGCCGAGCCGGGCACGGTAACGGCGATCGTCGGCCGCTCCGGCAGCGGCAAGACCAGCCTGATCCGTCTGGTGCCGCGCTTCTACGAACCCAGCGGTGGCCGCATCACGCTCGACGGCGTGGCGCTGGATGATTATCCGTTGGCCGATCTGCGCCGCCAGGTCGCGATGGTCGGGCAGAAGGTGATGTTGTTCGATGACACCGTGGGCGCCAACATCGCCTACGGCATGGACGCCACCGAAGAACAGATCCGCGCGGCGGCCGAAGCGGCCAATGCCTGGGAGTTCATCGCGCGCATGCCGCAGCAGCTGCAGACGCCGGTCGGCGAGAACGGTGCGCTGCTCTCCGGCGGCCAGCGCCAGCGCCTGGCGATCGCCCGCGCGATCCTGCGCGACGCGCCGATCCTGATCCTGGATGAAGCCACCGCCGCGCTCGACAACGAATCCGAGCGCCTGGTGCAGGATGCCCTGCAGCGCCTGATGCCCGAGCGCACCACGCTGGTGATCGCGCACCGGTTGTCCACCATCGAGCATGCCGACCAGGTGCTGGTGATGGACCACGGCCGCATCGTCGAGCGTGGCACGCACACTGAACTGCTGGCGCTGGGTGGCCTGTACGAGCACCTGCACAAGATGCAGTTCCGCGAAAGGCAGCCTTGATGGCCGGCAAGGGTACGCACACGCCGTCGTACTGGTATGACGGCACCGCGATTCCGTTCCTGGCACGCCTGGCGTCACCGCTGTACGGCGCGGCCATCGCGCTGCGGCGGATGGCGTATCGCCGCCGCTGGCTGAAGCGGCATCCGCTGCCGGTGCCGGTGGTGGTGGTCGGCAATATCACCGCCGGTGGCACCGGCAAGACCCCGCTGACGATCGCGCTGGTCAACCGGCTGCGCGAGGCCGGCTGGAAGCCAGGCGTCGCCAGCCGGGGCTATGGCCGCGAGGACGCAGGCACGCCACGCTGGGTGCTGGCCACGACCGATACCGCGATCGGCGGCGACGAGCCGGTGCTGATCGCCTGGAAAACCGGCGTGCCGGTCCGGGTGGATGCGGACCGCGTCGCGGCCGGCAAGGCGCTGGTCGAGGCGGGCTGCGACATCATCGTCTGCGACGACGGCCTGCAGCATTACCGGCTGGCGCGTGACATCGAGATCGAAGTGGTCGACGCCCAGCTTCGCTACGGCAATGGCCGGCTGATTCCGGCCGGGCCGCTGCGCGAGCCGGCCAGCCGTGCGCGCGACTGCGACTTCCGGGTGGTCAACATGGGCCAGGCCAGCGATGGCACCGAAGCGCAGACTGCGTGCGGTTTCGGCGAATGGCCGATGCAGCTGCGCATCGACAGCGCCCAGCCGCTGCAGGGCGGCCGCGCGCGGCGCCTCGCGCATTTCCAGGGGCAGCGCGTGCACGCGGTGGCCGGTATCGCCAACCCGCAGCGCTTCTTCGACATGCTGCGTGCGCATCGCATCGGCGTGGTGCCGCATGCCTTCGCCGATCACCATGCCTACCAGCCGGCCGATCTGCGCTTCGGCAGCGAACTGCCGGTGCTGATGACCGAGAAGGACGCGGTCAAGTGCAAGGCCTTTGCGACCGAATGGCACTTCGCCGTGCCGCTGTCGGCCGAACTGCCGGCGGCGTTCTGGATCACGCTGCTGGACCGCGTCGAGAAACTCGGCAAGCGTTGACGGGTCCGGTGCCGCGTGCGGCACACTGAGGCCCTGACTGCATTCCTTCCGTACAGGTCGTCCCCCATGAGCGCTTCCGTCGAGTTCGTCGTCGCCATTCCCGCCCGTTATGCCGCCTCGCGGCTGCCGGGCAAGCCACTGCGCCTGCTCGGCGGTGAGCCGCTGGTGCTGCGCGTGGCGCAACGCGCCCTGCGTGCCGGTGCGCGCGAAGTCTGGGTCGCCACCGATGACCAGCGCATCGCCGATGCCCTGCAGGGGCTGGCCGAGGTGCGCGTGGCGATGACCTCCACCGCGCATGCGTCCGGCACCGATCGCCTGGCCGAGTGCGCAACGCAGGCCGGCTGGGCGGATGACACGCTGGTGGTGAACCTGCAGGGCGATGAGCCGTTCGCCCCGGCCGAGGGCATCCGCGCAGTGGCCGAAGCCCTGGTCTACAGCGGTGCGGAGATGTCCACGCTGGCCACCCCGGTCGAGGACGCCGAAACCCTGTTCGATCCGAACGTGGTCAAGGTCGTGCGCAGGCAGAACCTGGACGCGCTCTACTTCAGCCGTGCACCGATTCCGTGGCACCGCGATGCGTTCGCGCGCTCGCGCGACACCCTGGCCGGCCCGCACTGGCTGCGCCATATCGGCATCTACGGCTACCGCGCCGGTTTCCTGCGCCAGTTCGCTGCGTTGCCGCCCGGCACGCTGGAGCAGCTGGAATCGCTGGAGCAGCTCCGCGTGCTGGAAGCGGGGCACCGCATCAGCGTGGCGCTGACCCCGTCCGAGTTTCCGCCCGGCATCGATACGCCGGAGGATCTGGAGCGCGCAGAGGCGTGGTGGGCCGCGCACCCGTGACCGGGGCGGTCGTCCGCCGCGGCCATCTCCGCGGCGACCTCCGCCGCACGCCGATGGACCCCCGGATGACCGTGGCACGACGGATGCATGACGCCGAGTCCGGCATAATCGGGGCATGAACGTCCAGCCCGTCCAGGATCTGCCCGAATTCGCCACCTGGCTCAACGCCCCGCCGACCACCCTCGCCGAGCTGCAGGGACGGCCGGTGGTGCTGGCCTTCGTCAATGCCGCCTCGGTCTGGTGCGCGCAGCGGCTGGCCGAGCTGGCCCAGTGGCAGTCGCGCAACCCTGGCAAGCTGCAGCTGCTGGTGCTGCAGGTGCCGCGGTTCGATGGCGAGCGCGATCCCGCGCAGTCCCTGAAGCTGCTCCGGCGCCAGGGCCTGAACGCCCCGGCGCTGCTGGATGCGGAGTGGGACGGCTGGCGCCGCTTCGGCGTGACCGCGTGGCCGACCCTGGTCCTGCTGGATGCCCAGGGGCGCGAGCGCGAACGGCTGGTCGGCCTCGGCGGCGAACTGGAGCGCGCCCTCACGGCGCTCTGCGAAGGCAGTTCGCGGCCGTCCGATGAGGACCTGCACGGCGCCCGCGAACTGGGCCCCGAACCGCGCCTCGCGCTGCGCTTCCCGACCGGGCTTGCGGTGACCACCGAGCGCCTGTACATCGCCGATACCGGGCATCACCGCGTGCTGGAATGCAGCCACGGTGGCCGCGTGCTGCGCCAGTTCGGCATGGGCACCGCTGATTTCATGGACGGGGGCCAGGCCGAAGCAGCCTTCCACCACCCGCAGGGCCTCGCGCTGGAGCGCGAATGGCTGTACGTCGCCGACACCGGCAATCATGCGTTGCGCCGCATCCATCTGCTGTCCGGCCAGGTCGATACACTGTGCGGCACCGGCCGCCCCGGCGAGCCGATCGAAGGGCCGGTGGCCGATCCGCGCCGTGCCGCGCTCAACCACCCGCAGGGCCTGGCGGTCGCCGACAACCAGATCCATATCGCGATGGCCGGCGACAACCGCATCTGGAGCTATCACCTCGGCCAGCGCAGCCTGCAGTGGCGCGCCGGCAGCGGTGCGATCGACGCGCGCGACGGTAGCGGTCATCTGGCCGCGTTCGCGCAGCCGTGCTCGGTCGCGGCGGTCCAGCAGGTGCTGTACGTCTGCGATGCACTCGGCTCGTCGATCCGCGCCATGCAGCTGCGCGGCGATCTGGTGCAGACACTGGTCGGGCAGGGCCTGTGGACCTTCGGCGAACAGGATGGCCCGCGGGCCTCGGCGCTGCTGCAGTACCCGCAGGCGATCGCGCTGAGTCCGGATGCCCCGTTGCTGTGGATCGCCGATGCCGGCAACGGCCGCCTGCGCACGCTGCGTCTCGGCGGGGGCGAGCTGAGCACGCTGGAGCTGCCGCGTCGCCTGCATGGCCCGGCCGGCCTGGCGCTGGGCGGCGGTGCGGTCTGGATCGCGGAGACCGACGCCCATGCCGTCCTCCGTTTCGACCCCGTCAGTGGTGTCCTGAGCGACGTGCCGATCAACGAATGACTGTTTCTTCCGCCCCCGCCTTCGATGGCAAGGCATTTGCGGCCCACCTGAGCACCGCCCCCGGCGTGTACCGCATGTACGCGGCCGACGACACCCTGCTGTACGTCGGCAAGGCGCGTGCGCTGCGCAACCGCGTGGGCAGCTATTTCAACGGCACGCCCAAGACCACGCGGATCATGTCGATGCTGTCGCAGGTCGCGCGCATGGACGTGACCGTGACCCGCTCGGAAGCCGAGGCGCTGCTGCTGGAAAACCAGCTGATCAAGTCGCTCTCGCCGCGCTACAACGTCTCCCTGCGCGACGACAAGACCTATCCGCACGTGCTGCTGACCCGCGAGCAATGGCCGCGCATCGCGCTGCACCGTGGCCCGCGGGCGGTGCCGGGGCGGTACTTCGGGCCGTACCCGGGCGTCACCGCGGTGCGCGAAACGCTCAACCTGATGCACAAGCTGTTCAAGCTGCGCAGCTGCGAAGACAGCGTGTTCCGCAACCGCTCGCGGCCCTGCCTGCAATACCAGATCGGCCGCTGCAGCGCGCCGTGCGTGGACCTGGTGGCGGCGGAGGACTATGCCGAATCCGTGCGCCGCGCCTCGATGTTCCTGGAAGGCAAGAGCGACCAGCTCGCGCGTGAGCTCGGCACCCAGATGCAGACCGCCAGCGAAGCGCTGGAGTTCGAGCAGGCCGCGCGCCTGCGCGATCTGATCGCCTCGCTGCGCAGCATGCAGACCCGTCAGTACGTGGACGGCCGCGCTGCCGACCTGGACGTGCTCGCCTGCGCCACCCAGGGCGCCAGTGCCTGTGTGCTGCTGCTGGCCTTCCGTGATGGCCGCAACATGGGCACGCGGCCGTTCTTCCCGCGCACCAATGGCGAAGAGAGTGCCGACGAGGTGCTGGGCGCGTTCGTGTCCCAGTATTACGCCGAGCACGCCCCTCCGCGCGAGATCCTGCTCGACCGCGAGATTCCCGATGCCAGCCTGATCGAATCGGCGCTGAGTGCCTCCGCCGAGCACAAGGTGCAGCTGCGGTGGAATGTCCGTGGCGAGCGCGCCGGGTATGTCGAGCTGGCTGCGCGCAATGCGCAGATCACCCTGGTGACCGAACTGGGCAGCCGCACCGCGCAGCACGCGCGCAGCGAAGACCTGCGCCAGATGCTCGGCCTCACCGAGCAGGTCAAGCGGGTCGAGTGTTTCGACATCAGCCATACCATGGGCGAAGCCACCGTGGCCTCGTGCGTGGTGTTCGATGCCGCCGGGCCCGTGCGCAGCCAGTACCGGCGCTTCAACATCAGCGGGATTGAACCGGGCGATGACTATGCCGCCATGCGCCAGGCGATCGAGCGGCGCTTCCGCCGTGCGGTCGAAGAGGATGGCGTGCTGCCCGATCTGCTGCTGATCGATGGTGGCGCCGGCCAGTTGGCCCAGGCGCAGGCCGCGCTGGCCGATCTGGGCGTGGAAGGGGTGATGCTGGTCGGCGTGGCCAAGGGCGTGGAGCGCAGGGCAGGGCATGAAGCCCTGGTCATGCCCGACGGCCGCGAGCTGCGTCCGGGCGCGGCCTCACCGGCGCTGCAGTTCATCCAGCAGGTGCGCGACGAGGCCCATCGCTTCGCCATCACCGGCCACCGCGGGCGCCGCCAGAAGGCCCGCATGACCAGCAAACTCGAAGATATCCCCGGCATCGGCCCGCGCCGGCGTGCCAGCCTGCTCAAACATTTCGGCGGCCTGGTCGGCCTGAAAGCCGCCGGCGAAGCGGAAATCGCGAAGGTGGAAGGCATCAATGACGCCCTCGCTGCGCGTATCTACGCTAACCTTCATGGACTGCCCACGCCCGACGCGGCGGGCGAGTAGAGAGACGCAATGAAGTTGACCCTCCCCACCTGGCTGACCCTGCTGCGGATCGTGATGATCCCCGTGCTGGTGCTGGTGTTCTATCTCCCCTACAAGTGGACCAATTTCGCCTCCGCGGCGATCTTCGGCCTGGCCGCGCTCACCGACTGGCTCGACGGCTGGATCGCCCGCCGCTATGACCTGCAGTCCGCGTTCGGCGCGTTCCTGGATCCGGTCGCGGACAAGCTGATGGTGGCGGTGGCGCTGTTCCTGATCGTGCAGGGCCATCCCACGGCGTGGATGGCGGTCTGGGCGGCGGTGATCGTCGGCCGTGAAATCGCCGTCTCCGCACTGCGCGAATGGATGGCGGAAATCGGTCAGCGCGCCAAGGTGCGCGTGGCTGTGATCGGCAAGGTGAAAACCACCGCGCAGATGGTCGCGCTGCTGTGCCTGCTGTATTCGGTCGCACCGCACACCCCGATGCAGGATATCTGGATGGGCATCCAGGTCTTCCATATCGGCGACTGGACCCTGGCGATCGCCTCGATCCTGACGCTGTGGTCGGGCCTGCAGTACCTGCACGCCGCCTGGCCGAGCCTGCGCGAAGACGAACGCCTCGCGCGTGAGAGCGCCAAGGCGAAAAAGAATGCGTAAAGGGCTGTTGACAGCCCTGCATTTGGCTGTAGAATTTCGCCTCCCAAGCGGGAATAGCTCAGTTGGTAGAGCGCAACCTTGCCAAGGTTGAGGTCGCGAGTTCGAGTCTCGTTTCCCGCTCCAGATACTGTTTCCATCGCGATCCGTCGCGAACGGAAACGCCGAAAAAAGCGACCTTCCGGGTCGCTTTTTTCATTTGCGCGTGTCTGCGGTCAGTGGCGCGTTCCGATCCGGACGTTGCACCACGTGCGGATGTTCCCGCGGTCGAACCCGGGACAGCTGTTTTCGATGGGCAGGTACACGTAGAGCGCCTGCTCCGTGTGCACGAAGTGGTAATAGTTCGTGCGGTCCTTGCCGTACAGCCAATAGTTCGATGAGCCCGGGTTGATGACGTAGGGCTCGAACGAGAGGATCGAGGATTCGGCCGGGATCACGTTGCTCCTGTCGGTCAGCATCATCCAGGCATTGGAGAAGACGTGGGTGGTCGCGCCGACGATGGCGAGGGCGCCGATCAGGGCGGCGATGGCGAGGCTGGCAATGCGGAGAGGGCGTGGCATGCGGTGATTCATCGATTGACCGGGGAGGGGCAGGGCAAGCCCGGCAAGCGCCCCGGGACGGCCCGGAGCAACGCACGGAAATGCGGCGAAAAGGATGTTGACGACGTGAAGGAATTCCGACAGAATAGCGCTCCTTCGACGCAGGTCGAGGGGCCGACAGCCTCCAGCGCCCCAGGGTGCGGTGCGGTCGGGGCAAGCGAAAGTCTGCGGGAATAGCTCAGTTGGTAGAGCGCAACCTTGCCAAGGTTGAGGTCGCGAGTTCGAGTCTCGTTTCCCGCTCCAGATTTCGACAGGGCCCCCTTGGGGCCTTGTTTTTCTCCGCGGTGGCACGCGGGCATCCGGTCCGGCGGCATCGACCGGGATGTGAAAAAAGGTGTGAAAAAGCTGGCGTGTTTCGAGTGGTTTCGGTAATATGCACGCTTGATTTTGCGGGAATAGCTCAGTTGGTAGAGCGCAACCTTGCCAAGGTTGAGGTCGCGAGTTCGAGTCTCGTTTCCCGCTCCAAATCCTGACCAGGCCCCGTTCTCGGGGTCTTGTTTTATCGGGGCACGCAACACGCCTTCGATGATCGTAGGGTCACCGGCCTGGTGGCAGAGTGGTCATGCAGCGGACTGCAAATCCGCGTACGCCGGTTCAATTCCGACCCAGGCCTCCAAATAGAAACAAGCCCAGAGCCCGCGAAAGCGGGCTTTGTGCGTTGTGGGTCTCCATTCAGTTTCGAGCGCGAGAGCCGACGGGGCCTACACAGTGGGCTTCGTATGCTGCGGCCGTCCACATTGGCAGCCTTATGCAGACACAAAAAGCGCGCGTAGCAACCGGGATCGAAGGACTCGACAGCATTCTGGGCGGAGGCTTCCCCCAGGGGCGGCTGTACCTGCTCGAGGGGCCACCCGGATCGGGCAAGACCACGCTGTCCCTGCAGTTCCTGCTGCATGGATTGAGCAAGGGGGAGCGCTGCCTGTACATCACGCTCTCGGAAACGGCTGACGAACTGCGCGAAGTCGCGCATGCCCACGGCTGGTCGCTGGAGGGGCTGGAGCTGTTCGAGCTGGCCTCGGCGGAAGAGGCGCTCGGCGATGGCCGCATGCAGTCCGTGCTGCATCCCTGGGAGGTGGAGCTGGACGAAACGGTCAAGCTGATCCTGGGCGAGGTGGAGCGCATCAAGCCGCACCGCGTGGTCTTCGATTCATTGTCCGAACTGCGGCTGCTGGCGCAGGATCCGCTGCGTTACCGGCGCCAGATTCTCTCGCTGAAGCAGTTCTTCGCGCCCAAGAGCGCGACGGTGGTGCTGGTCGATGACATGACCGCCTCCGGTGAAGAGCGCGATGGCCAGTTGCACAGCCTGTGTCATGGCGTGGTGTCGCTGGAGCGGCTGACGCTGGATTTCGGTCCGGCACGGCGCCGGATGCATGTGCAGAAGCTGCGCGGGGTGAACTTCACCGCCGGCTACCATGACATGGTCATCCGCGAAGGCGGCCTGGAGGTGTTCCCGCGGTTGATCGCCTCGGACCACCACGCGAAGTTCCTGGGGACGCCCATCAGTAGTGGCGTGGCCGGAATCGACAGCCTGCTCGGAGGTGGCCCGCTGCGGGGTACCAGCACCCTGCTGACCGGCCCGGCCGGCAGCGGCAAGACCAACGTGGCGCTGCAGTATGTCTGGGCTGCGTGCGAGCGCGGCGAGCACTGCTGCATTTTCGAGTTCGATGAGCGCATCGGCACCCTGCTGGCCCGTGCGGAGTTGCTGGATATCGATCTGAGCAAGCATATGGCATCGGGTCTGCTGGAAATCCAGCAGGTCGATCCGGCGGAAATCTCGCCGGGCGAGTTCGCCTGGAACATGCGGCGTGCGGTCGAGGACAGGCAGTGTCGCGTGCTGGTGATCGACAGCCTCAACGGCTATGTCACCGCCATGCCGCAGGAAAAACAGCTCATGCTGCAGTTGCACGAGATGCTCTCATATCTCAACCAGAAGGGCGTGGTGACCGTCCTGATCAATCCGCAACATGGCCTGGTCGGAACGATGTCGACCGGCAACCTCGACGTCTCCTATATCGCCGACTCGGTCGTGCTGTTCCGTTTCTTCGAATCGCAGGGTCGCATCCGCAAGGCGATCTCGGTCATCAAGAACCGCGGGGGTGCACACGAGAACACGATCCGGGAGTTGAAGATCGACGGCAAGGGCATTTCGCTCAGTGCACCCCTGGATGAATTCAAGGGCATCCTGACCGGCACGCCGGAGTTCGTGGGCGACACGGCGCATCTGCTTGGTCTTGCCCGTGCAGAATGAGGGCGTGTCCGGCGCCGTCCACATCTTTGCGCCGTTCGGGCACGATGCGCAGAGCATCGCCTCCGTGCTCGATGCCTCCGGGCTGACAACCACGGTCCATGAGAGCCTGGCGCGGCTGGCCGACGCGCTCGATGATGACGTCGGCGCGGTGGTCGTCACCGAGGAGGCGGTAGCCAAAGGCGCGGCTGCCCTGTTGGAGCCCTTGGCCCGGCAGCCCTCCTGGTCGGACATCCCCTTCATCCTGTTGCGCTCGCCGCGTTCGCCGAAGCGCCCGTTGGCGGGTCCCGGCCTGCCGCTGGCGATCAACATCATCGAGCTGGATCGGCCGTTGGGGCGCAGCTCGCTGCTCAGTTCGGTGCAGAGTGCGCTGAGGGCGCGCGACAAGCAGTTCCTGGTGCGTGACCAGATGCGCGCCCTGGCCGACGGGCGCGCCGCACTGGAGCGCAGCGAAGCCGAACTGCGCCTGGTCGCAGATGCAATGCCCGTGCTGATCGCCTTCATCGACCGCGACCTGTACTACCGGTTCGCCAACAAGGCCTATGAAGCCTGGTTCCAGCGGCCGGTAGCGGAGGTGATCGGCAAGCGGGTGCCGGAGGTGTTCGGACAGGAGGTGTGGACCACCCGCCGGCCGCTGATCGAGCGCGCGCTGCAGGGCGAGCACATCGTGTTCGAAGCCAACTGGCCCTTCAGTGACGGCCGCCGACGCGACAGTGAAATCCGCTACTCGCCGCGTTTCAATGCGGAAGGCGCGCCGGACGGTTTCCATGTGTTCGTCACCGATATCACCGCGTCCAAACTCGCGCTGGAGACCAGCCAGCAGCACGCGCTGGACCTCGAGGCGATGGTGGCCGAGCGCACCGCCGAACTGGAACGCCAGATGGCCGCGCGCGAGGCCAGTGAAGCCGCCCTGCGCCAGTCGCAGAAAATGGACGCGATCGGGCAGTTGACCGGCGGTATCGCGCACGACTTCAACAACATGCTGACCGGCATCCTGTCCTCGCTGGATATCGTGCGCATGCGCCTGGACATGGGGCGCCTCGATGGGCTGGAGCGCTTCCTGGATGCGGCGACCGCCTCCAGCCAGCGTGCGGCGGCGCTCACCCAGCGGCTGCTGGCGTTCTCGCGCCGGCAATCGCTGGATTCCAGGACGGTGGAACTCAATGAGCTGGTCGGTTCGGTGCAGGATCTGCTGCGCAGCACCTTGGGCGAAACGATCCGCATCCAGATGGCGATCAGCGAGACGCCGCTGCGCGCGAACCTGGACAGCAACCAGTTCGAAAGCGCGCTGCTGAATCTGGCCATCAATGCGCGTGATGCGATGCCCGATGGCGGTAAGTTGCAGCTGCGCACGTTGCACGTCCACGTCGCCGACGGCGAGCTGCCGACCATTCCGGCCGGCGAGTATGCGGTGGTGTCCGTCGCCGATTCCGGCACCGGCATGCCCCCGGAGGTGGTGGAACGCATCTTCGAACCCTTCTTCACCACCAAGCCGATCGGCAAGGGCACCGGGCTGGGCCTGTCGATGGTCTACGGCTTCATGCAGCAGTCCGGCGGCCATATCACCGTCGACTCCGCGCCGGGGCAGGGCACCACGGTGTCGCTGTTCATGCCGGTGGTCCACGAGGTCACCGAAGACGACGACGCCCCCAACGCGCCGCCGGTGTCGCTCGGCGCCGGGCAGTCGATCCTGGTGGTGGAGGATGACGAGCAGGTGCGCATGCTGGTGACCGTGGTGCTGGAAGATCTCGGGTATACCGCCGAAGTGGTCGGCGACGCCGACGGCGCCATCCCGATCCTGGGATCGTCGAAGAAAATCGACCTGCTGATCACCGATGTCGGGCTGCCGGGCCTCAACGGACGACAGCTGGCGGAAATCGCGCGGCAGTCGCGCCCGGGATTGCCCGTGCTGTTCATGACCGGCTACGCGGAGAAAGCGCAGGAACGCTCGGCGTTTCTCGACAACGGCATGGCGATGATCGCCAAACCCTTCCTGCTTGATGCATTCAGTGAGGCGGTACGGAGTTCGATTGCCCCGCGTCCGTAAGGCACACGGGCAGAACCCACCGAAAGAAGCGGCGGAATGCCTTCATTTTTACGCAGGGTCTGAATGCTTCAGGCAAGCGCTTTATTTAGATACCTGAAAGTGCCAGCATAGTGGTTTGAAATTGTCGGAGTTTACCCATGCCCCTGTGCGCGATCGCGTATGTCAGCGACGTTGCGGGTCCGTTGCCTGCGGCGCATCTCGATGCTCTTGTCGAAGATGCCATCCGCTTCAACAGCCTGGCTGGGGTCACCGGTGTACTGCTCTGCGATGGCAGTCGGTTCCTGCAGTACTTCGAAGGTCCGGATGACGGGGTGTCGGCCGTGCATGAGCGCGTGCTGCAGGCGCGCAGCCATCGGGCCATCCACAAACTCGGCCATGCACGCGTGCCGCAGCGTTATTTTCCGTACTGGAGCATGCGCTGGCTGGGTGTGGAACCGACCCTGATCGCGGAGTTGTCGGCCGGTGACTGGGAGGCGTTTGCCGATCGCAGCTTGGGCGGCCCGCCGGTGGACAGTGCGATGGAGCGTCTCATGCGGTTCGTCGCGCCGCACCTGCCCGAGCGCGCCGGGGTCCAGGAGACCCGCTCGTCCGCCGAGTGAGCGTGCCTCCCGTGACGTTTCCCGGGGGAGTGAGGCCGGACGGTCCCGGATTATCCGGGGTGCCGCCACTGACATATTGCTGTCAATACAGCACCCGCATCATGCAGATGCGGGCGCGACGCACTATGAACGGTTCATCATCGCGTCTGCGTTGGCCGGTCGGGGAATTGACTTAATGCAACGACCGTGCAAATTTTAAGTGAACCCGAAGTGAATCCGCCCTGAGGGGGTTTTGTCGTCCCTGAAGCAAGCAAGTCCCACGGAGGTCGTATGGAATACGGCGAACATGACTTGGCTGACGGAGTGCGAACCGAGCTGGAAGCCAGCTACGTGAAACATGGCTGCGGCCCGGAATTCTGGTCCACCTACCAGCGCGTGCTCGAGCGCCTGGTCCCACCCGCGCAGGGCACCGCGCGAACCCGTGTCACCAATGAGCTGGCGTTGATCATCGAACAGTTGGGGATCGTGCGGCGGGCGCAGTTGGTGCCGCCGCGCAGTGCGCGGGCACGCGCACGCTGAGACCGGGTCGGGGGACCGGGAATCCGCAGGGGGAACACCGCCAGCGCGTCGCTACGACACGTGATGAAGACCGATACCCAGCAGCGCCAGCAGCATGCCGGCCGCGGCGAGCGTGCGCGGGCGCAGCCAGCGCGCGGGACGGTGCTGCATGGCCGCCGTGCTGGTATACCGGATCAGGCCGATCGGGAACTGCGCGGCGCGCATCCGCGCATCGCACGCATCCTGGCAGTCGCCACAGCCGATGCAGTCCGCGTGTGGCCCGGCACGCACGTCCAGCGCCATCGGACAGACGCTGACGCAGGCGCCGCAATCCAGGCAATCACCCAGCCGGTCGGCGCTGAAACGCGGCATCGGGCCGGCGATGTCTTCATGCGCGGCGCGGAAGGCGTAATCGCGGGCGCTGGTGGGGTCGAGCAGCCCGCGGCCACGCGCCTCGACACCGCCCAACCCCGGCACGCGCGGTCCACGTGGTTCGCCGCGGCGCGCGTGGTAGTGCATCCGCGGGGTGTCGCTGTCGCAGAACATGCCGTGGATGCGCGCATACGGGCACAGCTCGCGGCAGACGTGTTCGCGCAGGAAGCCCGCATTGCCCCAGGTCGCCGCCGCATAGAACACGATCCAGAAGGTTTCCCATCCGCTCCACAGCGGCGGCCATGACGTGCCGACCAGCCCGTGGATCGGACTGAAAAAGCCGACGAAGGTGATACCGGTCCATGCCGCCACCAGCATCCACGCCAGGTGCTTGATCGCGCGCGCCGCGCCCGCGGCCGGCACCCGTCGCGCAATGCCCTGTTCGATCCAGCGGAACAGCCGGCTCCACAGGGTCTGTGGGCAGCCGTAGCCACACCACACCCGCCCGGCCAGGTTGGTGAGCAGTACCAGCGCGGTGCCGAGCACGGCGGCCAGCCCGAGCAGGAGGCCCACGTCCTGCGGCCAGAGCGTCCAGCCGAACAGATCGAAGCGGCGCGCGGTCAGGTCGAACAGCAGCGCCTGGCGGCCGTCCCAGCGCAGCCACGGCAGCGTGTAGAAGCCGGCCAGCAGCAGCGCGGACAACAGTGGACGCCAGCGTAGCGACGTGTGCGGCTGCGCTGGCGGGGAGGCCGGCGGGGTGTCGAGCAGGTGCAGGGTCAGGCGATTGGACATGGTCACCCCAGTGGCAGATCGTCGTCGTCGCCGGGCATCGGCCGCAGCAGGTACCCGGTAATCGCACTGGCGGCGGCGGTGACCGCCCAGAACATGAAAAAGCCCAGCGTATAGCCGAGCTCGCGGCTGATCTCGTGCTGCGGGAAGCTGATGTCGCGCAGGCGCAACGGGTCGACGAAGGCGAAGAACACCACGCTGGCCAGGCCGGCGGCGACGAAGCTGGGCCACAGGATGGCGCCCCATTGCTGGATCAGCCGTCGGCGGCTGCCGTCGGGCGGGTCGTGCAGGTCGTTCATTGCGGCCACGCTCAGGAGGAGGGGGCAGGGCACGGCTATACTTCGCGCCGACCGGGGGCCGGGGTCGCGGGTGCGCGCTTCCTGTCGAGCTCCCAGACTAGAAGGCTTCGCCGCCGGCTTCATTGATCCTGATCAAGGCAGCGGCGGGCCCTGCCGACGATGCTGGGCGGTGCCGCCCGAGGATGTTCATGGCCGATCCCACCGACAACACGCTGCCGCTCCCGGCGCTGGACCTGTGCAGCGAGGACGAGGTCACCCGCCTGGTGCACGACTTCTACGCGCGTGTCCGCGAGGAGCCGCGCCTGGCGCCGGTGTTCGCCGCACGGATCCACGACTGGGATGCGCACCTGGCCCAGCTGGTCGATTTCTGGTCGGCGATGTTGCGTGGCACGCGTCGCTTCAAAGGCGCGCCGATGCCCAAGCACATGGCCATGGACGAGCTCGACCGCGATCTTTTCGACCGCTGGCTGGCGCTGTTCCGGCAGACCACTGCCGAATGCGGCAACCTGCCGATGCAGCGGCTGGCCGATGATGTCGCCGAGCGCATCGCCGATACGTTCTGGCGCCGCTTCCAGATGCTGCGCTGGCCCAGCCTGCCGATGGCGGGGCGCCCGGGCCTGAATTGATCTGACGCAATGCGCGCGCGCCCATGTACGCGCACGCTGGCGACATGGATACCTTCTCGCCTGCCGCCGCCGGGCTCGCCTGGCACTTCGACCCCGAGCTGCTGCGCCGCCATGATCGGCCCGGCCCGCGCTACACCTCCTATCCGACCGCGCCGCACTTCCATGACGGCTACGGTGAAGCGGCCCTGCGCGGGGCCATCGTGGACAGCAACCGGCTCGGGCGACCGTTGTCGCTGTACGTCCACGTGCCGTACTGCAGCAGCCCGTGCTTCTACTGCGGTTGCAACCGGGTCATCACCCGTGATCATGGCAAGGGCATCGCGTATGTCGCGCGGGTGCTGAGCGAGGCGGACCTGATGGCGCCGAAGTTCGATCCGGCGCGGGAGGTGATCCAGCTGCACCTCGGCGGTGGCACGCCGAATTTCCTCGCGCCGGCACAGATACGCGAGCTGATCGAGGGGCTGCGCCAGCGCTTCACGTTCAGCACGGCGGCCTCGCGCGACTTTTCCATCGAGCTCGATCCGCGCTTCGTCACGCGCGCCGACATCGCGGTGTTGGCCGAACTGGGCTTCAATCGCGCCAGCCTGGGCGTGCAGGACTTCGATCCCGATGTGCAGAAGGCGATCAACCGCGAGCAGGGCGTGGAAGCCACGCTGGATATCCTGCGTGCATGCCGCGAGTACGGGTTGCGCTCGGTCAATGTCGATCTGATCTATGGGCTGCCGAAACAGACGCTGGCCGGGTTCGCGCAGACGCTGGAAACGGTGTTGCGCGAGCGGCCGGATCGCCTGGCCGTGTATGGCTACGCGCACCTGCCACATCTGTTCCGCGCGCAGCGCCAGATCGCCGATGCGGATCTGCCCAGCCCCGAACAGAAACTCGCCCTGCTCGGCCTGGCGGTGCAGCGGCTCTCCGAGGCGGGGTATCAGTACATCGGCATGGACCACTTCGCGCTGCCGGAGGAAGACCTCTCGCGCGCACAACGCGCGGGTCAACTGCACCGCAACTTCATGGGCTACACCACGCACGCCGATACCGATCTGGTCGGCCTTGGTGCCAGCGCGATCAGCCGCATCGGCACCACCTACAGCCAGAACCCGCGCGAGCTGCCGGCCTGGGAAGCGGCGGTGGATGCGGGGCGGCTGCCGGTCTGGCGTGGCCTGGCCCTGGACCAGGACGACGTGCTGCGCGCCGAGCTGATCGGCCAGCTGATGTGCCAGGGCGAAGTGGATGGCAGGGCGCTTGCGGCACGGCACGGGGTGGACTTCGAGACGTATTTCGCCGACGGGCTGCGCGCGCTGGCCGCGCTGCAGGCCGACGGCCTGGCCGAGTACACGCAGGGCGTGGTGCGGGTCACTGAGCGTGGACGTCCGCTGCTGCGGCTGCTGGCGATGTGTTTCGACCGCTATCTGGCCCAGCCGGACCAGCCGGTGCGGTACTCGCGCGCGATCTGAGCAGGGGCGCATCGGCGCGCGTGCATTCCAAAACCCGGCGTGATCAGGCACCCTATGCGCGCCGTTGCCCGGGTGGCGAAACTGGTAGACGCATCGGACTTAAAATCCGCCGGGGGCAACCCCATGCCGGTTCGATTCCGGCCCCGGGCACCAAGGCTTCTTGGGATCGCGCGCAACGCAAACTTTACGCAGCCGGACGCGCGCCACCGTAGGCTGCGCTGCAACCCACCCCGGACAGGCCTCATGGCAGACGCAGTACGTGCAGGGAAAGCACTGGTGTGTAGCGTCGCGCTGCTGCTCGGCGGCGCCGCCCACGCCCAGGATCCGACGCTGCCGCCGGCGCCGAAGGACGCTGCGGGCGAGGTGATCGACCTCGCGCCGGTGCTGGTCTCGGGCGAGCAGCCCGGACCCGGCATGTGGCAGGTCCGCGACGCGCAGGGCCACACCCTGTGGATTCTCGGGACCGTGTCGCCGCTGCCCGCCAAGCTGCAATGGCGCGCCGACGAGGTGCGGGCCGTGATCGCCAGCGCGCAGGAGGTGCTTGGCTCGCCCGGCTGGACGCTGGACGCCGATGTGGGTTTCTTCCGCGGACTGACTTTGCTGCCCTCCGCGATGAAGGCCGCGCGTGACCCGGACGGGCGCACGCTGCGCGAGCGCCTGCCACCCGATCTCTACGCGCGCTGGGAGGTACTCAAGCAGCGTCATATCGGGCGCGACAAGGGTATCGAGAAGGACCGGCCGCTGGTCGCCGCAGGGGAGCTGTATGCGGCCGCCCTCAAGGATGTCGGCCTGGGGCATTCCTCGCCGGTGTCCAAGGTGGTGGAGAAGGCCAGCAAGGCCCACGGCCTCACACCGGTATCGACGCGGGTGACGATCAAGATCGCCGACCCGCGGCAAGCGCTCAAGGAAGTACGCGGCACCGCACTGCAGGACGTGGAGTGCTTCCGCCGCACGCTGGACGTGGTCGAGCATGGCCTGCCGCTGCTGGCCGAGCGGGCCAATGCCTGGTCGGTCGGCGACATCGCGGCGCTGGAGAGCCTGGCGGTGAAAGGGCAGTACCTGGCCTGCGTGGATGCGGTGGCGACCAGTGAGTTCGGGCGGCGGCGTGGGCTGGCCGACGTCGATGCCCAGGCGCATCGCAAATGGATGGACATGGCCAGCGCTGCGCTGCGTCGCAATGCGGTGACCTTCGCCACCGTGCCGGTGACGTCAATGGTCACGCCCGGTGGCTATGCCGATCAGCTGCGCGCACGCGGCTACGAGGTGCTGGTGCCGGAATGAGTGCGATGGCGGGGCGTCTACCCAGTGCGAATACTTCGTGGCATAGTCAGCTCAAGTTCATCAAGGAAATACTTCATGCCGCTGCATGCGGTCGCTTATGTCAGCGACGCTATCGAAGGAATCGAAACATCTGATATCGATCAGATTCTGCAGGCAGCAGTGGGATTCAACAAAGTGGCGGGCGTGACCGGCGTGCTGATGTTCGACGGACAACGCTTCCTGCAGTACTTCGAAGGGCCGGAGGACGGCGTCGACTCGGTGTTCCAGCGCGTGTTCAACGCACGCATCCATACGAATCTTCGCGAACTCGCGCGGGGTCCGGTGGAGGCGCGTCATTTCCCGCGCTGGACGATGGCATCGGCAGCGGTCGACCCGGCTGCACTGGCGCGCATCGCTGACGCGCCGTGGCAGGGCTTCGAGTCGCGGCCTGTGGCGGGGGGCGACACCCTGGTCGGCTTCGGGTATCTGCTCGCTGCCTGGACCGGTGTCTCCGGGGAACTGGAACCGGCCGCGGTGACGCTGGGGTCGTAACGCAGAACGACGCTGGCCGTAACAGAATGATCACGGCTCAGCGCCTAGTATGTTTCTACCAGCTGTGACCAGTCTTGCGGGGTTTGCCCTTGGAGGCTGTCTGAAAGGGTAGTAACCGCAGCTGGACCATTATTCCTTTGGCCGTCGTCCGTACTCTCCGCGGGCGGCGGCTTTGTTCTTTGTGGGGCAGGGTCCGGCGCGTTAGGCTTGCATCACCTGCACCCCCGGTTCCGTAGCGCATGACGTATTTCCTGATGATGCCCCGCCTGATGGCCGGCCCGGTTCCGCGGTGCGGAGCCGCTCGATGACGCAGGCCATCTCCGCCGCGCTCGCCCCGCGCATCGGCGTCATCGGGCTCGGCTACGTCGGGCTGCCGTTGACGGTGACCTTCGGCGGAAAACACGCCACGATCGGCTACGACATCGACCACGCGCGCGTGGTCGAGCTGCAGCGTGGGGTGGACCACACCCTGGAACTGGAGGCGGACGAACTCGCCGCCGCGGTGCACGCGCGTTACACCGCCGATCCGTCGGATCTGGCCGAATGCAATGTGTACATCGTGACCGTGCCGACCCCGATCGACGCGCACGAGCAGCCCGATCTGGCGCCGTTGCGCAGTGCCAGCATCCTGATCGCCAGCCTGCTCACCCCGGGCGATATCGTGATCTACGAATCCACGGTCTATCCCGGCACCACCGAAGAAGTGTGCGTGCCGCTGCTGGAAGCAGGATCGGGACTGCGCTTCAACGTCGATTTCTACTGCGGCTACAGCCCCGAGCGGATCAATCCGGGCGACCGCGAACGCCGGCTGCCGGATATCCGCAAGATCACCTCCGGCTCGACGCCCGAGGTCGCCGCGGTGGTCGACGCGCTGTACAAGGGCATCATCACCGCCGGCACCTGGCCGGCGCCCTCGATCCGCGTGGCCGAAGCGGCCAAGGTGATCGAGAACATCCAGCGCGACGTCAACATCGCCTTGGTCAACGAGCTGGCGCTGATCTTCGACCGGCTCGGCATCGACACCCAGGATGTGCTGGACGCCGCCGGCAGCAAGTGGAACTTCCTGCCGTTCCGCCCCGGCCTGGTCGGTGGCCACTGCATCGGCGTGGACCCGTATTACCTGCTGCACAAGTCCGAAAGCGTGGGGTATCACCCCGATCTGATCCACACCGCGCGCCAGGTCAACAACCGGGTCGGCGAGCACGTCGCACAGCGGGTGCTGGCGCTGCTCGCCTCGCGCAGCATCGCCGTCGCACAGGCGCGCGTGCTGGTGCTGGGCGTGACCTTCAAGGAGAACTGCCCGGACCTGCGCAACAGCCGTGCGCTGGAGCTGGCGCAGCGGCTGCAGGCCAGTGGCGCGCGGGTGGACGTGCAGGACCCGTGGGTCGGGCCGGCCGCGCTTGCCGATGCGGGAGTGCACTGGGTCGAGGCACCGGCGGCGGCCGGCTATGACGGCGTGGTGCTGGCAGTAGCACATGAGCGTTTCCGCGCCTTCGACGCGGCGCAGGTGCGCGCGCTGCTCGCGCCCGGTGGCGTGGTGTACGACGTCAAATCCGTATGGCCCCGGGAAGTGGTGGACGACCGCCTGTAGACTCGGGGCAGCTATTGATTGAGGAAAGCCATGCATCGCTATCTCGCGTATCTGCTCGCCATCCTGCTGTTCCCGGTCTGCCTGTGGTTGGCCACGATCTGGCCCGCCTGGTACTGGGGCGTGGGGGTGACGGCCGCACTGGCGGTGCTGGGCACCTGGGATCTGCTACAGAAACGCAGCACGCTGCGGCGCAACTACCCGGTGCTGGCGCACTTCCGCTACGGGCTGGAATCGATCGGCCCGGAGATCCGCCAGTATTTCGTGCAGAGCGATCTGGAGGACGTGCCGTTCTCGCGGCAGCAGCGCGCCCTGATCTACCAGCGCTCGAAAAATGAAATGGACGTGGTGCCGTTCGGCACGCTGCGTAGCACGTACGCCGTGGACTACGAATGGATCAACCATTCGCTCGCGCCGACCGAGATCGGCCACCACGATTTCCGCATCCAGATCGGCCCGAACTGCGCCAAGCCGTATTCGGCCAGTGTGTTCAACATCTCCGCGATGAGCTTCGGCTCGCTGTCGGCCAATGCGATCCGCGCACTCAACGAAGGCGCACGACGCGGCAGTTTCTACCACGACACCGGCGAAGGGTCGATCTCACCGTATCACCGTGAGATGGGCGGCGACCTGGTCTGGGAAATCGGCTCGGGCTACTTCGGCTGCCGTGACGATGCGGGTCGCTTCAGCGAAGAGAAGTTCGTCGCCAACGCCAACCACGATCAGGTCAAGATGATCGAGATCAAGCTCTCGCAGGGTGCCAAGCCCGGCCACGGCGGCGTGCTGCCGGCCGCCAAGGTCAGCGAGGAAATCTCGATTACCCGCGGTGTGCCGATGGGCGTGGATTGCGTCTCGCCGTCGAAGCACAGCGCGTTCAACACGCCGGTCGAGCTGCTGCAGTTCGTGGCGCGGCTGCGGGAGTTGTCCGGCGGCAAGCCGGTCGGTTTCAAGCTGGCCATCGGTCATCCCTGGGAGTGGTTCGGCATCGCCAAGGCGATGCAGGAGACCGGCCTGTTGCCGGACTTCATCGTGGTCGACGGGGCCGAGGGCGGTACCGGCGCGGCACCGGCCGAGTTCATCGATCATGTCGGCGTGCCGATGCATGAAGCCCTGCTGCTGGTGCACAACACCCTGGTTGGTCTGGACCTGCGCGATCGCATCCGGGTCGGCGCGGCCGGCAAGGTGACCAGCGCGTTCGAGATCGCCCGCACCATCGCGCTGGGCGCGGACTGGTGCAATGCCGGGCGGGGCTTCATGTTCGCGCTGGGTTGCATCCAGTCGCTGAGCTGCCACAGCGACAAATGCCCGACCGGCATCGCCACGCAGAACCCGCATCGCTGGCGCCACCTGGACGCGACCGACAAGGCCACGCGCGTGCACAGCTATCACGAGAACACGCTGCGTGCGCTGCGCGACCTGCTGTGCGCGGCCGGCCTCCATGATCCGTCGGAGCTGGGGCCGGAGCACATCCTGCGCCGTGTCTCGCCGGTGGAGATCCGCTCGCTGGCATCGCTGTACCGGTATCTCGCCCCGGGCGAGCTGCTGCGCAAGGTGCCGGACCATGCCGTCTTCCACGATTACTGGGCCGATGCGCGCAGCGATTCCTTCCAGCCCCCGGCGCGCATCCAGGCGCTGCGTACGAGTAAATCGAGATGAGTGGAGACCGAACCGTTCAACTGCGTGTGGGACGTGCCGATGAGGCCGACGCCCTGTGGGTGCTGCGCACGCGCTGCGTGCGCGAACTGTGCAGCGCGGCCTATCCGCCGGAGGTGATCGCGCCTTGGTCGGCCACGCCACCGCCGGCGCACTATCGCGCGCTGTTGGCGGCCGGTGGCTGCGTGGTCGCCGAAGACAGCGACGGCGCCCTGCTGGGGTATGGGGTGATCGACCGGGACGGCAATGAGATCGACGCGCTGTTCGTCGATCCCGACTGCGGTGGCCGTGGCATCGGCCTGACCTTGATGCAGGCGATGGAGGCGTTGGCCGATCCGGCGCGTCCGCTGGTGCTCTCGGCCTCGCTCAACGCGGTGCCGTTCTACACCCGTTGTGGCTTCGAGCCCCTGCGCGAGGAACGCTATCCGCATCCCAGCGGGATAGCGCTCGCCTCGGTGCGCATGCAGCGCACACGGTGATGCCGGCCAGCGGCCGGCACTACCTCGATGCTGCGCGCGTCAGGGCGCGTCACGGGTAGTGCCGGCCGCTGGCCGGCACCTCGCGATCTATGCCTGCGCCAACCAGGCCACCACGCCACGCCCGGCGCGCAGCCCGCTGGCGTAGCACGCCGTCAGCAGGTAACCGCCGGTCGGCGCTTCCCAGTCCAGCATCTCGCCGGCGCAGAACGTGCCGGGGCGCTCGTGCAGCATCAACTGCGCGTCCACCGCCTCCAGCCGCACGCCACCGGCGGTGCTGATCACTTCATCGATCGGCCGCGGTGCCTGCAGTGCCAGCGGCAGGCGCTTGAGTGCGTGCGCGATCCGGTCCTGCGGCAGCTGTCCGGCCTCGCGGCCCAGCACCTCGAACAGCAGTGCGGATTTGACCCCGCCCAGGCCGAGCTGGCGACGCAGGAACTCGCCGAAGCTGCGGCCCTGGCGCGGCTTCTGCAGCTTCTCCAGTACCTGTGCTTCGGTCTGGCCCGGCAGCAGGTCCAGCTGCAGGTCCACCCGGCCATCGCGGGCCAAGCCGTCGCGAAGATCGGCTGACAGCGCGTAGATCAGGCTGCCTTCAATCCCGGTCGCGGTGATCACGCATTCGCCCTGCAGCGAACGCGGCTGACCCTGCAGGTCGGTCCAGTGCGCCACCACCGGCTTGAGCGGGGCACCGGCCTGGCGCTCGCTGAAGTAGGGCGTCCAGCCGATGTCGAAGCCGCAGTTGGCCGGCTTCAGTGGGGCGATGTCGATGCCGCGCGCGGTCATGGGAGAGACCCACGCGCCATCCGACCCCAGTTCCGGCCAGCTGCCGCCGCCGAGCGCGAACACCACAGCGTCGGCAGTCACGGTGGTCTCGCCCTCAGGGGTCTGGAAACACAGCGCGCCCGTGTCATCCCAACCGGTCCAACGATGCTGCACATGAAAGCGCACACCCTGTTCCTTCAGCCGCCGCACCCAGCCGCGCAGCAGCGGCGCGGCCTTGCGGTCGACCGGGAACACGCGCCCCGAACTGCCCACGTAGGTCTCCACCCCGAATGCCAGCGCCCAGGCGCGCAGCGCATCGGCATCGAAATCGGCCAGCCAGCCGCCCACCGCTTCCGCCCGCTCGCGATAACGCGAGACGAACACGTCGCGCGCATCGGAGTGGGTCAGGTTGAGGCCGCCCTTGCCGGCGATCAGGAACTTGCGGCCGGGTGATCCCTTGGCCTCGTACAGATCGACGACGTGGCCGGCAGCGCGCACGGTTTCCGCCGCCATCAGGCCGGCGGGACCGCCGCCGATGATCGCGACCCGGCGTGGGGTAGTCAGGGCAATTCTCATGCAGGCAGGATCAACGCGGCTTGACGTCGAGCAGCTCGACATCGAACACCAGCGAGGAGTTCGCTGCGATCGGGCCGGCGCGGCGCGCGCCATAGCCATACTCGGCGGGAATCATCAGCGTGCGCTTGCCGCCCACCTTCATCCCGGCGAAACCTTCGTCCCAGCCCTTGATGACCTGGCCCTGGCCGAGATCGAAGCTGAAGGGCTCGCCACGGTCCACCGAGCTGTCGAACTTGTCGCCGTGCTTGTCGGCGGTGCGTTCGTCGTAGATCCACCCGGTGTAATGCACCGTGACCTTGCTGCCCGGCGTGGCCTCGGCGCCGGTGCCCGGCTGGGTATCGATCTTCTCAAACTGCGCGATGCTGCCCCCGGGCGGCGGGCCGGGCGGGGTGCAGGCCGCCAGCAGCGACAACATCAGGGGGGCGAGCAGGTAACGCGGCAGACGGCGCATGGCGGGCTCCGGATCCAAAAAACGGGGACGCAAGGGTAGCGCATCGCCGGGCGCTATCATGGGCGCATGTCGAAACTGCTGCTCAACCTGCGCAATGTCGCGGACGATGAAATCCAGGATGTCACCGCCCTGCTGGACAAGGCGGGCATCGCCCATTACCGCACCGAGCCCAGCCCCTGGGGAATCTCCTTTGGTGGGATCTGGGTCCGCGACAACGAGGATCACCCGCGGGCCAAGGCGCTGATGGCCGAGTACCAGCAGGCGCGCGGTGAACGCGTCCGCGGTGAGCGCGAGGCCGCCCTGCGCGAGGGCACGGCCGAGACCTTCGGCAGCCTGATCCGGCGCCGCCCGGTGTTCGTGATCGCGGTGCTGATCGGCATGGCCGTCGCGACCGCGCTGGTGCTGCTGCCGTTCGTGCTGCTGCGCGGCTGATTCCCGGCCGGGTCAGGCGCCGCGCCTGCCCAGCGGCTAAAATGGCGGGATGATCGCCAATACCGCCGCCTACCACTTCACTCCCGTCGCCGACCCGGACGCGCTGTGCGCGACCCTGCTGGAGCGGGCAACCGCCGCGCAGCTGCGCGGCACGATCCTGGTGGCGGGCGAGGGCATCAACCTGTTCCTGGCCGGCGCCGAGCCCGGGATCGACGGCTTCTACGCCGCGCTGCGGGCGGATCCGCGGTTTGCCGGGCTGCGCGTGAAGACCAGCTACAGCCACATGCAGCCGTTCGCCCGGCTCAAGGCCAAGGTGAAGCCGGAGATCATCAGTTTCCGCATCGACGACGGCCAGCCGCTGGCCTATCCGCGCGCACCCTCGATCGATCCGGCCACGGTGCAGCGCTGGCTGCGCCAGGGGCACGATGACGCGGGCAAGCCGGTGGTGATGCTGGACACCCGCAACACCCAGGAAATCGAGTACGGCACCTTCCAGGACGCGCTGGTGCTGCCGATCACCAAGTTCACCGACCTGCCCGAGGCCCTGGCCCCGCACCGCGAGGCGCTCAAGGACAGCACGGTGGTCAGCTTCTGCACCGGCGGCATCCGCTGCGAGAAGGCGGCGCTGTGGATGCGCAACGATGGCATGGACAACGTCCTGCAGCTGGACGGCGGCATCCTGGGCTATTTCGAGGCCGTAGGCGGCGAGGGCTATGACGGCCGCTGCTTCGTGTTCGACGAGCGGGTGGCGCTGGACCCGGCCCTGCAACCGCTGGTCGACCAGGACGCCGACGCTGCCTGAGCCGTCTTCACGGCCTTGATTGTCCTGAATCGTCCCGAGACGGAAATCAGCGTCTTGCCATCCGCGCCTTGTGAGCGGTGGCAAACCGCGCGGACAGCCCCATCTCAGTGAGATATCTCCTGGTTGGAACGAGCATTCATGATGCAGCTGTCGATTCTTGATCTGGCGCCGGTCTGCGAGGGCAGCGACACCACGCAGGCCTTCGCCAACATGCTGGACCTGGCCCAGCACGCCGAAGGCTGGGGTTTCCATCGCTATTGGCTGGCCGAGCACCACAACATGCCCGGCATCGCCAGCGCCGCCACCGCGGTGCTGATCGGTCATGTGGCCGGCGGCACCCAGCGCATCCGCGTCGGCGCCGGCGGCATCATGCTGCCCAACCACTCGCCGCTGCAGGTGGCCGAGCAGTTCGGCACCCTGGCCTCGCTGTACCCGGACCGCATCGATCTCGGCCTGGGCCGCGCGCCGGGCACCGACCAGCCGACCGCCCGCGCGCTGCGCCGTTACTTCGACAGCGCCGACCAGTTCCCGCAGGACGTGCGCGAGCTGCTGCACTACTTCGAGCCGGCCCAGAAGGGGCAGGCCGTGCGCGCCGTGCCCGGTGCGGGCATTCCGGTGCCGGTGTGGCTGCTGGGCTCCAGTCTCTTCAGTGCGCGCCTGTCGGCGGCGATGGGGCTGCCGTTCGCGTTCGCCTCGCACTTCGCCCCGGACGCGATGGACGAAGCGCTGGCGGTCTACCGCCGCGAGTTCCGCGCCTCGCAGTATCTGCAGGCGCCGTATGCGGTGCTGGGCCTGAACGTGGTCGCCAGTGATTCCGAGGCCGACGCCAAGCGGCTGTTCACCACCCAGCAGCAGAGCTTCGTCAATCTGCGTCGTGGCCTGCCGGGCCTGATTCCGCCGCCGATCGACGACATCGAAGCGTTCTGGCAGCCGCACGAAAAGGCCGGTGTGCAGAGCGCGCTGGCCTGTGCGGTGGTCGGCGACGTGAAGCAGGTGCAGGACGGTCTCGCGGCCTTCGTGGCGCGGCACAAGCCGGACGAAGTGCTGGTCACCGCCAACATCTACGATCATGCCGCACGCAAGCGTTCGTTCGGCCTGGCAATGCAGGCATGGCGCGCGTTGCAGGCCTGACCCCGGCGCTGCATGCGAAGAGCGTGTGACCGCGCGGTTCACGTCGCCGTAGCCGCCAATCGGCTGTGATGGGGGCTCCCCTTACAGGAGCCACCTCATGGCCGAACACGATCGCCAGCAGCACATCAAACAACTGGCCGGATTGATCCGCGACGTGGACATCGCGATGTTCACCACGGTCGGCGCGGATGGCCGGTTGTTCAGCCGACCGCTGGGCACGCAGGAAGTCGAGTTCGATGGCGACCTGTGGTTCGCCACCGGCGCCGACAGCCCGAAGATCGCCGAGATCGCGGCCAATCCGCGCGTCAACGTTGCCTATGCGTCGCCCTCGGGCAACACCTATGTCTCGGTTTCGGGTACCGCCCGCGTGGTCAATGACCGCGCCAAGATCGAGCAGCTGTGGTCACCGGCGATGAAGATCTTCTTCCCCGGCGGCAAAGACGACCCGAACCTGCGCCTGATCCACGTCAGCGCCGAATCGGCCGAGTACTGGGATGGTCCCGGTGGCCTGCTCGGCAAGGCGCTGTACTTCGTGCTGTCGGCGGTCACCGATGATCCGGGCGCAATGTCCGATACCGGCACGGTGGATCTCAAGCCCGGCGCGTAGGTAGTTCAGCGGCAGGTACCGACCGTTGGTCTGCAATGCGGTAGGTACCGACCGTTGGTCGGTACCTCAGAACCAGCGCTGGAACAGATCCACCGTATAGCCCACCAGCTGCCCCGAACTGAAGCCGAAGAACAACACGGCGGCCACGGCGCCGATCCAGTTGAGCAGCATCAGCACGCCGTCGCGCTCCAGCAGCGCGAGGGCGAACAGCAGCAGCTGGAAGCCGAACAGGTAATTGGTGAGCGGGATCGGCAGCGACAACAGCACGCCGATCAGGATCAGCAGCAGGCCGCTGAACGCATGCGCCGGCAGCGGTACCAGCAGTCCGGGCATCCGCGGCTTGAGCAGGCGGTCCAGCCGCCGCAGCGGTCCGTCGATGCGCTCCAGGAAACGATGCATGGTCCCGCGTTTCGGACCGCGCCTGCTGATGAAGCCCGGCAGCCACGGCCGGCGCATGCCGCACAGCATCTGCGCGCCGATCAGCACCACCAGCGGCCCGCTGACCGCACCGCCGATCCCAGGGATCGGAATGAAGGCGGGCAGGATCGCGACGAACAGGAACACACCGAACGCACTCTGCTGCAGGTCCTGCAGGATCTGGCCCAGCAGCAGCCGTTGCTCCGGGTCACCGTGGTCGAACATCGCCAGCAGGGTACGGATACCCTCGTTGCGGTACTGCGGCCGCGTCGGGTCCGGCGGCGTCGGCTCAGCCGGTGATGTCATCGGTCTCGTCTTCGCTCAGGGTACGCAGCAGCAGCTTGTCGACCCGGGCACCGTCGAGATCGACGATCTCGATGCGCCAGCCGGCCCAATCGAAGTACTCGCCCGCATGCGGGATGCGGCCGAAATAGTGGATGCACATGCCGGCCAGCGTGTAGTAGTCGCCATCATCGGCATCGGGCAGCTCGGCGTTGCCCATCAGTTCGCGCAGGTCCTCGATCGACAGCGAACCGTCGACCAGGAACGAGCCGTCCTCACGGGTCACCACCAGCGCGTCCTCGTCCACGTTCTCCACCGACTGCAGGCGGCCAACCACCGCGCCCATCAGGTCGCTGATCGTGACCAGGCCCTGGATCTCGCCGTACTCGTCCACCACCAGCGCCATCGACTGCTGTTCCTCGCGGAAGATTTCCAGCAGCTTCATCGCATGGGTGGACTCGGAGACGTACAGCGGCTCGCGCAGGTTCTGGAACAGCGAATGGTCATCGCGCACCAGGCGGGTCACCAGGCTCTTGACCTCGAGCACGCCGACGATGTCCTGGTCGTTGTCGCGGAACACCGGGTACCGCGAGAACTCGTTTTCGCGCATGGTCGCGATGTTCTTCTCCGGATCGGCCTGGGTATCCAGCCAGGCGATCCGGTTGCGCGGGGTCATCAGGCTGTCGGCGGTGCGGTCGCCCAGGCGCATGACGCGGTTCATCATGTCGCGCTCGTGGGCGTCGATCACGCCGGCCTCGTGGCTCTCGGCCACCAGCATGCGGATCTCTTCTTCCGTCACCGAGGCCGATTCGTCCTTGCCCAGGCCGAGCACGCGCAGCACCAGCCGGGTGGAGTGGGACAGCAGCCAGACGCCGGGCGCGGCGATGCGGGCCAGCCAGCTCATCGGCAGCGCCACCAGGCCGGCGATGTCCTCCGAACGGGTCAGGGCCAGCCGCTTGGGAACCAGTTCGCCGAAGATCAGCGTCAGGAAGGTGATCAGGGCCACGGCCAGCGTCTTGCCGACCACGCCCGAGTAAGCAAAGGCCGGGAACATGCCCTGCAGCCACTCGGCAATGGTCAGGCCGATCGCCTCACCGCCGAACAGGCCGGTCAGGATGCCGATCAGGGTGATCCCGATCTGGACCGTGGAGAGGAAGTTCTCGGGCTTCTCGGAAAGCGCCAGGGCGCGCTCGGCGCGCTTGCTGGAGCCGGCCATCTGCTTGAGCCGGCTCTTGCGCGAGGTCATGACCGACATCTCGGACATGGCGAAGAAGCCGTTGAGCAGGATCAGGGCGAGGACAATAATCAGTTCAAACACGGGCGGCATCCCCGGTTGGTGGCAGGGAGGGCGTGTTCAAGCGATGTCGGCTACCGGAGGGCGCGTGAGCGCGGCGGTGCGGCGGGGGGTAAGGGTCGTCGTCCATAGAGTGCACCCGAAGGTGCCCGCGCATCTTAACAAAAGGCCGGGGCAGGGATGCAATCAGGGTCGTTCAGGCAGGGCCGTCAGAGCGTGAAGATGACAGGGAGTACCCGGATTGGACATCAAACCGTCATAATTCCGCCCGGTGCCGTCCTTCCTCGACGGCGAATAGGTTTCTCAATGTTCTCTCTGCAGACCATTTTTGGCTCCGGCAAACAGTTCTACACCCTGCTGGACGAGGCTGCCCAGGCCGCCCAGGACAGCTCCAAGGCGCTGCACTCCATGCTGCGCGAAGCGGACCGCCAGCCGGCGCTGGACGCCTTCAAGCTGGCCCGCCTGCGCGAGCGCGCGGCCTCGGACAAGATCAGCCAGGCGCTGGTCGACAGCTTCATGACCCCGATCGAGCGCGAAGACATCGAAGCGCTGGGTTCGGCGCTGTACAAGATTCCCAAGCAGATCGAGAAGTTCGCCGATCGCTATTCGCTGGCCACCCAGCATCTGGAGCACATCGATTTCGCGCCGCGCGCGGCGATGCTGGAACAGGCCGCCAACGTGGTGGTGGAGATGGTCAATGACCTGCGCCACATGAACCTGGACCGGATGACCGCGCTCAACGAGAAGCTGCGTTCGCTGGAAAACGAAGCCGACCGCCTGATGCTCGAGCTGTACCGCGATATCTATTCCGGCCGCCTGGACAGCCTGCAGATGTTCCTGCTCAAGGAATTCTTCGAGATCCTGGAAAAGGCCATCGATCGTTGCCGCGAGGCCGGCGTGGTGGCGTACCAGATCGTCTTGAAGAACAGCTGACGGACGCCACAGCATGCTGACCCTTGTCCTGGTGGTGATCCTGGCCGCGCTCGTCTTCGAGTTCATCAACGGCTTCCACGACACCGCCAACTCCATCGCCACCGTGGTGGCGACCAAAGTGCTCTCGCCCGGCTGGGCGGTGATGCTCGCCGCGTTCATGAACCTCATCGGCGCGCTGACCGGCACCGCCGTCGCGCTGACCATCGCCTCGGGCCTGCTCAACACCAACGTGGTCGATGTGACCCCGCAGGTGATCCTGTGCGCGCTGCTGGGCGGCATCATCTGGAACCTGATCACGTGGTGGAAGGGCCTGCCGTCCTCGTCCTCGCACGCCCTGATCGGCGGCCTGTGCGGCGCCGGCCTGGCCGCGGCCCACAACAACTGGGACGCGCTGATCTGGTCTGAACGCATCGGCACCTGGGCCCAGAACAAGGGCCTGCTGTGGAAGGTGTTCCTGCCGATGATCACCTCGCCGATCGCCGGCTTCCTGCTCGGCATCGCGGTGATGCTGCTGCTGTGGGGCATGATCGCGGGTATGGCGAAGATCGGTGGCTTCCTGGGCCGTCTGGCCCGGCCGCGCATCGTCAACGCGTTCTTCGGCAAGGCCCAGATCGTGTCGGCGGCCTACATGGGCTTCGCCCACGGCCACAACGACGCGCAGAAGACCATGGGCATCATCGCCATGACCCTGATCGGTGCCGAGGCGACCGGTGCGTTGAACGACCTGCCGTCCTGGCTGGCCTTCATGCACCCGGACGCGAGCGCCGGTGACGGCATCGCGATGTGGATCGTGCTGACCTGCGCCGTGGTGATGGCCGCCGGTACCGCTTCGGGCGGCTGGAAGATCATCAAGACCCTGGGCCACAAGATGGTCAAGCTGCACCCGATCCACGGTTTCGCCGCGGAAACCAGCTCGGCCACGATCCTGACCGTGGCGGCGCACTTCGGCATGCCGGTCTCCACCACCCACAGCATCTCCACCGCGATCATGGGCGTGGGCTTCGCCAAGAACCCGCGTTCGCTGCGCTTCGGCGTGATCGAGCGCATCGTGTGGGCCTGGATCCTGACGATCCCGGCCGCCGGCGGCTGTGCGTACCTGATCCTGCGTCTGTTCGAAATGTTCGGCTGGGCCTGATCGGTCCACGCGGTTGAACATCGAAAAGCCCGCCGAAAGGCGGGCTTTTTCGTGGGGCAAGGCGGATGCCGAGGCCGCAATGGCCGGGGGAGTTTCGTGCGATGGTCACCCCGGCACTGCGCTGCCTGGCCTCTGCCACTCCCTTGCGAGCAGCCCATACACCGCCGAATCCGATACTTCGCCGGCGACCCGCCAGCGCTCCCGCAGCAGCCCCTCGCGCTGGAAGCCGAGCCGCTCCAGCACCTTCGCCGAAGGCACGTTGCGCGGATCGATCTCCGCTTCCAGGCGGCGCAGGCGCAGCACATCGAACAGATACGCCACGAACCGTGACAGCGCCTCGTGCATGTAGCCCTTGCCCTGCGCCGACGGCGCCAGGTGATACCCGATCTCCGCGCGCCGGGACGTCTCGTCGATCGCGAACACCACCACGATCCCCAGCAGCGGCCCGTCCACACACTCCCGGATCGCCAGCTTCAACTGCGTGCCCGCATCCAGCGCGGCCAGATCGTCGAGGATCTGCACGTAGGCCTGCTTGAGGTCGGTCCATGCTGGATGGTTCCAGTAGCGCATGCCGGCACGGTCGGACTGGATCGCGAACAACGCCTGCGCGTCCGTGGCGCGGATCGCTGTCAGCACCAGGCGCGCGCTCTCCAGTTGCAGGGTGGGGTCGAACGGCATGCGGGTTCCTGTGCTCGAGGTGTGGCCAAGGTAGCCGCTCCTGCCCCGTGTAGCCATGCCTGGCGTGTCCCCGCGCCCAAGAAAAAACCCGCCGGGAGGCGGGTTTTTCCAGTGTCACTACCGGTCGATCAGACTTCCAGCGAGGCCAGGTCGCCCTTCTTTTCCAGCCAGCCCTTGCGGTCGCTGGCGCGCTTCTTGGCCAGCAGCATGTCCATCAGCGAATGGGTCTGCTCGCCATCGTCGATGGTCAGCTGCACCAGACGACGCGTATCGGGATGGATGGTGGACTCGCGCAGCTGCTGCGGGTTCATTTCACCCAGGCCCTTGAAGCGGGTCACGCTGACCTGGCCCTTGATCTTCTCGCGCTCGATCTTGTCCAGCATCGTGCGCTTTTCTTCCTCGTCCAGGGCGTAGAACACCTGCTTGCCCACGTCGACGCGGAACAGCGGCGGCATCGCCACGAACACGTGGCCGGCATCGACCAGCGCCGGGAAGTGCTTGAGGAACAGCGCGGTCAGCAGGGTCGCGATGTGCAGGCCGTCCGAGTCGGCGTCGGCCAGGATGACGACCTTGCCGTAGCGCAGGCCGGCGATGTCTTCCTTGCCCGGGTCGCAGCCGATCGCGATCGCCAGGTTGTGCACTTCTTCCGAGGCCAGCACGCTGCCCGAGGACACTTCCCAGGTGTTGAGGATCTTGCCGCGCAGCGGCAGGATCGCCTGGAAGTCCTTATCGCGGGCCTGCTTGGCACTGCCGCCCGCGGAGTCGCCTTCGACCAGGAACAGCTCGGTGCGCGACAGGTCCTGGCTGATGCAGTCGGCCAGCTTGCCGGGCAGGGCGGGGCCCTGGGTGACCTTCTTGCGGGTCACCAGCTTTTCGGTCTTCAGGCGCGCACTGGCGCGCTCGATCGCCAGCTGCGCGATCTGCTCGCCCAAGGCGACGTTCTGGTTCAGCAGCAGGCTGAAGGCATCATGCGCTGCGCCCTCGACGAAGCCCGCGGCCTGGCGCGAGGACAGCCGTTCCTTGGTCTGGCCGCTGAACTGCGGATCGGTCATCTTCAACGACAGCACGAACGACACGCGGTCCCAGACGTCTTCCGGGGCCAGCTTGACGCCACGCGGCAGCAGGTTGCGGAAGTCGCAGAACTCGCGCAGCGCCTCGGTCAGGCCGGTGCGCAGGCCGTTGGCGTGGGTGCCGTGCTGGGCGGTCGGGATCAGGTTGACGTAGCTTTCCTGGACCAGTTCGCCCTCGGGAATCCAGGCCAGGGCCCAGTCCACGATCTCGTTTTCTTTCTTCAGATGGCCCACGAACAGGTCGGCCGGCAGCATCTCGCGCTCGCCAAGCTCGGCCTTCAGGTAATCGCTCAGGCCATCTTCGTAGTACCAGGTGTCCTGCTCGCCGGTGGCTTCATCGAGAAGCTTGACGGTCAGGCCCGGGCACAGCACGGCCTTGGCGCGCAGCAGGTGGCGCAGCGCACGCAGGTTGTACTTGGGCGTATCGAAGTACTTCGGGTCGGCCCAGAAGCGCACCCGGGTACCGGTGTTCTTCTTGCCGACGCTGCCGACCACTTCCAGCGGAGTGGCGCGGTCGCCGTTGCGGAAGGTGATGCGGTGTTCGCTGCCGTCGCGCTTGATGTGCACTTCGACCAGGGTGGACAACGCGTTGACCACGCTGACGCCGACGCCATGCAGGCCGCCGGAGAAGGTGTAGTTCTTGTTGTTGAACTTGCCGCCCGCATGCAGGCGGGTCAGGATCAGTTCGACGCCGGGGATCTTCTCCTCGGGGTGGATGTCCACGGGCATGCCGCGGCCGTCATCGCTGACCTCGCAGCTGCCGTCCTTGAACAGCGTGACTTCGACCGTGCGGGCGTGTCCGGCCAAGGCTTCGTCGACGGCATTGTCGATGACTTCCTGCGCCAGATGGTTCGGGCGCGCGGTGTCGGTGTACATGCCGGGGCGGCGCTTGACCGGGTCCAGGCCGGACAGGACTTCAATATCGGCGGCGTTATAGCGGGCGTTCATCTGTCTTCATAAAGCGCAATGCGACGGCGAAGTTTGCGGTCTGGACGGGTTTTTTGCACGCCACACGTTCAGGGGGCGGCCGACCGGGGCGCGATAGACTGTCTGCGATGGGAAACCGGACCCTCCGGCGACCCATTCCATGCCATACCGCGAGGAGCACCCCATGAAGAAGTTGCTGACCATCGTTGCCATCGCCGCCGCCGTGGTGGCCGTGCCCATGGCACTGGCCCAGAACGCCGGACAGGGCCAGCCCACGCCGCAGCAGGGCGAACAGGCCGACAAGGCGCAGGCCGAGGCGGACGCCAAGGCCAAGCGCCGCGCCGCCGCCACGGCCGAAATGAAGGCCAGGGGCGAGCAGGCCCCGCAGAAGGAAGAGGAAGAAGAAGCGCGGAAGAAGCGATAAGCGCTTCGCCTCTCCTCCACATCCCCGCGCCTGTCGGCGCGCCTCCTTGAACTCCAAGGGGGCTCTCCACCAGAGAGACCTGGGAATCTGAAAAAAGTACTCAACATGAGCCCCGGTATCGCGCCGGGGCTCTTCTTTTTATGTGAAGACCGTCATCCGCCCCTTGGGCTGGAGGCCGGCAATCTGTAAACTATGGCTTTCCGGGAGTAGTGCGTGTCATCCATCAGCGAATGGACTGGCCTGATCGTGCGCGATCGCCAGCAGGGTAGGCAGGAGGTGACGGTCCAGACAGTGGCCGGCACGGCTGACCCGACGTCGCTGACCCACTCCCGCACCGTCTCCCCCCTGATCCCGGCCCTGGCGCGTGAACGCCCCGCAGCCGCCCGGATCGCCCCGATTTCCCCCTTCACGTCGTCCGTCGCCCTGCGCGCCGGCGCCGTTTCCCCCTTCCTGACAGGACACCCCCAGCCATGACTCCCTTGATCTTCGTAACCGGTGGCGTAGTGTCCTCGCTCGGCAAAGGTATTGCCGCCGCGTCGCTTGCCGCCATCCTCGAGGCCCGTGGCCTGCGGGTGACGATGATGAAGCTCGATCCGTACATCAACGTCGATCCGGGCACCATGAGCCCGTTCCAGCACGGTGAGGTCTACGTCACCGACGACGGCGCCGAGACCGATCTGGACCTGGGCCATTACGAGCGCTTCGTGCGCACCCGCCTGAGCCGCAAGAACTCGGTCACCACCGGCCGGATCTACGAGAACGTGATCCGCAAGGAGCGCCGCGGCGACTACCTGGGCGCCACCGTGCAGGTCATTCCGCACATCACCGATGAAATCCGCCGCTGCATGGACGAGGCCACCGAAGGCTTCGACGTGGCGCTGGTCGAGATCGGCGGCACCGTGGGCGACATCGAGTCGCTGCCGTTCCTGGAAGCGATCCGCCAGGTGCGCACCGAGCGCGGCCCGGAGAAGGCGCTGTTCATGCACCTCACCCTGGTGCCGTACATCGCCGCCGCCGGCGAGCTGAAGACCAAGCCGACCCAGCACTCGGTCAAGGAGCTGCGCTCGATCGGCATCCAGCCGGACGTGCTGCTGTGCCGTTCCGAGCAGGTCGTGCCGGATTCGGAGCGCCGCAAGATCGCCCAGTTCACCAACGTCTCCGAGCGCGCGGTGATCAGCGTGCCGGACGTGGACGTGCTGTACCGCATCCCGATGGGCTTGCATGCGCAGGGCCTGGACGACATCGTCGTCAACCAGCTCAAGCTCGGCGACAAGGCCGGCCCGGTCGACCTGGCCGAGTGGGAAGCTGCGGTGGATGCCACCCTGCACCCGCTGGACGAGGTCACCATCGCCGTGGTCGGCAAGTACGTCGATCACCAGGACGCCTACAAGTCGGTCGGCGAGGCGCTCAAGCACGGCGGCCTGCGCCAGCGCACCAAGGTCAACCTGAAGTGGCTCGAAGCACAGGAGCTGGAAGACAGCGACCTGGCCGCGCTCAAGGATGTCGACGGCATCCTGGTGCCGGGCGGCTTCGGCGACCGCGGCTTCGAAGGCAAGGTGCTGACCTCGCAGTTCGCCCGTGAGCATCACGTGCCGTATTTCGGCATCTGCTACGGCATGCAGGCCGCGGTGGTCGATTTCGCCCGCCACGTGGCCGGCCTGGACGGCGCCAACAGCACCGAGAACGACCGCCAGTCGCCGAACCCGGTGATCGGCCTGATCACCGAATGGCGCACCGCCACCGGCGATGTCGAGAAGCGTGACGACAAGAGCGATCTGGGCGGCACCATGCGCCTGGGCCTGCAGGAGCAGCGCCTGAAGCCGGGCACGCTGGCCCGCGAGCTGTACGGCAAGGATGTGGTGTCCGAGCGTCACCGCCACCGTTATGAGTTCAACAACCGCTACCGCACCCAGCTGGAGGATGCGGGCCTGGTGATCGCCGGCAAGTCGATGGACGACACCCTGGTGGAAGTCATCGAGCTGCCGCGCGACCAGCATCCGTGGTTCCTGGCCTGCCAGGCGCACCCGGAGTTCCTGTCCACGCCGCGCGAAGGCCACCCGCTGTTCATCGGCTTCATCCGCGCCGCGCGCGAGCGCAAGGCCGGTGGCAAGCTGGCCCAGGATGCAGCGGCCTGATCGGCACGCCGCACTTGCAGTGGGGGCCGCGCGCCCCCATTGCAGAGCGCTAATCACCCACGGCGGCTGGCCTGGCCAGTGTCCGCCGGACAACAAGGAAACGCCATGAAACTGTGTGGATTCGACGTCGGGCTGGACCAGCCCCTGTTCCTGATCGCCGGCCCGTGTGTGATCGAGTCGATGCAGCTGCAGCTGGACGTGGCTGGCAAGTTGAAGGAAATCACCGATCGCCTCGGCATCAATTTCATCTTCAAATCGAGCTTCGACAAGGCCAACCGCACCTCCGGCACCGCCTTCCGCGGTCCGGGCATGGAAGAGGGCCTGAAGGTCCTGGCCGAAGTGAAGAAGCAGATCGGCGTGCCGGTGCTCACCGACGTGCACGAATACACCCCGATGGACGAAGTGGCCTCGGTGGTGGACGTGTTGCAGACGCCGGCCTTCCTGGTGCGCCAGACCGATTTCATCACCAAGGTGTGCGCGGCCGGCAAGCCGGTCAACATCAAGAAGGGCCAGTTCCTGTCGCCGTGGGACATGAAGCCTGTCGTGGAGAAGGCCAAGGCCACCGGCAACCAGGACATCATGGTCTGCGAGCGCGGCGCCAGCTTCGGCTACAACAACCTGGTCAGCGACATGCGCTCGCTGTCGGTGATGCGCGATACCGGTTGCCCGGTCGTGTTCGATGCCACTCATTCGGTGCAGCTGCCGGGCGGGCAGGGCAACAGCTCCGGTGGCCAGCGCGAATTCGTGCCGGTGCTGGCGCGCGCAGCGGTGGCAGTCGGTGTCTCCGGCCTGTTCGCCGAGACCCACCCGGATCCGTCCAAGGCGCTGTCCGATGGTCCCAACGCGTGGCCGCTGGACCGCATGGAAGAACTGCTCGAAACCCTGATGGAGCTCGACGCGGTCACCAAGAAGCACGGGTTCTCGCGCTTCGCATGATGGCCGACGTTCCGGCGTCACCCGCGGTGCGCCGCGGCTGGCGCGGCTGGGCCTGGGGCTGGATCGCGCTGGGTGCGGCGATCGCCGCCTGGTGCGGGGTGTTCCTGCTGGTGGTGCTGATGTTCACCAGCATGGGCTCGCCCGGTGATGGCGACAACGCATTGCGCGGGGTAATGCCCATGCTGTTGGTGACGCTGTCGCTGACCGGCACCGCCGCGCTGGCCTGCGTGACCGCCAGCGTGCTCGCGTTCCGGCTGCGCCGGCAACCGGCCGGCGGCGGTGTCGGGCTGGTCCTGCTGGCGTTGCTGCTGGTGCTGCTGGTGATCCCGTCGCTGGTTCCGGGCAACGCCAGCGTGGTTGGGGCGCTGTCCGCGCCCACGCCGATTTGGCAAGTGACGGGTGTGCAGGGATAATCACGCGGCATCTATTTTTCGGCGCTGCGTTGGCGGCGCCTCCCCCCTCTGACTGGTAACCGGCCCGCTATGACCACGATCCGCAGCATCCACGCCCGTGAAATCCTCGACAGCCGTGGCAATCCCACGCTGGAAGCCGAAGTCATCCTCGAGGACGGCTCGTTCGGTCGTGCCGCGGTGCCCTCGGGCGCCTCGACCGGCACCAAGGAAGCCGTGGAACTGCGTGACGGCGACAAGACCCGTTACCTGGGCAAGGGCGTGCGCAATGCCGTGTCCAACGTCAACACCACCATCGCGACCGCGCTGAAGGGCTTCGATGCCGCCGACCAGGAAGGCCTCGACCGCCGTCTGATCGACCTGGATGGCACCGAGAACAAGGGCCGCCTGGGCGCGAACGCGCTGCTCGGTGTTTCGCTGGCCAATGCCCACGCCGTGGCCGCCTCGAAGAAGCAGGCGCTGTGGCAGCACCTGGCCAACGGCCGTGACGTGACCCTGCCGGTGCCGATGATGAACATCATCAACGGCGGCGCGCATGCCGACAACAACGTCGATTTCCAGGAATTCATGGTGCTGCCGGTCGGCTTCACCTCGTTCTCCGAGTCGCTGCGTGCCGGTACCGAAATCTTCCATTCGCTGAAGTCGGTGCTGAAGGGCCACGGCCTGAGCACGGCGGTGGGCGATGAAGGCGGCTTCGCGCCGGACTTCCGCAGCAACGTCGAAGCGCTGGACACCATCCTGGAAGCGATCGGCAAGGCCGGCTACACCGCCGGTGAAGACGTGCTGCTGGGCCTGGACGTGGCCTCCAGCGAGTTCTACGAGAACGGCAAGTACAACCTGGTCGGCGAGAACAAGCGCCTGACCTCCGAGCAGTTCGTCGACTTCCTGGCCGACTGGGCCGCGCAGTACCCGATCGTGACCATCGAAGACGGCCTGGCCGAGAACGACTGGGCCGGCTGGAAGCTGCTGACCGACCGCATCGGCAACAAGGTGCAGCTGGTGGGTGACGATCTGTTCGTCACCAACCCGAAGATCTTCAAGGAAGGCATCGAGTCCGGCACCGCCAACGCGATCCTGATCAAGGTCAACCAGATCGGTACCCTGACCGAGACCCTGGAAGCGATCGCCATGGCGCACGCGGCCAACTACGCCTCGATCGTCTCGCACCGTTCGGGCGAAACCGAAGACACCACCATCGCCGACATCGCCGTGGCCACCACCGCCACCCAGATCAAGACCGGCTCGCTGTGCCGCAGCGATCGCGTGGCCAAGTACAACCAGCTGCTGCGTATCGAGGAAGCCCTCGGTGCCGGCGCGCGTTACGCCGGTCGTGACGCGTTCGTGTCGCTGAAGCGCTGATCGCATGCGCAACTGGCGCTGGCTGCTGCTGGTGCTCGCGCTGCTGCTCGCATGGCTGCAGTACCGCTTCTGGTTTGGACCGGGCAACTCGGGCGAAGTGATGATGCTCGAGGCCCAGGTCGAGAACCAGAAGCGGGACAACGCCGGGCTGCAGCAGCGCAATGACGCGCTCGCTGCCGAGGTCAAGGACCTCAAGGAAGGCGAAGCAGCGATCGAAGAACGCGCGCGCAGCGAGCTGGGCATGATCAAGCCCGGCGAGAAGTTCTACCGCGTGGTCGAAGACGCGCCGGTGCCGCCTCCGCGTGCGCCGACGGCGGTCACCGACCCGGACGCGCCGCATCAGGATATTCCCTGATGGCGGGCATCTGGGCGGTGGTTCCCGCCGCTGGCCGTGGCACCCGCTTCGGCGGGGCCACGCCCAAGCAGTATCTGCTCGCCGGCGACCGTGTGCTGCTGGCCCATACCCTCGAGGCACTGCTTTCGCACCCGGTCGTGGCCGGGGTGATGGTGGTGGTCGCCGAGAATGATGCCGACTGGCCGGGCTGGCAGTCGCTGGCGGACAAACCCATTCTGACCTGCATCGGCGGCGCGACCCGCGCCGGCTCGGTGCTGGCCGGCCTGCATGCCTTGCCGGATGACGTACGCGCCGACGATTTCGTGCTGGTCCACGACGCCGCACGCCCGAACCTGGCCGCTGCCGATCTCGGTCGCCTGCTGGAAGTCGGGCGTGCCGACCCGGTCGGGGCGATCCTGGCTGCACCGGTACGCGATACGCTCAAGCGTGCCGGCGATGACGGCGGCATCGATGCCACCGAGCCACGCGAACGCCTCTGGCGCGCGCTGACCCCGCAGCTGTTCCGCCGCCACCAGTTGGCGCGCGCGCTGCAGGAGGCGGCCGACGCCGGCGTGGACATCACCGACGAAGCCATGGCGATGGAGCGCCAGGGGCTGCGCCCGCTGCTGGTGGAAGGCAGCGAAGACAATTTCAAGGTCACCACCCCGGCTGATCTGTCCCGTTTCGAATTCGTGCTGTCGCGTCGCGCACCCTGACGTCCGCACGCGCCGCACCCAACCGCAGGTTCTTGCAATGACCACGCCACAGTTTCCTCCCTTCCGCATCGGACAGGGCTACGACGTCCATGCCTTCGGCGAGGGCGACCACATCATGCTCGGCGGCATCCGCGTCGAACACAGCTGCGGGGTGCTCGCGCACAGCGATGGCGATGTGATCCTGCACGCGCTGTGCGATGCGATGCTCGGTGCGTTGGCGCTGGGCGACATCGGCGCGCATTTCCCGCCGACCGACATGCGCTGGAAGGGCGCGGACAGCGCGCACCTGCTCGACCATTGCAACGGGCTGCTGCGCGCGCGCGGCTGGCAGGTCGGCAACACCGACATCACCGTGATCTGCGAGCGGCCGAAGGTCGGCCCGCACGCCCTGGCCATGCGCGAGCGCATCGCCGCCGTGCTGGGGATCGCGCTGGACTGCGTGAGCGTCAAGGCGACCACGTCGGAGAAGCTGGGCTTCACCGGCCGCAGCGAGGGCATCGCCGCCCAGGCCAGCGTGCTGCTGGTGGCGCTGTGATCCCGTTGCCGCTGGCGTTCGGCGCGCCGCTGCTCAGTGCGAAGATCCGCACCACGCCCGAGGATTTCCAGGTTGACGAACTGCCGGCGTTCGAGCCGAGCGGGGAGGGCGAGCACCTGCTGCTGACCCTCCGCAAGCGCGGCGCCAACACCGTGCATGTCGCCAAAGTGCTGGCCAAGTGGGCCGGGCTGCCGGACATGGGGGTCAGCTACGCCGGCATGAAGGATCGCCACGCGGTCACCACGCAGCGCTTCAGCGTGCACCTGCCCAAACGCGTGGCGCCGGACCCGGCGCTGCTGGCGTCGGACGAGATCGAGGTGGTGGAGTCGACCTGGCACAACCGCAAGCTGCAGCGCGGTGCGCTGGCCGGCAACCGCTTCAAGCTGGTGCTGCGCGATGTGCAGGGCGATCCCTCGGCCATCGAAGAGCGCCTGTCCCATATCGCCTCGCGCGGCCTGCCGAACTGGTTCGGTGAGCAGCGCTTCGGCCGCGATGGCGGCAACGTGTCGGCTGCGCTGGCGATGTTCGGTGGCCGTCGCATGCGCCCCGACCAGCGTTCGCTGCTGCTTTCGGCGGCCCGTTCGGCCCTGTTCAACCAGGTGTTGGCGGCACGCGTGGAGCAGGGCAACTGGGACACGCCGCTGGACGGCGAGGTCTGGATGCTCGACGGCAGCCGCAGCGTGTTCGGCCCGGAGCCGTGGACGGATCTGCTGGCCGATCGCCTCGGTCGGTTCGACATCCACCCCAGTGGCCCGTTGTGGGGCGAGGGCGAGCTGCGCAGCACCGGTGCCGCCGCCGAACTGGAACTGGGCGCGGTGTCGGACGCGCAATCGCTCGCGCTGCGGGCCGGTCTGGAAAGCGCCCGTCTGAAGCAGGAGCGCCGCGCACTGCGCCTGCGCCCGGCCATGCTGCAGCACCAGTGGCTGGCTGCGGATGTGCTGGAGCTCAGCTTCGCACTGCCGCCGGGCTGCTACGCCACCGCGGTACTGCACGAGTTGGGTCGGGTGGAAGACGCCAGCCAGGCCGCACCGGAGGCGTAGATCCACGCCATGGGTGGATGCCGCACGATCGGCACCCCGGGCAGCCACCCATGGGGTGGCTCTACCGGTTTGCCAGCAGCACCAGTACCGCGCCCGTTCCGCCTTGCCCGGCGGGCGCGGAATGAAACGCCAGCACGTCGTTGCGCAGCCGCAGCAGGCGATCGACCAGATTCTTCAGCACCGGCGCACCCCCGTCGGACTGCAGCCCCTTGCCGTGGATGATGCGCACGCAGCCGTACTCATGCGCATGCGCCTCCACCAGGAACTGCCGCACCAGTGCCTCGGCCTGGGCCACCGTCGCGCCATGCAGGTCGAGTTCGTCCTGCACGGAATACTGCCCGCGCTTGAGCCGCTGGAACATCCGCGGTGGCAGGTTGTCGCGCCGGTAGCTGGCGGTATCGCCGGCCTCCAGCGGGCTGCTGTCGCGCAGCAGCCGGGCGAATTCCCCACGGGCCTCCTGTTCATCCTGTTCGGCCATCCGCGCACGCGGCTTGGGCCGCGGCGCGGCCGGCGGCGGGGTGACCGCCTTGCGCAGCGGCGTGACCTCGCCGATGGCGGCCCGGAACAGCGCCGCGGGATCTTCGTCTTCAGGATGTGACATGCGTACAGCCTAATGGGCGGGAAGGGCGATGCCTACCGTTATCGGGGTAGGACGATCTGTCTGCTTGCGGCACAATAGCTGACGCACTTGCGCGGTCGTCCGGTCCCGGGAGGGGCAGGGCCACCGCCGCCAACAGTGGGAAGTGATGGAATCGAAGTCTTGAAAAATCAAGCGGTTAAATCGCAGATGCGGATTCTGGTCAGCAACGACGACGGTGTCGATGCGCCGGGCATCAAGATGCTCGCCACGGTATTGCGTGACGCCGGTCATGAAGTGACCGTGGTCGCTCCTGATCGTGATCGTTCCGGCGCCAGCAATTCGCTGACCCTGGACCTGCCGATCCGCATGAAGCGCATCGACCACTACACCTGCTCGGTGGCCGGCACGCCGACCGACTGCGTGCACCTGGCCCTGACCGGCATGCTCGAGTACGAGCCGGACATGGTGGTCTCGGGCATCAACAACGCGGCCAACCTCGGCGACGACGTCATCTACTCCGGCACCGTGTCGGCGGCGATGGAAGGACGGTTCCTCGGTTTGCCTGCCGTGGCGATGTCGCTGGTCACGCACAACCACGAGCCCCGTCATTTCGAGACCGCCGCGCGTGCCGCGGTCGAGATCGTGACCCGCCTCAAGGCCGATCCGCTGCCCGCCGACACCATCCTCAACGTCAACGTGCCGGACCTGCCGTGGAGCGAAGTGCGTGGTTTCGAAGTGACCCGCCTGGGCAACCGCCATCGCGCCGAGGGCTGCATCGCGCAGCGCGACCCGCGCGGCAACCAGGTGTTCTGGATCGGCCCGGCCGGGCGCGAGCAGGACTCCGGCCCCGGCACGGATTTCCATGCGGTGCGCAACGGCTTCATCTCGATCACCCCGATCCAGGTCGACCTCACCCGTTACCAGGCGCTGGAGAAAGTGGCCAGCTGGGTCGGCGGGCTGACTGCCGCACTGGACCGGCCGGCATGAGCCCACGCCTGCGCCTGCAGCCAGAAGCCGTCGGCATCGGCATGACCTCGCAGCGGGTCCGCGATCGCCTGGTGGATCGCCTGCGCGATGCCGGCATCGCCGACGAAGCCACTCTCAATGCCATCCGCGTGGTGCCGCGCCATCTGTTCATCGATGAAGCGCTGGCCTCGCGTGCCTACGAAGACACCGCACTGCCGATCGGCCATGGCCAGACCATTTCCCAGCCGTGGGTGGTGGCGCGCATGACCGAAGCGGTGCTGCAGTCCGCGCCGAAGACGGTACTGGAAGTGGGTACCGGGTCGGGCTACCAGGCCGCCGTGCTGGGCGCGATCGGGCTGGAGGTGTACACGGTCGAGCGCATCGGCGATCTGCTGCGCCAGGCGCGCAAGCGCTTCCGCGCCCTGGGCATGAACATCCGCAGCAAGCATGACGACGGTCGCGTCGGTTGGGCCGAGCACGGTCCGTACGATGCGATCGTGGTGACTGCGGCGGCACCGGCGCTGGTCGATGCGCTGGTCGAGCAGCTTGCCGTCGGCGGCCGCCTGGTCGCGCCGGTCGGTGGCCCGGGCGCGCAGTCGCTGATCCAGTTGACCCGTCGCGATGACGGCAGTGTCGAACAGCAGGTACTGGCACCGGTCACGTTCGTGCCGCTGCTGTCTGGCATGCTGGACTGATTCCAAGGAGCGTTGCGTCATGAAGATTTTCGGTCCGCTGTACGAGCGGGCAATGAAGTGGGCCGCGCACGAGCGCGCGCCGACCTACCTGACGGTGTTGAGCTTCATCGAGGCGATCATCTTCCCGGTGATGCCCGAGGTGATGCTCGCCCCGATGTGCGTTGCCCAGCCCAAGCGCGGCTGGTGGTTCGCCACGCTCAGCCTGTCCGGCTCGATGGCCGGCGCGCTGGTCGGCTATGCGCTGGGTCACTTCGCCTTCGAAGCGCTTAAGCCGGTGTTCGCCGCGCTGGGCATGCTGACCAGCATCGAAGGCGGCATCGCCCTCGTGCAGGCCAAGATGGCCGAGTCGCCCTGGGCAGTGTTCACCTTCCTGGTGCTGGGCGGTTTCATGCCGATCCCGATGAAGGTCTTCACATGGGCATCGGGTATCGTCGGCGTGCCGTTGCCACAGTATTTCCTGAGCATGTTGATCGGCCGTGGCAAGCGCGTGTACGTGCTGGCGGCGGTCATTCGTATTGGCGGGCCGCGCGCGGAAGCTGCGCTGCGCCGTTGGATTGAACCGTTGGGCTGGATCGCGACCGCGCTGGTGGTCGTGCTGGTGGCCTGGCTTGTATGGAGGTCGAAGTTCGCATGAGTGCTGATCGTTTGAGCAAAGGAGTGCGCACCGGCGCGCTGCTGTTGGTGGTGTCGGCGCTGAGCGCCTGTGGCACCGCCACCGTGGTGCGGCCCTCGGGCTCGGGCGGTGGCGTGGCCCACAGCACCCCGCAGAGCTCGGTGGCCAAACCGGGCCAGACGGCGGTCGTCCGCCGCGGCGACACGCTGTATGCGCTGGCCCGCATCCACAACATCACGCCGCGTGATCTGGCGGCCTGGAATGGGCTGGCCGAGCCGTACACGATCTATCCCGGCCAGTCGCTGCGCCTGTACCCGGGCGGCAGCGGCAGCCCCGGCCGCGCGCCGACCACCGTGGTCACCGCGCCGCGTCCGGGCACGACCGCACCGGCCGCGACCCCGGCGCCGACCACCGCGATCAAGAGCAACATCAGCTGGCGCTGGCCGGCGGACGGCGCGATCGTCGGCCGTTTCGTCGCGGGTGAAGCGACCAAGCAGGGCGTGGACATCGCCGGTGCCAGTGGCCAGCCGGTCCGCGCGACGGCCGCCGGCGTGGTGGTGTACTCCGGTGCGGGCCTGGTCGGCTTCGGCGAGCTGATCATCATCAAGCACAGCGACCAGTGGCTGTCGGCCTATGGCCACAACCGCAAGCGTCTGGTCAACGAAGGCCAGAGCGTCAAGGCTGGCGAGCAGATCGCCGAGATGGGCCGGACGGGTGCTGCGCGCGACATGCTGCACTTCGAGATCCGCTACAACGGCAAGCCGGTCGATCCGCTGCTGTACCTGCCGCCGAAGTAAGAACGAAAAAGGCCGCCCCAAGGGCGGCCTTTTCTGAACGGAAATCCCGGTCTCACCCCTTCAGGATGAACGCCGCCGCCACCTTGCGACCCTCGCTGGCGAGGATGTTGAAGGTCCGCGCCGCGGCGGGGTTGTTCATCACTTCCAGGCCGATCCCCCGGGTCAGGCAGGCGGCCATGACCGCGGCCGGCGGGAACACCTGGGTGTCGCCCGTGCCCAGCACGACCAGCGCCGGGTTCAAGGCCAGCACCGGCTGCAGGTGCTCGGGCGTGAGCTGGGCGATGTCGGTCACCGGCCAGGCTTCGATCAGCGTGTCCGGAGCCAGGATGAAACTGGCGGCCAGCATCCGGTCATTCACCTTCGCGCTGCGGCCATCGGCGGCGCGCAGGGCGTAGGCGTAGTCGGGGATTTCGTGGCTCAGCTGCATGGGCGTTCCGGGATCAGCCGCGCGGCAGGACGATCTGGCGCTGTTCCTTGCTCGGGCGGTACAGCACAGCGACGTGGCCGATGCGCTGCACCAGCGCGCTTTCGCTGGCACTGACCAGCTCGGCGATGAGGGCGTCACGGGCCTCGCGGTCTTCGGCGGCGACCTTGACCTTGATCAGCTCGTGGCGCTCCAGCACCTCTTCCAGTTCAGCCAGGAAGGCCGGTGTCACCCCCTTGCCCCCGATCTGGAGCAGGGCTTTCAGATCATGCGCGTGGCCGCGGAGGAAACGGGTTTGGGAAGAAGTCAGGGCGATAGCCATTCAGGAACAAGCGGTTAACTGGGGCGATCAGGGTATCATGACCTCCCCATCCGACCCGCATCTCAATGGCAACCCGTAGCAAAAGCAGTCAACGCTGGTTGAAAGAGCACTTCGCCGACCCCTTCGTGAAGAAGGCCCAGGCCGAGGGCATGCGTTCGCGCGCAGCCTACAAGCTGGAGGAGTTGCTGCAGCGGGATCGGCTGCTGAAGCCGCACATGGTCGTGGTCGACCTGGGCGCCGCCCCGGGCGGCTGGTCCCAGCAGGTCCGCCGCCAGATCGGCGACACCGGCCGGGTGCTGGCGCTGGACATCCTGGAGATGCCGCCGCTGGCCGGCGTGGAGTTCCTTCACGGGGACTTCAGGGAGCAGACCGTCCTATCGGAGTTCGAAGCCATGCTGGGCGATCAGCCGGTGGACCTTGTGCTCTCGGATATGGCCCCCAATAAGAGTGGAATGGACGCGGTGGACCAACCGCGGATGATGCACCTGGCGGAGTTGGCGTTGGATTTTGCCGACAACCATCTCAAGCCCGGTGGCGCGTTCCTGATCAAGCTGTTCCAGGGCGTGGGCTTTGACGACTACGTGCGCGAAATGCGCCGCCGGTACGACAAAGTGGTGATCCGCAAGCCTGAAGCGTCCCGGAAGCGCTCGCCCGAGGTGTATGCCTTGGGGCAGGGAAAACGCGCGCAGATCAAGTAAGCTCAACCATACGAATCGCGTCAGGAATTAGAGGAACACCGGAGCCAATGAGGATGAACGACTTGACCAAGAACCTCCTGCTATGGGTGGTCGTCGCCGTCGTGCTGATGGTGGTCTTCCAGAGCTTCTCGCCGAAGAGCAGCGGAGCCGGCGCACAGGGCGCGACGTACTCGCAGTTCCTGGACCAGGTGGACAGCGGCAACATCCAGAAGGTAGTGCTGGGCGAAATGCGCGGCGGTGCCAATGATGTGACCTACACCACCCGCAGCGGCCAGACCAGCACCATCACCGCGCCCTACGATCGCGACCTGATCAACGTGCTGCGTGGCAAGAAAGTGGAATTCGAGCAGGCGCCCCCGTCCAGCGGCATCTCGCTGGGCGCGATCCTGATGAACTTCCTCCCGGTGATCCTGATCATCGGCTTCTGGATCTTCATCATGCGCCAGATGCAGGGGGGTGGCGGCGGTGCCAAGGGCGCGATGTCCTTCGGCAAGTCGCGCGCCAAGCTGCAGGGCGAAGACCAGATCAAGGTCACCTTCGCCGACGTCGCGGGTTGCGACGAAGCCAAGGAAGAAGTCGGCGAGCTGGTCGATTTCCTGCGCGACCCGACCAAGTTCACCAAGCTGGGCGGCAAGATTCCGCGCGGCGTGCTGATGGTCGGCCCGCCGGGTACCGGCAAGACCCTGCTGGCCCGTGCGATCGCCGGCGAAGCCAAGGTGCCGTTCTTCTCGATCTCCGGTTCGGACTTCGTGGAAATGTTCGTCGGCGTCGGCGCCAGCCGCGTGCGCGACATGTTCGAACAGGCCAAGAAGCAGGCGCCGTGCATCATCTTCATCGATGAAATCGACGCCGTCGGTCGCCACCGTGGTGCCGGCCTGGGCGGCGGTCATGACGAGCGCGAGCAGACCCTGAACCAGCTGCTGGTCGAAATGGACGGCTTCGAGGGAGGCGAGGGCGTGATCGTCATCGCCGCCACCAACCGTCCGGACGTGCTGGATCCGGCGCTGCTGCGCCCGGGCCGTTTCGACCGCCAGGTCGTGGTCGGCCTGCCGGACGTCAAGGGCCGCGAGCAGATCCTCAAGGTGCACATGCGCAAGCTGCCGCTGGCCGACGATGTCGAGCCGATGGTGATCGCGCGGGGTACCCCGGGCTTCTCCGGTGCGGACCTGGCCAACCTGGCCAACGAAGCAGCGCTGTTTGCCGCGCGTGGCGGTGAGAAGGAAGTCCGCATGGACCACTTCGATCGGGCCCGCGACAAGATCCTGATGGGTGCCGAGCGCCGTTCGATGGCGATGAGCGAAGAAGAAAAGACGCTCACCGCGTATCACGAAGCCGGCCACGCCATCGTCGGCCGCCTGGTGCCCGAGCACGATCCGGTCTACAAGGTCACCATCATTCCGCGCGGCCGTGCGCTGGGCGTGACGATGTACCTGCCGGAAGGCGACAAGTACTCGATGAACCGCGTCGCGATCGAGTCGCAGCTGTGCTCGCTGTACGGTGGCCGCGTTGCCGAAGAGCTGATCTTCGGCACCGACAAGGTCACCACCGGTGCCTCCAACGACATCGAGCGCGCCACCAAGATGGCCCGCAACATGGTCACCAAGTGGGGCCTGTCCGACGAGCTCGGCCCGATCGCCTACGGCGAAGAGGACGATGAAGTGTTCCTCGGCCGTTCGGTGACGCAGCACAAGAGCGTGTCCGACGACACCGCGCGCCGCATCGACGAAGTCGTCCGCAGCATCCTGGACAAGGCCTACGCCCGGACCACGGAGCTGCTGACCGCCAACCTCGACAAGCTGCACACGATGTCCCAGCTGCTGCTGCAGTACGAGACCATTGATGCGCCGCAGATCAACGCCGTGATGGAAGGCCGCGATCCGCCGCCGCCGGCAGGCTGGGACAAGTCGCCCAGCAACAAGGACGGTGGCAACAACAACGACAAGGGCGGCGATGCCCGTCCGGTCGCGCCGATCGCCGGTCCTGCCGAGCAGATCTGAGTGTTGCCCACGTAAGTGACGAAGGCCGGGGAAACCCGGCCTTCGTCGTTTCCGGCAGGTCATAATGGGACACCGTATCCGTTCCCGTTCTGGAGTCGCCATGTCCGCACCCCCGCCGCAGCCGGTCTCGCACACCACCGAAATGGTGATCGCCACGATCATCGGCGTGGCCATCGGCCTGACCCGCGACAACTTCCTGCTCGGCGCCGGCATCGGCATCGCGGTCGGCGTGTTGATGAGCATCGCCAAGACGGTCTACGTGGAGCGCAAGCGCCGCCAGCAGCGCTGAGCGTCCGCTCTCCGCCAGCACCGCTGGTGTGCATGCCGGGGAGTGCGCCCGGTACGACCGGGCTGGCAGCGGTACGCGGGCGTAAACTACGCGCTGGCGTACTTCGTGGATCTGCCCATGTTCGATATCTCCCCCCAGCTCGATTGCGGCGGCCGCCTGCTGCGGCTGGATCGCCCGCGGGTCATGGGCATCGTCAACGTCACCCCGGATTCGTTTTCCGACGGCGGTGACCACGACAGCGTCGAGGCCGCGGTCGCACACGGCCTGCAGCTGGTGGCCGAGGGCGCCGACCTGCTCGACATCGGCGGCGAGTCGACCCGGCCCGGCAGTGCGCCGGTGCCGCTGGACGAAGAACTGCGTCGCGTCATCCCGGTGATCGAGCGTCTGGCACGCGAAACCACCGTGCCGATCAGCATCGACACCTTCAAGCCCGAGGTGATGCGTGCCGCCGTCGCGGCCGGTGCCGGCCTGATCAATGACATCCATGCGCTGCGCCAGCCGGGGGCGCTGGACGCCGCCGCCGACCTCGGCGTGCCGGTGGTGCTGATGCACATGCAGGGCGAGCCGGGCAGCATGCAGGACACCCCACACTACGATGACGTGGTCGCCGAAGTGCATCGCTTCCTGACCGAGCGCATGTTCCAGGCCGAGATGGCCGGCGTCGCCAAGAAGCACCTGATCATCGATCTGGGCTTCGGCTTCGGCAAGACCACCGAACACAACATGACCCTGCTGGCGCGCTCGGACCGGTTCCTCGAGCTCGGCGTGCCGATGCTGGCCGGCCTGTCGCGCAAGCGCAGCATCGGTGAACTGACCGGTCGCGAGCAGCCGCGTGATCGCGTGGCCGGTTCGGTGGCCGCGCACCTGATCGCCGCCCAGCGCGGCGCGATGCTGCTGCGCGTGCACGATGTCGCGGCCACGGTCGATGCCCTGAAGGTGTGGGCAGCGGTCGATGCCGTCCCGATGCCGCGGGTGTCCGCCGCCCCGGCGATGCCGCGCTGGCCGGACGAGGACTGATGGCGGTCGATCGGCGCCCGCTGGCGATCGCGGTCATGGGCCCGACCGCGTCGGGCAAGACCGCCACCGCGATCGCGCTGGCCCAGCAGCTGGACGGTGAAATCGTCAGCGTCGATTCGGCGCTGGTCTATCGCGGGTTGGATATCGGGTCGGCCAAGCCCGATGCGGCCGAGCGCGCGCAGGCGCCGCACCATCTGCTCGATGTGCGCGACCCGTGGCAGACCTATTCGGCGGCGGAGTTCGCCAGCGACGCGGCGCGTGCCGTCCGCGACATCATCGCGCGCGGGCGCATGCCGATCCTTGCCGGCGGCACCGGGCTGTATTTCCGCGCCCTGCTGCAGGGCCTGTCGCCGATGCCCGAAGCCGATCCGGCGATGCGCGCGCAGATCGCGGCCGAGGCTGCCGAGCAGGGCTGGGCGGCGATGCATGCGCAGCTGGCCGGCATCGATCCGGCCGCTGCTAAGCGCATCCATGCCACCGATCCGCAGCGCATCCAGCGGGCACTGGAAGTCCATCGGCTGACCGGCACCCCGATCAGCGAGTGGCAGAAGCTGCCTGGCGTGGACCGGCTGCCGGTGCGGGCGCTCAAACTGGTCCTCGCACCGCGCGAACGCTCGGTGCTGCACCAGCGCATCGAGACCCGTTTCGACGCCATGCTGGCCCACGGGTTCCTGGACGAAGTCCGCGCGCTGCGGGCCCTCCCTGCCATGGCCGGGGTCGCGGCGCCGCTGGATCTGCCGGCGGTGCGCGCGGTGGGCTACCGGCAGGCCTGGGAGTATCTGGACGGGCAGGGGACGGCGGCGGCGTTCCGTGACCGCGGCATCCAGGCCACCCGTCAGCTGGCCAAGCGCCAGCTGACCTGGCTGCGCGGGGAGCTTGATGCGCGCTGGTTCGATCCCCATTTAGACAGGGCTTCCCTGGCGGATGCGGTGTCGACCTTCGTCGCACGCTGAGTCCACGCCTTCACGCCTCCACCCCGTGTACCATCAAGGGTTCCGGCGGGCGGCGGGGGCCGTGGCAACTGCCGGAAGACCATAAAAACAATAATCAGGAGTGTGCAATGTCCAAGGGGCAATCGCTGCAGGATCCGTTTCTGAATGCACTTCGGCGCGAACGTGTGCCGGTGTCGGTGTATCTGGTCAATGGCATCAAGCTGCAGGGGACGATTGAATCGTTCGACCAGTTCGTGGTGCTGCTGCGTAACACGGTGAGCCAGATGGTGTACAAGCACGCCATCTCGACCGTCGTTCCGGCGCGCAACGTGAAGGTCGGGCCCGGTGGTGGCTATGTGCAGTCCAATGATGGCGCCGAAGGCGTCCAAGGTGATGACGACGTTGAGTGACAGTGTGAAAATTTCTGGAGAACTGCGTGTTTGACCGTTCCAAGCGAGGCGAACACGCACTCCTGATCCAGCCGCATGCCGGCCGGCTCGAAGACGACGTGCTTGAAGAGTTCACCGATCTGGCCCGCTCCGCCGGGGCCAGCATCGCGGCCACCCTGACCGCGCGCATCGATCGGCCCAATCCGTCGATCCTGATCGGCAGCGGCAAGCTGGACGAGGTCAAGGCCGCGGCCGATGCGACCGGTGCCGACCTGATCCTGGTCAACCATGCGCTGTCGCCGGGACAGGAGCGCAACCTGGAGCGCTTCCTGGAGCGGCGCGTGATCGACCGTACCGGGCTGATCCTGGACATCTTCGCCCAGCGCGCGCGCAGCCACGAAGGCAAGCTGCAGGTCGAGCTGGCGCAGCTGCGCCACATGTCCACGCGGCTGATCCGCGGCTGGACCCATCTGGAGCGCCAGCGCGGCGGTTCCATCGGCCTGCGCGGGCCGGGTGAAACCCAGCTGGAAACCGATCGCCGCCTGCTGCAGAAGCGGGTGGAACAGCTGCAGAAGAAGCTGGAAAAGGTGGAAGTGCAGCGCACCCAGATGCGCCGTGCCCGCCTGCGCAGCGAGCTGCCGCGCGTGGCCCTGGTGGGCTACACCAACGCCGGCAAGTCGACCCTGTTCAACGCGTTGACCGGTGCCGAGGCCTACGCCGCGGACCAGTTGTTCGCGACGCTGGACCCGACCGTGCGCCGCATCGCGCTGCCGGGCGGCAGCGTGGTGCTCGCCGATACCGTCGGCTTCGTCCGCGACCTGCCGCATGATCTGGTGGCCGCGTTCCGGTCGACCTTGTCCGAAGCCCGCGAAGCGGACTTCCTGCTGCATCTCGTCGATGCCGCCGATCCGCACCGCGAGGAACGCATCGCGCAGGTGGATGAAGTGCTGACCGCCATCGGCGCGGGCGATCTGCCGCAGCTGCTGGTGTTCAACAAGATCGACCGTATCGACGGGGCCGAGGTGCGCCACGATGGCCAGGACGGCATCCCGGACAGCGCACGCCGCGAGCGGGTCTGGATTTCCGCCCGCGACAATGTCGGCCTGCCGCTGCTGCAGTCCGTGCTGGGCAAGCGCCTGGGCCTGCAGCACGTCAGTGGCGAGCTGCGGCTGCCGCCAAGTGCCGGTCGCCTGCGCTCGCGCCTGCATCAGCTGGAGGTCGTACGCAGCGAAGTCACCGACGAGGACGGCTGGCTGCTCCATGTCGAGATCCCGATCGCCGAGGCCGAGAAGCTGGCGGCCGGCGAGGGCGGCGAACCGATCCGCGCGATGCTCCCGGAGAAGCTCCCGGAATGGTGATGGGTGTGCCGGCCACTGGCCGGCGCCCATGATCCTGAGGAAGCGCGACCCTCCGTCGCACCCGCGGACACACGACACCACCCACGTTTTCGGCTAAAACAGGGGGCGTTCGTCCCCCCGTTGATCCAGGATTTCCCCATGACCGTTCCTTCCGACGCCGAGCTGGGCGCCCTCGCCAGTGACGTGGGCCAGCGCCTGCAGCAGGCCTCGCTGCAGCTGGTGACCGCCGAAAGCTGCAGTGGCGGCTGGATCGCCAAGGCGATGACCGATATCGCCGGCTCCTCGGCGTTCTTCGACTGCGGCATGGTCGTCTACAGCTATGAAGCCAAACAACGCCTGCTCGGCGTACGTGCGCAGACCCTGGAGCAGTTCGGTGCGGTCAGCCGCGAGACCGTGCTGGAAATGGTCTCCGGTGCGCTGATCAATTCCGGTGCCGGCATCGCCGTGGCGGTGACCGGCATCGCCGGGCCCGGCGGCGGCAGCGAGGACAAGCCGGTGGGCAGCGTCTGGATCGGCTGGAAGGGCCGTGGCGGCTACGCGCGTGCGCAGCTGTTCCAGTTCGAGGGCGACCGCGAAGCCATACGGCGGCAGACCGTGCAGCAGGCACTGACCGGAATCTTCCCGCTGTTGTGACATCCTGACCGGGTGTGCTGACAGGAGAGTGGGCCGATGTGGGAAACGCTGGGTACCGTGCGTGACCTGGGGCGATTGCAGGAAATCGCGTCGGTCCTGATCCGCTATGGCTTCGGCGACCTGGTGCGCCGCATCGGCTTGGCCGATGTGCTCGAACGTGCCGGCCGGCTGCTGCACTGGAACGACACCCAGCAGATGCTGCGGATGACCGCGCCGGTGCGCGTGCGCCGTGCGATGGAAGACCTGGGCCCCACCTTCGTCAAACTCGGCCAGGTGCTGGCGACCCGCGTGGACCTGTTCCCGCCGGACTGGATCGCTGAATTCTCCGAACTGCAGAACGCCGTGCCCGCGTTGCCGTATGCACAGGTGCGCGATCAGCTGGAGCGCGACCTGGGCGCGCCCGCGACCGAGGTGTTCGCGTGGCTGGATGAAACGCCGATGGCGGCGGCGTCGCTGGCGCAGGCCCACCGCGCGACCCTGCACGACGGCACTGCAGTGGTGCTGAAGATCCGTCGGCCGGGCATCCGTGACGTGATCGAGGCCGATCTGCGCCTGCTGGCGCGGCTGGCCGAAATCGTCGAAGCGCGCCTGCCCGACCTGCAGCGCTACCGCCCGGCCGAAGTCGTGCAGCAGTTCCAGGTCTCGCTGCGCCGGGAACTGGATTTTGCCGCCGAATGCCGCAATGCCGAGCGCATCGCGCGCAACTTCCAGGGCCGCGAGGACATCCTGATCCCCAACGTGCACTGGGAGTGGACCTGCGAGAGCCTCAACGTGCAGGACTTCGTCGACGGCATTCCCGGCCGTGACCTGGTCGGTGTCGATGCGGCCGGTCTCGACCGCGTGCAGCTGGCCCGCACCGGTGCGCGCATCGTGCTGAAGATGGTGCTGGAAGATGGCTGTTTCCACGCCGACCCGCACCCGGGCAACATCATCTACCTGCGTGACGGCCGCATCGGCGTGATCGATTTCGGCATGGTCGGTGCGATCTCCGAGCAGCGCCGTTTCCAGGTCGCCCAGTTGCTGCATGGCCTGGTCACCCAGGAGCCGGAACAGGTGGCCGACGTGCTGCTGGACTGGGCCGGGGGCGTGGAGGTCGATGAATCGCGGCTGCAGCAGGACATCAGCACCTTCGTCGACCAGTACCGCGGTGTGCCGCTGAAAGACCTGCACATGGGCCTGATGCTGGGCAACATCACCCAGCTGCTGCGCCAGTACGCGTTGACCCTGCCGGCCGACCTGGCGCTGATGATCAAGACCTTCCTCACCCTGGAAGGCATGGGGCGCCAGCTCGATCCGCAGTTCGACATGGCCAGTGCCGCGCGTCCCTATCTGGAGCGCGTGATGTGGCAGCGCTACTCGCCCGGCGCGATGCTCAAGCGTGGCAAGCGCAGCCTGGTCGGGGTGATGGACCTGGTTGGCGATCTGCCGCGCGATGTGCGCCGCCTGCTGCAGATGGCGCGCCGCGGACGGCTCCAGCTCAAGATCGAGACCACCGCGCTGCAGGGCTTCGGCGACCAGGTCAACCGCGCCGCCAACCGGCTGGTGATGGGGATCGTGACTGCCGCGCTGATCATCGGCTCCTCGATCGTCATGCACAGCGTCGGCGGCATCTCCAGCCGCTGGCTGCTCGCGCTCGGCGTGGCCGGTTTCATCGGCGCCGGGTTCTGCGGCGTGTGGATCCTGTTTTCGATCTGGCGCAGCGGCAAGAACCCGTAGGGTTCTTGCCGCTGGGATCCGAAGGATCCCCGGAATCTCCCGCCCAAGCGGGGGATTCCGTGTAGGTCCGACCGTTGGTCGGACGCTCCTTCCCGACCGGCCCGTCACCGCTGCCCGGTTGCGCCACGCCACGCGTGGTTGCGCCGCCCCGTCACCGCTGCCACGGGTAGAGCCACGCCATGCGTGGCTGCTCCTCATCCGGCCCCCACGAATGCCTGACCCAGGAGATGGCAGAGGCTGAACGCCGGAGAGATGGCCGCAAGCGACATGCGCCCGCGCCGTCAGGCATTGCCGCGCGTTCGCGCGGTCACCGACCAACGGTCGGTGGCTACAGGTGTTGCTGGCGGCTTCGGTCGAGCTTGGACCACCCTTCTTCTATCTGCTCTTCCTCTGCGGGCACTTGCGTGCCCGCATCGTTAGTAGTAATACTACTAACCATGGACCTGACCGATACCCAGCAGGCGATCCTGCAGTTGATCGCCGAGCGTATAGAGACCGATGGCGCACCGCCGTCGCAGACCGAAATCGCCCGTGCGTTCGGCTTCAAGGGCGTCCGGGCCGCGCAGTACCATCTGGAGGCGCTGGAGCAGGCCGGGGCGATCCGTCGCATCCCGGGCCAGGCCCGCGGCATCCGGCTGGTCCAGGCGCCGTCGCTGCAGAGCGGCCTGCCCGAGTCGCTGCCCGCCTCGGCGCTGCCGGACCATGTCCTGCGCCTGCCGGTGCTGGGCCGGGTCGCGGCCGGTCTGCCGATCGGGGCGGACATCGGCTCGGACGATTTCGTGGTTCTGGACCGGGTGTTCTTCTCGCCGGCACCGGATTACCTGCTGAAAGTGCAGGGCGACTCGATGATCGACGAAGGCATCTTCGACGGCGACCTGATCGGCGTGCACCGCACCCGCGACGCCCGGTCTGGCCAGATCGTGGTGGCCCGTATCGATGACGAGATCACGGTCAAGCTGTTGAAGATGGGCAAGGACCGGATCCGCCTGCTGCCGCGCAACCCCGATTACAAGCCGATCGAAGTCCTGCCCGACCAGGACTTCGCCATCGAAGGCCTCTATTGCGGGTTGCTGCGGCCCAACCGCTGACCCGGTTCTCCCCCCTATTACGCGCGGTCTTTTGTGGCACATCTCTGGTTCTGCTGAGGTTGGTACGGATGTCCGATACTTTTTTTCCGAACGCCGGGCAGAATCTCAGCCCGTGCGATACGCCAGCCTTAAAGTGAACCCATGGCCAAGAAGACTTCCAAAGACAGCACCTCCACCGATACGACCTCTGCAAGGACCACTCCGATGGACGAAAACAAAAAGCGCGCCCTCACCGCCGCGCTGAGCCAGATCGAAAAGCAGTTCGGCAAGGGCGCCGTGATGCGCATGGGCGACCGCGTCGTCGAGGCGGTCGAGGTCATCCCGACCGGTTCGCTGATGCTGGATATCGCCCTCGGTATCGGTGGCCTGCCCAAGGGCCGTGTCGTGGAGATCTACGGTCCGGAATCCTCGGGCAAGACCACCCTGACCCTGCAGGCGATCGCCGAATGCCAGAAGAAGGGCGGTACCGCCGCCTTCATCGATGCCGAGCACGCGCTGGATCCGATCTACGCCGCCAAGCTGGGCGTCAACGTGGACGACCTGCTGCTCTCGCAGCCGGATACCGGTGAGCAGGCGCTGGAAATCGCCGACATGCTGGTGCGGTCGAGCTCGGTGGACATCGTGGTGGTCGACTCGGTCGCCGCGCTGACACCGAAGGCCGAAATCGAAGGCGAAATGGGCGACCAGCTGCCGGGCCTGCAGGCCCGTCTGATGAGCCAGGCCCTGCGCAAGCTGACCGGCAACATCAAGCGCTCCAACACCCTGGTGGTCTTCATCAACCAGCTGCGCCACAAGATCGGCGTGATGATGCCGGGCCAGAGCCCGGAAGTGACCACCGGCGGCAACGCGCTGAAGTTCTATGCCTCGGTGCGCCTGGACATCCGCCGTATCGGCGCGATCAAGAAGGGCGACGAGATCATCGGCAACCAGACCAAGATCAAGGTGGTCAAGAACAAGCTGGCGCCCCCGTTCAAGCAGGTCATCACCGAGATCCTGTACGGCGAAGGCATCAGCCGCGAAGGCGAACTGATCGACATGGGCGTGGAAGCCAAGCTGGTCGAGAAGGCCGGCGCCTGGTACAGCTACGGCGAAGAGCGCATCGGCCAGGGCAAGGACAACGCCCGCGGCTACCTGCGCGACAACCCGCAGATTGCCCAGCGCCTGGAAGCCGAGCTGCGCGAGAAGTTCCAGCCGGAAGAAGCCGTGCGCGAAGGCGGCGACGAGGCCGAAGACGACGCCGAATGAGTTTCCTGCGGGGCAGGGCAGCGCCGTCAGTGACGCTCGCCCTGTCCCGCAGTTTCACGTATCCCCGACGGGATGGCGCCAAGGACGGCGCACTGTAATGGACTGCTGCCATGCAAGACTCCGAAGCCCCCGCACCCCGGCGCAAGCGCCGTGTCCAGGAACAGACGCCGGTCCAGCGGGCGTTGGGGCTGCTGGTGCGCCGCGAGCATTCGCGTAAAGAACTGACCCGCAAGCTCCAGGCCCGTGGCATCGAGAACGAGGCGGCCGAGGCGGCCGTCGCCAAGCTGGCCGAGGCCGGCTGGCAGGATGACACCCGGTTTGCCGAGAACCTGGTCCGGATCCGGGCCAACACGGGCTATGGCCCGATCCACATCCGCGCCGAACTGGGCACGCATGGGCTGGACAGCGACCAGATCGCCGCCGCCATGGACACCTTTGAAGGCGATTGGACCGAGAACGCCCGCGACCTGGTCTGCCGCCGTTTCGGCGACGCCGGCCCGCAGGAACTGCCTGCGCGGCGCAAAGCCGCCGATCTTCTGGCCCGCCGCGGGTTCCCCGGCGACAGCATCCGCCAGGCCACCCGTTACGACCCTGAGGACTGAGCGGCCCGGGCCTGATACCCTTTGTGGTTTCGGCGGTCCTGCAGTTGACACCCGGCCATTGGGGCTGCGTGCCAGGGACTGACCGGCCCGCACAAAGCCAGCCCCCCATGAACGCATCCGTCAAATTCACTACCTCCCAGATCCGCAGCGATTTCCTTGAGTTCTTCAAGGGCAAAGGCCATACGATCGTGCCGTCGGCGCCGCTGGTGCCGGGCAATGATCCGACCCTGCTGTTCACCAACTCCGGCATGGTGCAGTTCAAGGACGTGTTCCTTGGCGCCGAGAAGCGCAGCTACGTGCGCGCGGCCGACGTCCAGCGCTGCCTGCGCGCCGGTGGCAAGCACAACGATCTGGACCAGGTCGGTTACACCGCGCGCCACCACACCTTCTTTGAAATGCTGGGCAACTGGTCGTTCGGCGATTACTTCAAGAAGGACGCCATCGCCTGGGCCTGGGAACTGCTGACCCAGGTCTGGAAGCTGCCGGCCGAGCGCCTGCTGGTCACCGTCTACCAGACCGATGATGAGGCCTATGCGCTGTGGCGCGACATGGTGGGCATTCCGGAAGAACGGATCGTGCGCATCGGCGATAACAAGGGCGCGCCGTTTGCCTCGGACAACTTCTGGCAGATGGCCGAAACCGGCCCCTGCGGCCCGTGCACCGAAATCTTCTATGACCATGGCGACCATATCGCCGGTGGCCCCCCGGGCTCGCCGGATGAAGACGGCGACCGCTTCATCGAGATCTGGAACCTGGTCTTCATGCAGTTCGACCGCCAGCCCGACGGCACCCTCGTGCCGCTGCCGGCGCCGTGCGTGGATACCGGCATGGGCCTGGAGCGTCTGGCCGCGATCCTGCAGCACGTCCACACCAACTACGAGATCGACCTGTTCCAGGCGCTGATCCGCAAGGCCAGCGAGCTGACCGGCATGGCCGATCTGGAGAACAAGTCGCTGCGCGTGATCGCCGATCACATCCGCGCCTGCTCGTTCCTGATCGTCGATGGCGTGCTGCCGTCCAACGAAGGCCGTGGCTACGTGCTGCGCCGGATCATCCGCCGCGCCCTGCGCCATGGCTGGATGCTGGGCGTGCGCCAGCCGTTCTTCAGCAAGCTGGTGCCGACCCTGGTCGAGCAGATGGGCGTGGCCTATCCCGAACTGCCGGCGCAGGTCGACACCGTCGTGCGCGCGCTGCAGGCCGAAGAAGAGCGTTTCGCTGAAACGCTGGATTCGGGCATGAAGATCTTCGACGACGTCGCGGCCAAGGTCAGCAACGGCGTGATCCCGGGCGTGGATGCGTTCCGCCTGTACGACACCTACGGCTTCCCGCTCGATCTCACCCAGGACATCGCGCGCGAGCGTGACCTGACCGTGGATATCGAGGGCTTCAACGCCGCGATGGACACCCAGCGCGAGACCGCGCGCGCGGCCGGCAAGTTCGGCGGCGGCGTGACACTGTCGGCCGATCTGGTCGCCACGCTCAAGCCGACCGTGTTCCTCGGGTACGACCGCCTGCAGGCCGACGACCTCACCGTGGTGGCGATCCTCAAGGAGGGCCGCCCGGTGGATACCGCGCAGTCCGGCGACGACGTCATCGTGCTGACCAACCAGACCCCGTTCTACGCCGAATCCGGTGGCCAGGTCGGCGACAACGGCAGCCTGTCGGGCGGTGGCGTGCAGGTTGACGTCAGCGACACCCAGAAGTTCGCGGGCCAGTTCCATGGGCACGTGGGCAGGATCACCTCCGGCACCCTGAAGGTTGGCGACGTGCTGTCCGGCCAGGTCGATGGCCAGCGCCGCGGCGCGACCATCCTCAACCACTCGGCCACCCACCTGCTGCATGCCGCCCTGCGCGAAGTGCTGGGCACCCACGTGCAGCAGAAGGGCTCGCTGGTCGCACCCGATCGCCTGCGCTTCGACTTCTCGCACTTCGCGCCGATCAGCGCCGAGGACCTGGCGATCATCGAACGCAAGGTCAACGAGCAGGTGCGCGCCAACAACGCGGCCGAAGTCCACAACATGGGCATGCAGGAAGCGCTCGACTTCGGTGCGATGGCGCTGTTCGGCGAGAAGTACGGCGAGCACGTGCGTGTGCTGAAGATGGGCGATTACTCCACCGAACTGTGTGGCGGTACGCATGTGACGCGCACCGGTGACATCGGCCTGTTCAAGATCACCGCTGAAGGCGGTGTGTCCTCGGGCGTGCGCCGCATCGAAGCGGTGACCGGGCAGGGCGCGCTGGATTACGTGGCCCATGAAGAAGCGCAGCTCAGCGAAGCGGCCGCACTGCTCGGCGGCAACGCCGGCGACGTGGTCGACAAGATCCGCCAGCTGGGCGAACGCCAGAAGAAGCTCGAGCGCGAGCTCGAGGCGCTCAAGGCCAAGCAGGCCGCCGGTGCGACCGCCGATCTCGGCGCCGCCGCGGTCGAGGTCAACGGCATCAAGATCCTGGCCGCGCGCCTGGAAGGCTTTGATGCCAAGGCGCTGCGCGATGCGATCGACCGCCTCAAGCAGCAGCTCGGCAACGCGGTGATCGTGCTGGCCGGCACCCAGGACGGCAAGGCGGCCCTGGTCGCGGGCGTGAACGGCAGCGCAATGGGCAAGGTCAAGGCCGGGGAACTGTTGGCCCATATCGCCAGTCAGATCGGGGGCAAGGGCGGCGGCCGCCCGGACCTCGCCCAGGGTGGTGGTGAGGACGGGCCCGCCCTTGCTTCTGCACTGGCTGCGGTCGTCGACTGGGTCACCCCCCGTATCTGAACAGCCTGAAGCCTCCTGCTCCTTGATGGGGCGGGAGGCCTGACGGTACTATGGCGAATCTTTTCCCGTTGTCGTGGGGCGCTCTTGCCGGGGCGCCAAGCCGGTGGGGAAATGCCACCACCGGTTCCCCTGGAGACTTGAACAAATGTTGATCCTGACTCGCCGTGTAGGCGAAACCCTGATGATCGGTGACTCGGTCAGCGTGACCGTGCTCGGCGTCAAGGGCAACCAGGTGCGTATCGGTATCACCGCTCCGAAGGACGTGGCCGTGCACCGCGAAGAGATTTACCAGCGCATCCAGCGCGGTGATGAGCCGAATGCATCCGGAAGTGAAAATTCTTCGGATTAAGGCTTTACCTGAGGGCGCGGAAAACGTTATTATTCGCGCCCCCGCTGAGATGATTCATCACGGCGGCGGACCCAGAACACTGGAGCGGTGCCCGAGTGGCTGAAGGGGCTCCCCTGCTAAGGGAGTATAGGGCTTAAAACTCTATCGAGGGTTCGAATCCCTCCCGCTCCGCCAGTTGTAGAGAAGGCCTTCGTACGCGAGTACGGAGGCCTTTTTCTTTGCGCGATCCGGTTCAAACGACCGACTTGCAGACCGCCTCGATCCGATGCCCATCGGGGTCGATCAGGAACGCGGCGTAGTAGTGATCGCCATAGTCCCCGCGCAGTCCCGGCGCGCCATTGCAGGTGCCGCCGACCGCCAGCGCGTCGCGATGGAACGCGTCCACGGCCTGGCGGGACAGGGCGCCGAACGCGAGGTGGAATCCAGGGCCGGGCGCTGCCGCATCGGCCCGCAGTTTCAGGCACACCAGGTCCTCATCCTCCGCGTAGCCATATCCGATCGCCTCGTCGTCTTCGAAGACGCGGCGCATGCCCAGCGCACCGAGCGCGGCATCGTGGAAGGCAGCGGCACGCGCGAGATCGCGCACGCCCAGGGAAATGTGATGCAGCATGGCGATGTGCGTCCGTGTCGAATGTCGTGCGCAGCGTCGCATGAAATCGGCGGAACGCGCGCCGGCCGACACATTCGGATGGCGAATGCGGTCGATCCCCAAACTTCATTGGCACCGGCGCGGCGGCTCGGCTACGGTCGTTCTCCAGCGGCGCCCCACCGGGCGCCTCCCGTGGAAGGAGCAGGAACATGTCGATGGGACGGAGGTCGCTGCGGGGTTGGGTGGTCATGAGCCTGCTGATGGGCATGGTCATGCCGGCCAGTGCCGCCTCGTTGGAAGAGCGGCTGCATCGGGCGGCGGAGAAGGGTGACGCCACTGCGGTGCGTATGCTGCTGGGGCAGGGCGCCCGGGTGGATGCGCGCGGCGTGGCGAAGGCGACGCCGTTGCTGGTCGCGACCCACCACAACCACGTGGAGGCCGCGCTGGCGCTGATCCAGGCCGGTGCCGACGTCAATGCCAAGGACGCGATCCAGGACAGCCCCTACCTCTACGCCGGTGCCCGCGGGCATCTCGAGATCCTGCGCGCGACGCTGGCAGCCGGTGCGGACCTGAAGAGCACCAACCGCTACGGTGGCACCGCACTCATTCCAGCGGCCGAACGCGGGCACGTGGAGACCGTGGCGACGCTGATCGCGGCCGGTGTCGACGTGGATCACGTCAACAACCTGCAGTGGACCGCGCTGCTGGAGGCGATCATCCTCGCCGATGGCGGCCCACGGCATGTCGAGATCGTCCGTCAGCTCATCGCGGCAGGCGCGGATGTGAACCTGCCCGACGGTGAAGGCGTGAGCCCGCTGCAGCATGCACGCCAGCGCGGCTACCGCGAAATCGAGACGCTGCTTCTTGCCGCAGGCGCTGGCCAGGGCTGAGCATCCGCGGGCCGGGAGCGGGCCGTGTTGCCGCTGCCTTGACGCGGCAACCGCATGCTCTGCACCGCCGCTCTGCGAAGGTGGCCACTTCCCCCGCAGAAACAGGAGTCGCCGTGAACACACGCCGCCACTTCCTCTCTGTTGCCGCCGCCGGTACCGCAGCGTTCGCCGCCTCGCCGCTGATGGCGCAGTCCGCCGGCCCGGGCAGTGTGCTGCCCACCCGCGGCAACGCTGCGGCAAAGCCGTTGCCTGGCAATCCCGCGCAACAGGGCAGGCGTTACCGTCCGCACACCCGCCTGGGCCTGGGCGGCGTCGCGATCGGCAATGGTTTCGAGGCCGCGACCGATGCGCAGAGCGAAGCCACCCTGGCCGCAGCGTACGCGGCCGGGGTGCGCTACTTCGATACCTCGCCCTGGTACGGGCTTGGCCTGAGCGAGCGTCGGTACGGCCATCACCTGCACAACCACCCGGCGCGCGAGTACACGCTGTCGACCAAGGTCGGGCGCCTGCTGACGGCGACCGCCGGTGAGCTGCAAGAGGTGATGTGGAAGGACCCGTCGCCGTTCCATTACCGCTACGACTACTCCGCGGACGGCACGCGGCGCTCGGTGGAGGACAGCCTCAACCGGCTCGGTGTGTCGCAGCTGGACGTGGTCTTCATCCATGACCTGTCGCCGGACAACGAGAACGACCTGGGCATGCCCTGGGAGAAGCGTTTCGCGGAAGCGGCGAAGGGCGCGATGCCGGCCCTGACCCGCATGCGCGAGGAGGGGTTGATCAAGGCGTGGGGCTTCGGTGTGAACCGTCCCGAGCCCGCACTGCGCGCGGTGGCCGAGGCGGATCCGGACATCTTCCTGCTCGCCTGCCAGTACTCGCTGCTGGACCACGAGCAGGCGTTGCATGACACCTTCCCGAAGATCGCTGCGCACGGCGCGTCGGTGGTGGTCGGCTCGCCGCTGCTGGCCGGCTACCTGGCCGGGCGCGACCGGTATCTCTATGACGGCAAGGTGCCGTCGTGGGCGCCTGAGAAGCGCGCGAAGGTGCAGGCTGTCTGCGATCGTCACGGCGTGGATCTGCGCACGGTGGCGCTGCAGTTCGCCGATGCGCCGGAGGTGGTCTCGGCGGTGATTCCCGGTGCGCGGACGCCGGAACAGGTGATGGCCAATGTCGCCTCCATGTCCGTGGCGATTCCGGCCGCGTTCTGGGATGAGCTGAAGCAGGAGAAGCTGATCGCCTCGGATGCGCCGGTGCCGCGAGGCTGATCCGGCCGGTGGACCTGCCGATCGCTGGACCTGATCGGCACACCGCGTGACCCGCGTCGCCCCGCCTGCAGCGGGGCGCGTCGCCGTGCTCAAGGGCTGTGCATCCGATCGCCTGCGGCGATAGCCTTTCGCTATCGCCCCGGATGCGGCATCATGCCGCCCATTCGTTCCCTCCAGCCGCCGCCAGAGGAGTCACTTCCTGTCTGGAGGCATTGCCGTGTCCGTTGTTCCGTTCCGTGTTGCCCCGATCCACCCGGGTCGCCGTCGTGCTGTTCCCGCGCTCTCCCCGCTGATGCAGGCGATGGCCTGCGGACTGGGCCTGGCCCTGTCCGCCTCGGCCGTGCAGGCCGACGAGGCGCCCAGTGGCGAGGCGCCCCCGAAGGAAGGCGCGCAGACCCTGCAGACGGTGCAGGTCACCGCCAACCAGCTCGGCACCGTGACCGAAGGCAGTGATTCGTATACGCCCGGCACGATCGCCACCGCGACCCGCCTGGTGCTCAGCCCGCGCCAGACCCCGCAGTCGATCAGCGTGATCACCCGGCAGGAAATGAACGACTTCGGCCTCAACGGCATCGACGACGTCATGAAGGTCACGCCCGGCGTGAGCATCGTCACCTATGACAGCGAGCGCACCGAGTACTACGCGCGCGGCTTCGCGGTGCAGAACTTCCAGTATGACGGCATTCCGATGGCGCGTGATTCGGCGTACTCGGCCGGCAACACGCTCAGCGACATGGCCATCTACGATCGCATCGAAGTGCTCAAGGGCGCCACCGGCCTGCTCACCGGCATGGGCGACCCGGGCGCGACCATCAACCTGGTGCGCAAGAAGCCGACGCGCGAACTGACCGGCAGCGCCACGCTGGGGGTGGGCTCGTGGGACAGCTATCGCGCCGAGGTCGATGTCGGCGGGCCGCTCACCGACAGTGGCCGCGTGCGCGGCCGCGTGGTCGGCGCCTACCAGGACAGGCATTCCAATGCCGACCACTACCAGCGCAGCAATGAGGTGTTCTACGGCATCCTCGAGGCCGACATCGGCGAGAGCACGCTGCTGACCGTCGGTGCCGATTACCAGGACAGCGATCCCGAGGGTTCCAGCTGGGGCGGCATTCCGCTGCTGGACAGCCAAGGCAACTTCAACACGATGCCGCGCTCGTTCAACAACGGCGCGCGCTGGAGCCGCTGGGGCCAGTACGCCCGCACCGGCTTCGCCACGCTGGAGCACACCTTCGGCAATGACTGGGTCGCCAAGCTGCAGCTCAACCACCAGGTCAACGGGTATGACGCCTCGCTGGGTGCCGCGGCCGGTGGCAATCCGGATCCGGTCACTGGTGAAGGCGTGAGCATGTGGCTGGGCCAGTACATCGGCAGGACCACCAGCAACGCCGCCGATCTGTACGTGAGTGGGAAGTTCGAGTGGTTCGGCCGCCAGCACGAGCTGGTGGTCGGCGGCAGCGTGTCGCGCAAGCGCTGGGTCAACAACGGCTACTCGCCGCAGCCGGGCTATGTCAGCAGCGTTGCCGACTACTACGCCTGGACCGGCGATGTGCCCGAGCCGGACTGGCAGTGGGGCTACGGTGACAACCAGGTCACCCGCGAAAGCGGTGCCTACGTGGTGGGCCGTTTCGACCTGGCCGACCCGCTGAAGCTGATCGTCGGCAGCCGCATCGCGAACTACACGTCTCCGGATACCGACGAGAGTGGCGTGGTCGTGCCGTACGCCGGCCTGGTGTACGACCTCAACCGCAACTTCTCGGTGTTCGCCAGCTACAGCACCATCTTCAAGCCGCAGGGCAACCAGGACGAACAGGGCCGGGTGCTGGATCCGATGGAAGGGCGCAGCTACGAGGCCGGCCTGAAGGCGGAGTTCTACGACGGTCGGCTCAACGCCAGCGCGGCGGTGTTCCAGCTGGAGCAGGACAATTACGCACAACCGACCGGCGGCAGGACGCCGAGCGGCGGGATCGCCTATGAAGGCCTGATGGGGGTGCGCACCAAGGGCTATGAGCTGGAGGTATCGGGTCAGCTGGCGCCGGGCTGGCAGGTCCAGGGCGGCTATGCGCACAAGATCGCGCGCCAGCAGTCCACCAAGGTCTCCACGCTGGAGCCGGAAGATCAGTTCAGCGTGCACACCAGCTACCGCCTCACCGGTGCAGCCGATGGCTGGAGCGTGGGCGGTGGCGCGCGCTGGCAGGGCAGCACGTTCGGCACCATCACCAACCCCGCCACCGGCGGGAGCCAGCTCCATCGCACCGAGCCGTACTGGCTGCTCGATGCCATGGCGCGCTATCAGTTCAACGACCAGCTGTCGGCGACGCTCAACGTCAACAACCTGCTGGACAAGCACTACTACACGATCTTCAGCTGGTACAGCACCTACACCTGGGGCGAGCCGCGCAACGTGCGGCTGACGCTGAACTACAAATTCTGATCCACGCAACGAACGACACCCCGGGCAACCGGGGTGTCTGCGTTTGAGGCCGGGTGGTTACAGCGCCAGCTCGAACACGATGACTTCCGCGTCGTTGGCGTTTTCCAGCGTCAGCTGTGCCTCGTCGCTGACCTGCAGCGCATCGCCGGTCTCCAGCGTGATGCCGTTGACCTGCAGCTGCCCGCGGGCGACCTGCACGTAGGCACCGCGGCGCGGGGCCAGTGGCAGGTGGACACGGTCGTCGCCGTCCAGGATCGTGGCGTAGATGTTGGCGTCCTGGTGGATCAGCAGCGACCCCTCACGGCCATCGCGCGAGGCGATCAGGCGCAGCTGGCCGCGCTTGGTGTCCGGGGCGAAGTGGGTCTCCTGGTAGCTCGGGGTGATGTTCTCCTGGTCGGGGAACAGCCAGATCTGCAGGAAGTGCACCGCTTCGTCGGCCGAGTGGTTGAACTCGCTGTGGCTGACGCCGCTGCCGGCGCTCATGCGCTGCACGTCGCCGTAGCGCAGCACCGAGCCGGTGCCCATCGAGTCCTTGTGCTCCAGCGCGCCGCCGAGCACGTAGGAGATGATCTCCATGTTGCTGTGGCTGTGCGTGCCGAAGCCCTGGCCACCCTGGACGCGGTCTTCGTTGATCACCCGCAGCGGGCCGAAGCTGACGTAGCGCGGGTCGTAATAGTTGGCGAAGGAGAAGGTGTGCATGGAGTTCAGCCAGCCATGGTCGGCCTTGCCACGGGTGTTGCTCTTGCGGATCTGCAGCATGGGAATCTCCTTGGTGTTCGATGGTTTCGATGGCGGTCCGGGGCGGTCGCTGCCGTCCCCTTTCCTGTTGCGGCCAGTATCCGCTTGCTCCGCCCGCTTGAAAAACGGATAGTTTTGCAAGCCATCATCGAAAAATTCGAATGCTCAAGCTCAGTCTCGACGCCCTGCAGATCCTCGATGCCATCGACCGCCGGGGCTCGTTCGCCGCGGCCGGCAAGGCCCTGCACAAGGTGCCTTCGACCATTTCCTACACCGTCTCCAAGCTGGAGGAGGACCTGGGCGTGCAGCTGTTCGACCGGGTCGGGCCGCGTGCGCACGTGACCCCGGCCGGGGAGGCGCTGCTGGAAGAGGGGCGCCACCTGCTGCGGGCGGCGCGCGAGCTGGAGATGCGGGTGCGGCGGGTGGCCTCCGGCTGGGAGGCCGAACTGACCGTGGCGGTCGACTCGATGTTCGTGCCGGCACTGCTGGCCGAGGACGTGCGCGCTTTCAATTCGGTGGCCGAACAGACCCGGATGCGGCTGATCAGTGAATCGCTGTCGGGCACCTGGGAGGCGCTGCTGGACCGGCGCGCGGACCTGCTGGTCGGCGCGGCGGGCGAGGGGCCCAGTGGTGGCGGCTACGTGGTCGAGCCGATGGGCGTGGTGCGTTTCGTGTTCGCGGTGGCGCCCTCGCACCCGCTGGCCACCGCGCCCGAGCCGCTGGGCCGCGAGCAGCTGGCCGGCCACTGTGCCATCGCCGTGGCCGATTCGGCGCGGCGGCTGCTGCCGCGCACGGTCGGGCTGCTGATGGGGCAGGAGACGGTCACCGTGCCGGACATGGTCAGCAAGTTCCGCCTGCAGTGTGCGGGCCTGGGGTTCGGCTTCCTGCCCGAGCCGTATGTGCAGCAGGCGGTGCGCGAAGGGCGGCTGGTGATCCGGCAGGTCGAGGAGCCCAAGCCGGATGAGACCTTCTGGCTGGCCTGGCGCACCGGCGAGGAGGGGGCCGCGCTGAAGTGGTGGCGCGAGCGGATGCAGCGCCCGGAGGTGCTGGCGGGCTGGTGGCCGACCATGGAGGCCTGGCTGGGCTAGTCAACCTGAATCGTGGCCTCGCTGTCATCGGATGGTCATCTGGATGCGATAGAGCGCCGTCGGCGTGATCGGTAATCTGCCCGACTCGTCTGGTTTTCGCACATCTCCCCATGAAGCGCTTGCTGCTGTTGCTGCTGGCCGGGGCTGGCCTGTGGCTGGCTGCCTGCTCCTCCCTGACCTCCACCGCCGCCTCGACCTCGTTGAGCGATCGGCTGATCGCGCCGGGTGGCGTGTCCACGCTGCTGGACACCGCGCGCATCGCCGAAGCGGTGGACAGCGTGCCCAACCGGCACGGCCTCGTGACCGGCCGCGCGGGCGTGCCGATCTTCTGGCGGGCCTTCGACCCGGGCCAGTACGGGGTGCGCTACGAATACCTCGCCCAGCAGCACGAGAACGGCGAGCCGCTGCGCACCGGCATGGCGCTGGACCTGCCGCATCCGTTCCAGCCGCAGGCGCCACGCGGCACGGTGGTGCTGCTGCACGGCTGGATGATGAACGGTGATGCGATGCTGCCGTGGTCGCTGCAGCTGGCGCAGTCCGGCTACCGCGTGGTCACCATCGACCTGCGCAACCACGGCCATTCCGGCGCCGGCCCGTCCGGCTACGGCACCTTCGAATCGGATGACGTGGTCGATGTCATCGCGGCGTTGAAGGCGCGCGGCGAGGTGGTCGGGCCGCTGTACCTGTTCGGCGTTTCCTACGGTGCGGCCACTGCGCTGTTCACCGCCGACAAGCTCGGCGACCAGGTCACCGGCGTGGTGGCGATGGAGTCCTTCGCCAATGCCGGCGATGCGATCCGCAGCATGATCCCGCACCTGATGTCGCTGCAGCCCACCGCATGGAAGGCGCAGGCCATGGCGGCCTACGGGCGCTGGCGCTATGGCGGGCAGGATATCGACCAGGTGATCGCCGCCGCCAGCCAGCGCCTGGATCTGGACCTGGATCGCGTCGACGTCACCCGCGCGCTGGCCGACAGCCGCGCCTGCGTGCTGCTGCTGCACGGCCAGGACGATGCGCACGTGCCGGTCGGGCAGGGCCGCCGCCTGGCCGCCGCCAGCCCGCGCGTGCATTACATCGAGATGCGTGGCGAAGACCACATCACCCTCCCGCTGCGGGTGGACCTGCTGGGCGGCGTGGTGGACGACTGGCTGGCGCATGACGACCACGCCGGTGGCGCGTGCCCGGCGCCGGAGCTGCCCGGTGAAGCCGATCTGATGGCGATGCAGGCGGCCCAGGCACCCGCACCGCAGGGATGAGCTTTTGGTAGTGCCGGCCGCTGGCCGGCGCCAACGCAAAAAAAAACAGCAACCGATGGCTGCTGTCTTCGTCGATGCAATGGTGCGCCCGGAGAGATTCGAACTCCCGACCGCCTGGTTCGTAGCCAGGTACTCTATCCAACTGAGCTACGGGCGCATTTGCATTGTCTGGTTGTGTGTCCTGCCGCGCGTGTCGCCACGTTCGACGGGAAGGCAGGCGAGCCTGCCGTTCGATGTAATGGTGCGCCCGGAGAGATTCGAACTCCCGACCGCCTGGTTCGTAGCCAGGTACTCTATCCAACTGAGCTACGGGCGCATTTACATCGAATTTTCATTACTGATACCGACGGCGAAATCGATACCCTGTTGATGGTGCGCCCGGAGAGATTCGAACTCCCGACCGCCTGGTTCGTAGCCAGGTACTCTATCCAACTGAGCTACGGGCGCGTCAACAGGAGCGGAATTATGCGGATCGGCGTCGCATTCGTCAACGGTTTTTGTGAAGGTCTTCATTCAAATGAATGAAAAAGCCGGTCCACCACGGCTTCCGGCGTTTTCATCCACGCGAAGTGATCGGCACGCGCACCCAGCATCTGCGCACTGATCACGCTGAGCTGCGCACGCATGCCCGGCATCTTGTCCAGCAGGCCCTGCATCGATCCCGTCGGGGCCAGCCAGTCGGCCTCCATCACCACCGCGGTGGCCTGGCCACGCAGGTCGCGCATGCCGGCCTCCAGATCGGTCGCCATGCCGACGGCCGCGTAGTGGTTGTTGAGGCCCACGCGCGACCAGTCGCGGATCAACCCGCGTGCCTCGATGCCGCCAAAGCCGAGCTTCTTGCCGTGCAGGACCCCCTGGCGCTGGGCCAGCCAGGGCAGGAAGCGATACACCAGCGGCAGCGTCCAGCCACGCGGGGCAGGGAAGGTGCGCCAGTACGGCGTGCCGCTGGCCACCAGCCAGATGCGGCCAAAACGCTGCGGATGCAGCCCGGCGAAGCAGCAGGCGAGCTGGCCGCCGAGACTGTGGCCGCCGATGATCAACGGTGTTTCAGATTCCCCTGGCACGTTTGCGAGGCTCGCCGGCAGGTCCTGCTCGAGGATTTCCCGATAGCCCCAATCTTGCGTGCGCGAGGGCCGCAGGCTGCTGCTTCCATTGCCACGCCACTCGTGCAGGTACACCGCGATGCCGCGTGCGGCCAGCGCCTCGGCGAAGGGCAGGTAGTGCCGCGCGGCGACACCCAGCGCAGGCAGCCACAGCAGCCGCGCGCGCGGCTGCACGGGGACGCGCGCCAGCAGCTCGAAGCGATGGCCGTCTGCGGCCTGCACGGGCAGGGGCGAGGCGTCGATCATGCCGGGCGTGCCGCGCCGAAGTGGTCGATCACCAGCACCTCGCTGCGGCCGGGGTAATAGCCGCCCTGCAGCCCGCGCGCGACGTAATCGATGGCCGCTTCGCAGGCGTTCGGCAAGGACAGCCCCTGGCACAGTTGCGCGGCGATGGCCGAGGCCAGCGTGCAGCCGGTGCCGTGCGCATCCACCGGCAGCCGCGTATGGATGAATTCTTCGCGGGTCACACCGTCGAAGTAGCGATCGATCACGCGGCTGCCTTCGTCCAGATGGCCGCCCTTGAGCAGTACCGCACCGGCGCCCAGTTCCAGCAGCGCGTCGGCGGCATCCTCTGCGTCTTCGGCGGTAACGATGCGGCGGCCAAGCAGCAGCTCCGCTTCGGGTGTGTTGGGCGTCAGCAGCGTGGCCAGTGGGATCAGGCGGCTACGCATCGCCGCCAGTGCACTGTCCTCCAGCAGCTTGGCGCCGCTGGTGGCGACCATCACCGGATCCAGCACCACGTGCGGAGGCCGGTGCTTTTCCAGTGCGTCGGCGACCAGGCGTATCACTTCGGCGTTGGCCAGCATGCCCAGCTTCACCGCATGGATGTCGAAGTCGGCGAAACAGGCATCGATCTGCGCCTGCAGGAAATCCAGCGGCGGCACGTGCACGGCGATGACGCCACGGGTGTTCTGTGCGGTAAGCGCGGCAATCGCGGAGAGCCCATGCACGCGATGGGCGGCGAAGGCCTTCAGGTCGGCCTGGATGCCGGCACCCCCGCCGGAATCGGAGCCGGCGATGGTCAGGGCGGAAACGGGGCTGGACGGTGTCATGCCCCGATTGTGCAATGTTTGCCGCGGCATTGCTGCCGCGCCCTCAGCGCGCCCGCAGCAGTGCCCACTGCCGGTACAGCACGTAGCCGAGCCCGGTGCCGCCGGTCAGCAGGGCAGGGGCGAGCAGGGCGTCGTAGCCGAAGCGCAGGAACAACATGGCGCCGATCACGCCGCCGGCCAGGAAGCCACTGATGATCAGTCCGCTCAGGGTCAGGCGCCGGATCGGCAGCGGCAGGCCGCGCAGCAGATGGCCCAGGCCGATGCCCAGGTCGGTGAACATGCCGCTGAGATGGGTGGTGCGCACCACCGCGCCACTGAAGGTGGTCGCCATCGCGTTCTGCAGGCCGCAGGCCATCGCCGCCGCCAGTGCACCCCAGATCTGCTGCTGCTTGAACAGCGGGATCGCGATCAGCAGCAACACCGATTCCAGCGCCAGCACCACGCCATAGCGTCGGCCCAGCTGCAGGCCGCTGTCCTGGATGATCATGCCGCTGAGCGTGGCACCTGCACAGAATGCGATCAGCAGCCCCCATAGAGGCGCGACCAATCGCCAGTCCCGCTGGGCGAGCGCCATGCCGAGCTGGCTGGTGGTGCCGGTCATGTGGCTCACCGCCTGGTGCTCGAACCCCAGGAAGCCGACCACGTTGACCATCCCGGCCACGCAGGACAGGGCGATCGCCCCGATCCAGACCCAAGTGGGCAGCCGGATGCTCATCCGGCGTGCGCGGTGGGGGTCACGGCACGATCAACGACCCGGGGGCGGGCCGTTGAACTGCACATCCGAGAAGCTGCCGCTGGCCGGATCGAACACCGCGCCCCAGAACTGCGCGCCCCCATCGCAGACCCGGATCGCTTCGCGGGCCGGATCGATGTCGGCGTCATCGGGCAGATGGAAGGCATTGAGGTAGATCAGCTTGCGCCCGCTCATTTCGATGCCGACGTACTGGCGATCGAAATCGGCAGCCTTTGGCACCTGCGCCTCCAGCGTCGGCAATGCGGCCTCCAGCTGCTCGACGTCCTTGCGGCTGGGCGCCCAGTAACCGGTGACCCGCCCGGCCTCGCGGCCGGGACTGTCGCGCGAGCAGGTATCCAGGACCTGGGCGGCGACCACCGGTCGCGTCACCACCCAGGACTGGCCGGTCTTGATCGCGGTCGGGACGCTGGCGCCCGGCCGCGTATTGGCGGGCGTGCAGGCCGCCGCCAGCGCGGCAAGCGCCAGCGGCAGGACGGCACGTGACAGGGAACGGCTCACAACACCTCCGAAGCGTAATCGGCCAGGCGCGAACGCTCGCCACGACGCAGCGTGATGTGCGCGCTGTGCGGCCAGTTCTTGAAGCGGTCCACCGCGTAGGTCAGACCCGAGGTGGTCTCGGTCAGGTACGGGGTATCGATCTGTTCGACGTTGCCCAGGCAGACGATCTTGGTGCCGGGGCCGGCACGGGTGATCAGGGTCTTCATCTGCTTGGGGGTGAGGTTCTGCGCTTCATCCAGGATCAGATAGCGCGACAGGAACGTACGGCCACGCATGAAATTCAGCGAGCGGATCTTGATCCGGCTGGCGATCAGGTCGTTGGTCGCCGCACGGCCCCATGCGCCGCCTTCCTGGGTATGCGTCAGCACTTCCAGGTTGTCGGTCAGCGCGCCCATCCACGGCGTCATCTTCTCTTCCTCGGTACCGGGCAGGAAACCGATGTCCTCGCCGACGCTGACCGTCGCGCGGGTCATGATGATCTCGCGGTAACGCTGCTGGTCCATGGTCTGGGCCAGGCCGGCGGCCAGCGCGAGCAGGGTCTTGCCGGTGCCGGCGGTGCCGAGCAGGGTGACGAAATCGATCTCCGGGTCCATCAGCGCGTTGAGCGCGAAGTTCTGTTCGCGGTTGCGCGCGCTGATGCCCCACACCGCGTGGCTGCCATGGCGGAAATCGTTGACCAGCGACAGCGTGATCTTGTCGCCGTCCATCTTGGCCACGCGCAGTTCGACTTCATCGTCGCCCGGCAGGTAGGCGTACTGGTTGGGATGCCAGTTCTCGTCTTCGCTGGCGATGATCTCGTAACTGGTGCGGCCCTTGTCGCTCCAGCTGCGCAGGTTGTCGGTGTGCTTCTTCCAGAAGTCTTCCGGCAGCTCGGTGGCACCGGTATAGAGCAGGCTGAAATCGTCCAGCGCGCGGTCGTTCTCGTAATCCTCGGACACGATGCCGGCGATCGCCGCCTTGATCCGCAGGTTGATGTCCTTGGAGACGAACACCACCGGGATGTCCGGCACCTGCTCTTTCAGCGCCAGGATCGCGCCGAGGATGGCGTTGTCGGGGATGACCGCGCCGAAGCTCTTGCCGGCCTCGAAGTGACTGGTCTGGAACCGCAGCAGGCCCACGCTCTGCTTGCCGCGCAGCTGCAGCCCGTTCGGGCGCTGCAGCGGGATGCCATCGGCCAGGTTGTCCAGGCCAGAGGCCTGCACCAGCTCATTGAGGAAGCGGCTGACCTGGCGCGCATTGCGGCTCGCCTCGGTGGTGCCCTTCTTGCCGTTGTCCAGCTCTTCGATCACCTGCATCGGCAGGTAGACATCATGCTCCTCGAACTTGAACAGCGCGGTCGGATCGTGCATGAGCACGTTGGTATCCAGTACGTAGATGCGCTTGCCTCGGGTCATCGTCAATTCCTGGTGGCAGAACAGGGACAAGCCATCACGACCTGCGGGGCAGGGTGATGGCCATTGGGGGTGCCGGGTTGATCACTGGGCTTTCGCGGCCTTCAGGGCTTCAAGGACGGTGTCTGCGTGGCCGGCCACTTTGACCTTGCGCCACACCTGCACGATACGACTGTCCGGCGAAATGAGGAAGGTGCTGCGTTCGATGCCACGCACCTGCTTGCCGTACATGTTCTTCAGCTTGATCACGTCGAACGCGGTGCACAGCGCTTCGTCGCCATCGCTGATCAGCGGGAAGGCGAAGCCCTGCTTGGCGCAGAAGTTGTCGTGGGATTTGACCGAATCGCGGGAGACGCCGAAGACGCGGGCGCCGGCCTTCGTGAACTGCGGGAGCAGCGCGTTGAAATCGATGCCCTCGGTGGTGCAGCCCGGGGTGCTGTCCTTGGGATAGAAGTACAGCACCAGCCACTGGCCGGCCAGATCGCCGAGGGTGGTGCTCTCGCCGCCGGACAAGGCCAGCGGCAGTGCGAGGGTGGTGCTGTCCAGGGTGTCGCCGTCGTTCATGGGTTCCTTTCCGGATCCTGGGGTACGTCTACTACACCTGCATGAAACCCCGCGCGCCCGTGACGAACGCGCGAAACATCAGAACTTCATTGGATCCATGATCGCATCGAGGTTCAGGTGATCGCAGAACTCGAGGAAATCATCGCGCAGCGCGGCGATGTGCATGTTGGCCGGCACGCCGATGGTGACCTGCGCGGAGAACATTTCGGCACCGGTCTGCATCGCGCGGTAACGCGTGCTCTGCAGGTTTTCGATGGTGATGCCCTGGCGGTCGAAGAAATCGGCCAGCTGGAAGAGGATGCCCGGCTTGTCGGCCGCGATCACCTCCACGATGTAGGGCAGCAGGTTGGACTGCGCCTGCTTGGCACCGGTGCGGTACCAGACCAGCTTCAGGCCTTCCTCGCGCTCGAGCCGGGTCAGCATCGCCTCCAGCTTGGCCACCGAATCCCACGAGCCGGTGGCCAGGGCGGTGACGGAGACGTCGCGACCGACCGTGGCCAGGCGGGCATCGACCAGATTGCAGCCACTGTCGGCGATACGCCGGGTCACAGGCAGCAGGGGGGACTCCGGATGCGTCGTATAGGCGTTGATCAGGAGGTGGTTTTCGGTCGGCGCAGGCCGCGGCGTGGTGTCGGTCAAGATGGTTCCGGGTGATGCAAGGTGAGTCTGAACGGCCGGACGACGGCACGTTCGCCGGAGTCCAGCATACTTGCCCGCGCTTTCGACCCGCAAGTAACATGCAACGTACATCTGGCCGGCGTTTACGCAGGCAGGGTGCCCCCTTTCTTCCGAGCACGATGTCCTTGTCCCTTTCCGGTCTCATCACCGCGCTGGCGACGCCCTTCCAGGCGAACGGCGCATTGGATCCCGACGGTTGGCAGCGCCTGCTGCACCTGCAACTGGAGGGTGGTGTTCACGGTGTCGTGGTGGCCGGTTCGACCGGTGAAGCGGCGGCCCTGTCCGACGACGAATACGACCAGCTGCTGCGCAGTGCGGTCAAAACCGTGGCCGGGCGCATTCCGGTGCTGGCCGGGACCGGGCTGTCGGGGACGGCCAAAACCATCGAGCAGACCCGCCGGGCGGCCGCCAATGGCGCCACCCACGCGCTGGTAGTGACCCCGCCGTACGTGCGCCCGACCCAGGCCGGCCTGATCGCGCATTACCGCGCGGTGGCCGACCAGGGCGGCCTGCCGGTCATCCTGTACAACGTGCCCGGGCGCACCGGCTGCGACATGCTGCCCGAAACCGTGGCCGAACTGGCCCGCCACCCGAACATCGTGGGCATCAAGGAAGCGGTCGGCGATGTCGGCCGGGTCCATGCGCTGCTGGCCCTGCGTTCGCCGGACTTCGTCATTCTCAGCGGCGACGATGGCACCGCCGCGCGCTCTATCCTGTCCGGCGTGGATGGCCTGATCTCGGTCGGCTCCAACGCGCTGCCGGGGGCCTACCGCCGGATGTGCGACCTGGCCGCGGCCGGTGAGCGCGAGGCGGCCGAGGCGTGGGACGCCCGTCTTGAGCCCTTCCATGAATTCTGCGGCGTGGAGTCCAACCCGATCCCGGTGAAGGACCTGCTGCGCCGGATCGGCATTGGTGACGGCCTGCGCCTGCCGCTGCTGCCCTTGTCCGCGGCCCATCACGCCGCTGCCGAACACCTGGCCACCGATATCGGTGCGCTGGAAGCACTATCCAACCACTGATGACAGTGGTCACCCAGGAGATTCCCATGCGTCAATCCGTTTCCGCCTTCCGCGTGCTGTCCTTCGCGATCCTGGCTACCGCCACCCTCATCGGCACCACCGGTTGCTTCAAGCGCGGCGCCAAGGGCGACTACGCTCTGGCCCCGGAAGTGCGCCCGCTGGAAGTGCCGCCGGATCTGAACGTCCCGGCCGGCCAGGCCGCCGCCACCGCCGCGACCAGCTCCTCGCTGGCCTCGCAGGCCGCGCGTCCGGCCCCGGCCTCGACCCAGGCTGCCGCCAACAATGCCGGTTTCACCGTGCCGGGTACCAAGGAAGAGGTGTTCGCCAAGGTCGGCACCGCGCTGGAGTCCGTTGAAGGCGTGAAGATCGCCAGCAAGGCCCAGCTGCTCGGTTCCTACGACGTGGCCTTCGAAGGCAGCGACTTCCTGGTCCGCGTGGTCGCCGTCGATGCCGGTGCCTACGTCTCTGCCGTGGATCCGCGTGGCCTGCCGGCGACCGCCGCAGCCCCGACCAAGCTGCTGGGTGAGCTGAAGGCGAAGCTGGCTCCGTAAGGAGCCAGCGGTAGGCCCGGCCGCTGGCCGGGCAGGCACGCATCGCGTGCCGTCCGGGCTGGCCTGGATGGCATCGGCGCGAAGGGCAGCCGGCCAGCGGCCGGCACTACCGGAAATGCGTGTCGGACGAGCGGAATATCTGTCTCAGACAAACGAAAAGGGCGCCCTCGGCGCCCTTTTTCGTTGCCGCCAGAACCCGGAGGCTCAGCGTTCCAGCAGCTTCAGCTTGTCCGGCTTGCCGTCCCATTCGCCGGCATCGGCGGGCGGGTCCTTGCGCACGGTCAGCACCGGCCAGGCCTGGGCCAGTTCGGCGTTCAGCGCCACGAACGCTTCCTGCCCGGCGGGCACGTCGTCTTCGGGGAAGATCGCGTTGACCGGGCACTCCGGTTCGCACAGGGTGCAATCGATGCACTCATCCGGGTCGATCACCAGGAAGTTGGGGCCTTCATGGAAGCAATCCACAGGGCACACTTCCACGCAATCGGTGTGTTTGCACTTGATGCAGTTTTCGGTGACGACAAAAGGCATGGCTGGATCTGGATCCGACAGTAAGCCGGACAATTCTAGAACAGGTTGGTCCGCGGCGCGGGATCGGATCGCGCCTCAAACCCCGAAATGCCCTCGGCGCAAGGCTCAGGACCAGCGGAAGGGCTGCTCGGGCAGGCCCGCGATGCCGGTTTCCAGCGCAAACACGCCGCCCGCGCGCGGGCTGGCCGCCAGTTCCGCCGCGCTGTGGTCGAGCCGGGAGCTGGTGATCATCAACTGCCGCAGCGACGGCCCGCCGAGTGCGACGCAGGTCGGGTTCCGTACCGGCAGCAGCACGACCCGGTCGATCTGGCCGTCGGGTCGATAGCGCACTACGCGGGAGGCCCGCCACTGCGCGTTCCAGACGCCGCCTTCGGCATCGACGATGGCGCCATCGGGCTCCCAGCCCGGATCGGGCAGGGCAGCAAACAGGCGGGGTGGGCCGCAGTGCGCGCGCGCGGCGTCGTAGTCGCAGCACCACAGCGCCGGGCGCACCGAATCGCAGAAGTACATCGTGGCGCCGTCCGCGCTGAAACAGATCGCGTTGGGGATCACGACGGCGGGCAGGTTCAGTTCGCGCAGGCCGTGCCGCATCGAGAACTGGTAGAAGCGGCCGAGCGGCGCACGCGCAGGATCCTCGCTCATGGTGCCGAACACCAGGTTGCCGGCGCGGTCGGTCCGGCCGTCATTGCTGCGCGTGTCCGCGACCTCGGGCTGCACATCGGCCAGCCATTCCAGGGGCGGAGCGGGGGCATCGCCATCGCGGTCGAGATCCAGGCGCTGCAGCGAGCCGGCCAGCGCGATCAGCAGGCGGCCGTCCTCGCCCTCGGCCAGGCAGCCGGGGCGGTCGGGCAGCAACCAGCTGCGGTGGCTGCCATCGGCGGTACGGTACTGCCACAGGCGGCGCTCGCTGATGTCCACCCAGAACAGGCATTGCCGCCGCGGCGACCAGAGTGCACCTTCGCCATGAGTACAACGGCTGTCGACCAGCAGGGGGGCATCCGCGACAGGGGTAGCGGGTGCGGCGATGGCATCGGGCATGGGGCAGGTCTCACGACAGCAGGGGCTGCCGCATTGGCAGGGACTGCCGCATTCTGCCATCCGGCCGATCAATCCCGTGTGCGCTGCAGGTGTGAGAATCTGGTCCCCCGTCCCTGCTGCGCGGATCCGCAGCGTCCCTTCAACCCAGGGTTTCCCATGTCCAGTGCTTCGCTCAGCAGTCCCCGCGCCGGCAACGGCGAGAACACCGGCTTCATCATCCTGATCAGCTGCGTGGCCACCATCGGTGGCTTCCTGTTCGGGTTCGACAGTGGCGTGATCAACGGCACCGTGGATGGCCTGAAGGACACCTTCCAGTCCAGTTCGGCCGGGATCGGCTTCGAGGTCGCCTCGATGCTGCTCGGCTGCGCGATCGGTGCGTTCTTCGCGGGCCGCCTCGGCGACCGGCTCGGTCGTCGCGGCGTGCTGATCATCGCCGCGGTGATGTTCCTGCTCTCCGCCCTGGCGGCCGGGGCGGCACACAGCTCCGCGGTGTTCATCATCGCCCGGGTCATCGGCGGCTTCGCGGTCGGTGCGGCGAGCGTGATGTCGCCGGCCTACATCGCCGAGGTCGCCTCGGCCCGGTATCGGGGGCGGCTGGCGACGGTGCAGCAGATCGCGATCATCAGCGGCCTGTTCTGCGCCTTCCTCAGCAACTATCTATTGGCCAAGGCGGCCGGTGCCTCCACCGAGGCGCTGTGGCTGGGGCAGGCGGCATGGCGCTGGATGTTCTGGATGCAGGCCATTCCCTCGCTGCTGTTCCTGTGCCTGCTGCTGGTGATCCCGGAGAGCCCGCGCTTCCTGGTGGTCAAAGGGCGCCGTGACCAGGCCCTGGCGGTGCTGACCCGTCTGTACGGTGCGGCCGAGGCCCAGGCCAAGATCACCGAGATCGAAGGCTCGCTGTCCCGGGACCAGCATCGCCCGACCTTCTCCGACCTGGTCAGCAAGGCCACCGGCAGGCTGCGTCCGATCGTCTGGATCGGCATCGGCCTGGCAGTGTTCCAGCAGCTGGTCGGCATCAACGTCGTCTTCTACTACGGCGCGGTGCTGTGGCAGGCGGTGGGTTTCTCCGAGAACGACGCGCTGCTGATCAACGTGCTGTCCGGAGCGCTGAGCATCGGCGCCTGCCTGATCACCGTGGTCCTGATCGACCGTATCGGGCGCAAGCCGCTGCTGTGGATCGGCTCGGTCGGCATGGCGGTCTCGCTGGCGCTGGTCACCTTCGCCTTTGCCAGTGGCTCGCTCGATGCCGGCGGCAAGCTGCAGTTGACCGACGGCATGGGCACGCTGGCGCTGGTGGCCGCCAACGTCTACGTGATCTTCTTCAACATGTCCTGGGGCCCGGTGATGTGGGTGATGCTGGGCGAGATGTTCCCCAACCAGATCCGTGGCTCGGGGCTGGCGGTGGCCGGTGCGGCGCAGTGGACCGCCAACTTCGCCATCACCGTGTCCTTCCCGGTCCTGCTGGCCAGCATCGGCCTGGCCGGGGCCTATGGCATCTATACGGTCGCGGCGGTGATCTCGGTGTTCTTCGTGCTCCGCTTCGTCAAGGAGACCAAGGGCAAGGAACTGGAGCAGATGGAGGGCTGAGCCGCTTCCGACGGCCCTGCGCGCAGGGCAGGGGCCGGGTCGGGGAGTGTGCTCCCCGGATCCGGGCCGGGCGGGGCAGGAGCGACAACCCGGGCCCGGAACGCAAAAAACCCCGCCGTGGCGGGGTTTTTGGCTTTCTGCACCGCGACTGGTGCTCCCTAGGGGACTCGAACCCCTGTTTTAGCCTTGAGAGGGCCACGTCCTAACCATTAGACGAAGGGAGCAGGCTTTGTCGCGAACTGCGCAGCGCGCTAGTATATGGACCTAGATGCCATTGGGCAATCCCGAAAACTCAACCGGAAGCGCCAACATCAATTCCTCTGCTACATCACCGTTCAGCCTGCGCGTGATCCCGCGCGATCAGCACAACATCTCCCGCAAGGACATCAGCCCGAACGCCCTGCGCGTCCTGTACCGGCTGCGTGATTCCGGGTTTGCCGGTTACCTGGTCGGCGGCGCCGTCCGCGATCTGCTCGTGAACGGCCACCCCAAGGATTTCGACGTCGCCACCGACGCGACGCCCGAACAGGTCAAGCAGTTGTTCCGCAACTGCCGGCTGATCGGCCGCCGCTTCCGCCTGGCGCACGTGGTGTTCGGCCGCGAGATCATCGAGGTCGCCACCTTCCGCGCCAACATCGACGATGGCAGCGGCGACCGTGAGATGGAAAACGGCATGCTCGTGCGCGACAACGTGTACGGCAGCATCGAAGACGACGCGATCCGCCGCGACTTCACCTGCAACGCCCTGTACTACGCGATCGAGGATTTCTCGGTGCGCGATTACACCGGTGGCTTTGAAGACGTGCAGGCACGCCTGATGAAGCTGATCGGCGACCCCGAGCAGCGTTACCAGGAAGACCCGGTACGCATGCTGCGCGCGGTGCGCCTGGCGGCCAAGCTGGGCTTCCAGATCGAAGAGGCGACCGCCGAGCCGCTGCCGCGCCTGGCCAACCTGCTGGCCGAGGCCGCCCCGGCGCGCCTGTTCGAGGAAGTGCTCAAGCTGTTCCTGTCCGGGCATGGCGTGGCCAGCTTCGAAGGCCTGGAGCGTTACGGTCTGCTCGACGTCATGTTCCCGGAGAGCGCCGCCGCCCTGCGCAGCAACCGCAGCGGTGCGCTGCGCCGGATGGTCATCGAAGGCCTGCACAACACCGATCTGCGCGTGGCCAACGATGAGCCGGTGTCGCCGTCGTTCCTGTTCGCGCTGCTGCTGTGGCCGGCCTTCTGCCGCGCCCTGGCCAGCCTGCAGAAGCAGGGCGTCGCACTGGAAGAGGCACAGCGCCGCGCCGCGGATCGCGTGACCCTGCACCAGCTGACCACCATCGCCCTGCCGCGCCGCTTCTCGCTGCCGATGCAGGAAATCTGGCTGCTGCAGGGCCGCTTCGCCTCGCGCCAGCGCAAGCGCGTGATCCGTACGTTGACCCACCCGCGCTTCCGCGCCGCCTACGACTTCCTGGTCCTGCGCCAGGTCGCCTCCAGCGAGCATGAAGCGGACGTGGCGTTCTGGCGCGAGGCCCAGCTGCAGTCCGGTACCGAGCTCGACTCGGCCCTGGATGCCGCCCAGGCCGATGGCGAGGGCGAAGACGGTGCACCGCGCAAGCGTCGCCGGCGCCGTCGTCGTCCTGGTGGAGTGGCAGGCGAGTAAGCCGTGACCCTGGCCTGTATCGGATTGGGCGCCAATCTCGGGGACGCCGCGCAGACCCTGCGCGATGCGTTCCAGGCGCTGGCGGCGCTGCCGCAGACCTCGTTGCGCGCGCGCTCGCAGCTGTACCGCACGCCGGCCTGGGGCAACGAAGACCAGCCGGCGTTCGTGAATGCCGCCGCCGTGCTGGATACCGCGCTGCCCGCGCCCGCGCTGCTGGAGGCGTTGCTGGAGATCGAGCGCCACTTCGGCCGCGTGCGCGATCCGGCCGTGCACTGGGGCCCGCGCGCGCTGGACCTCGACGTGTTGCTGTACGGCGAGGAGGTCATCGATCTGCCGCAGCTGCAGGTGCCGCATCCGTATCTGCACGCGCGTGCGTTCGCGCTGCTGCCGCTGGCCGAGATCGCGCCCGACGCCACCATTCCCGGGCACGGCCGCGTGCGGGATGCTGTGATGCGGGTCGAGGCCTGCGGGATCTCTCCAATAGGAGGATAATGCGGGGCTTATCGCCACCGGTTATCAGCTCATGAGTACCCACGCAGACAGCAAGCCCTGGACCGTCCCCGCATTGGCGGAGGCCAAGCGCACTGGGCAGAAGCTGGTGATGTTGACCGCCTACGATGCCGGGTTCGCCCGCAGCTTCGACGCCAACGGCGTGGACCTGATCCTGATTGGCGACTCGCTGGGCATGGTGGTGCAGGGGCACGATTCGACCCTGCCGGTGACCACCGATGACATGGTCTATCACACCCGCGCCGTGGCCCGCGTGCTGCAACGCGCGCTGCTGGTCGCTGATCTGCCGTTCGGCGCCGACGCGACGCCCGAGCGCGCGCTGGATGCCTCGCTGCGCCTGCTGCAGGCCGGCGCGGAGATGGTCAAGATCGAAGGTGCCGGCTTCAAGCTGGACATCATCCGTTACCTGGTCGAGCGCGAGATTCCGGTCTGCTCGCACCTGGGCCTGACGCCGCAGTCGGTGCTGCGCCTGGGGGGTTACCGCGTGCAGGGCCGTGGCGATGCCGCCCAGCAGCTGCGCGACGACGCCAAGGCTGCGGTCGCCGCCGGCGCCAGCCTGGTCGTGCTCGAATGCGTGCCGACGCCGGTGGCTGCCCAGGTCACCGCGGACATCAGTGTGCCCACCATCGGCATCGGTGCCGGCCCGCACTGCGATGGCCAGGTGCTGGTGCTGCATGATTTCCTCGGCCTGGACAGCGGCCATCGCCGTCCCAAGTTCGTCAAGGATTTCCTTGCCGAAGGCGGGTCGGTTGCCGGTGCGGTCCGTGCCTACGCCGACGCCGTGCGCGACGGCTCCTTCCCCGACGCAGAACACGCCTACGCCTCATGATCGAAACCGTCACCGAACTGTCCCGTCTGCGCGCCGTCGTCAACGGCTGGAAGCGCGAGGGCCTGCGCGTCGCGCTGGTCCCGACCATGGGCAACCTGCATGGAGGTCATTATTCGCTGGTCACGCTGGCCCGGCAGTACGCCGACCGCGTGGTTTCCAGCGTGTTCGTCAATCCGACCCAGTTCGGCCCGAACGAGGATTTCACCCGCTATCCGCGTACGCCCGAAGCCGACACCACCGGCCTGGAGCAGGCCGGGTGTGATGTGCTGTGGCTGCCCACCGTTGAGTCGATGTACCCGTTCGGCGTCGCGCTGGCGGCCAGCGTCAACGTGCCGGGCATCAGCGGCCTGCTCGAGGGCGCGCACCGCCCGGGCCATTTCGATGGCGTCTGCACCGTGGTCTCGCGCCTGTTCAACCAGGTCCAGCCGGACGTGGCGGCCTTCGGCAAGAAGGATTACCAGCAGCTGGCGGTGATCCGCCAGATGGTGGAAGACCTGGCCTTCCCGATCCAGATCGTCGGGGGCGACATCGTGCGTGAAGACGACGGCCTGGCGATGAGCTCGCGCAACCAGTACCTCAGCGCCGAGCAGCGCCCGGTCTCGACCAGCATCCACCAGGTGCTGCTGGGCATGCGCGAAGGCTTCATCGCCGGCAAGAGCCGCAGCCTGATCGAGGCCGAAGCGGCCGCCGCACTGCAGGCGGCGGGCTTCCAGGTCGACTACGCCGTGGTGCGCCTGCCGGACCTCTCCGAGCCGGCCGATGCCAACGACGGCACCCGCGTAGCGCTGATCGCCGCGCGGATCGGCAACACCCGGTTGATCGACAACCTGGAGTTCTGAGGGGGCAAACCCCGGGCGGGGCGGGTGTAGAGCCACGCCACGCGTGGCTGCTCAAGGGGGCGCCCCCTGGAGCCGGTGTGCCCCGCGTTCCGCCACTGTGACCCGCGGTCCCGCGCAGCCACCCATGGGGTGGCTCTACCGGGGTGGCGTGGAGGCGTGAAGATGCTGAACGATGGGCAGCGCCCTCCCGGGACCGGCGCCGCGCGCCCTGCCGCCGATCCAGCGGGTGCTAGAATTTCCCTTTCCTTTACCGTTGTCCCGTCGCCATGCACCTGTCCCTGCTGAAGACCAAGATCCACCGCGCCACCGTCACGCATTCCGAGCTGAACTACGAAGGTTCCATCGCCATCGATGACAACCTGCTGGCTGCCACCGGCATCCGTGAGTTCGAGCAGGTGCACATCTGGGACGTCACCAACGGTGCGCGTTTCTCCACCTATGCCATCCGCGCCGAAGCCGGCAGCGGCGTGGTGTCGCTCAACGGTGGCGCCGCGCGCCACGTGCAGGTGGGCGACATCATCATCATCGCGGCCTTCGCCAGCATGAGCGAAGAAGAAGCTGACAGCTTCAAGCCGAAGTTGGTATATGTGGACGGCAAGAACCAGATCTCCCACACCAACGACACGATCCCGACACAGGCCGCATGACACAGCACAACGGATTCGACCCGCTTCATTCCCATGCCCAGCGCCTGCGTGGCGCGAGCATCCCTTCGTTGATCGCCGCCGAACCGGGCCGCGCACAATCGCTGGGGCTGCGGGTCGGTCCGTTGTACGTCAATTTCGCGCGGCAGAAATACGACCGCGCGGCGTTGGACGCACTGCTGCAGCTGGCCGCCGAGCGCGATGTCGCCGGCGGCTTCCAGCGCCTGTTCCGCGGTGAAACGGTCAACGTGACCGAAGGCCGCGCCGCGCTGCACACTGCGCTGCGTGGGGACGCCAGCGGCGCACCGGTGGCCGGCGAGGCCTTCGCTACCGCCGCGCAGGTACGCCAGCAGATGGGCGAGCTGATCGCCGCGCTGGAAGCCACCAACATCACCGATATCGTCAGCGTCGGCATCGGCGGCTCGGACCTCGGTCCGCGGCTGGTGGCCGATGCGCTGCGTCCGGTCACCGGCGCACGCTTCCGCGTGCATTTCGTTTCGAATGTGGACGGCGCGGCGATGCAGCGCACGCTGGCCACGCTGGACCCGGCCACCACCGCCGGCATCCTGATCTCCAAGACCTTCGGCACCCAGGAAACCCTGCTCAACGGGCAGATCCTGCACGACTGGCTGGGCGGCAGCGAACGCCTGTATGCGGTCAGCGCCAATCCGGAGCGTGCGGCCAAGGCCTTCTCGATCGCCGCCGGCCGCGTGCTGCCGATGTGGGACTGGGTCGGCGGGCGCTATTCGCTGTGGTCGGCGGTCGGTTTCCCGATCGCACTGGCCATCGGCTTCACGCGCTTCGAGCAGCTGCTCGAGGGCGCGGCGCAGATGGACGAACACGCGCTGACCGCCCCGCTGGCGCAGAACCTGCCGGTACTGCACGCGCTGACCGACATCTGGAACCGCAACCTGCTCGGCCATGCCACGCATGCGGTGATGACCTACGACCAGCGCCTGGCGCTGCTGCCGGCCTACCTGCAGCAGCTGGTGATGGAAAGCCTGGGCAAGCGCGTGCAGCTCGATGGCAGCCCGGTCGCCAGCGACACCGTGCCGGTGTGGTGGGGCGGGGCGGGCACCGATGTGCAGCACAGTTTCTTCCAGGCGCTGCACCAGGGCACCAGCGTGATCCCGGCCGATTTCATCGGCTGCGTGCACAACGATGATCCCTACGTGGTCAACCACCAGGCGCTGATGGCCAACCTGCTGGCGCAGACCGAAGCGCTGGCCAACGGCCAGGGCAGCGATGATCCGCACCGCGAGTATCCCGGCGGCCGCCCGAGCACGCTGATCCTGCTCGACGCGCTGACCCCGCACTCGCTGGGTGCGCTGATCGCGATGTACGAACACGCCGTGTACGTGCAGTCGCTGATCTGGAACATCAACGCCTTCGACCAGTTCGGCGTGGAGCTGGGCAAGCAGCTGGCCAGTGGCCTGTTGCCGGCCCTGCAGGGCGAGGACGTGGCCATCGATGACCCGGTGACCCGCGCGATTCTGGCTGAACTGAAGGCCTGACTGCGGAGCCTGCGATGGGGGTGTCCATGCACTGGCGTGATCTCGGGCAGCGAAAGCAGCCCGGGGTCTGGGCTGGACTGCTCCTCGACGTTTCGGCGTGCACGCCGCCTGCATTCACTGTCTCGGTATGTCCACCCCACTGCCTGCGGGTGGCCGTCGGCGACCGCGCAATGCTGTGGGCCCGGGTGGAGAAGGATTACTGGGGGGTAGACCTGCTTCGCAGTGACTCGCCGTTGTCCCCCGGCATCGTGCCTCCAATCACGGCCGCCCAGGTGCGCGAAAAACATGCGGCCGACCCTGCTCGGGCGCGCGCTGGATGGGCCCGATTCTTCGCTGAGGCGTTGGCTGGATCCGGCAGTTCTCCCTTGGCCGATGGCCAATGGTTGTTGCAGCCTTCGCTGCATGGCAGCGCTGCGGTCTCGATTCGACCCGACATGGCTGCCCTTGCACTGGCACGCCCTGCATTGGATGCGCTGGACTGGTCGGACATTACCTTCGGCAGCCCATTCGCACCGATTCCGTTGCGTTCCCCATCGCCCGCCCAGAATGGACGGGTCAACGCCTGGGCGCGGCATGCCCGCGCGGGTACGCTCCCGCCGGTGCTGCTGATGTGGGTCAGCGGGCTGCAGGCCCATGTCGTGCTTGACGGGCATGATCGATTGCAGGCTGCGGTGCAGCAGGGGATGGACGTGCCGGTTCTGGTCCTGCTTCGCCACGAGGAAGGTACCCTGGACGAGGGTGCTCTTGCGCGAGCGGACGCGATTGCCGCCAGCTCGGCGGGTGCCGAGATGACCGTTGAGGCGCGCAACCGCCTGCTGTTGGATCTTTACTGCCCCAGTCGCGAAGTGCTGCCCAGCCGGGGCGACCTGTTGCGCGGAGGGATGGTCCAGTGGAGCGCGGAAGTCCAGGCACACGCCCGTGCGCAAGGGATGGACGTGCGGATTCTTCTCGAACCTTGAAGGAAGCCGAGCCACACAGTGGCTCGGGGAGCACGTCGCGCTGCACCCACGTGGACGGATTGCACCGGCCTCACCGGCTCGGGTCGCGCTCCGGGCTCGGCCGCTTGGCCAGCTTGCGCTGCAGCGAGCGCCGGTGCATGCCGAGCAGGCGCGCAGCGGCGGAGACGTTGCCACCGGTCTCATGCATCGCCTGCTGGATGTGTTCCCACTGCAGCCGGCTGATCGGCGTCATCGCATCCGGCGGCTCCATGTCGCCATCGTCGGCCGGGCCATCGTCTTCCTCGCCGAGCGCACGCAGGATCATCGGCACCGTGGCCGGCTTGGGCAGATAGTCGTCCGCACCGAGCTTGATCGCCTCCACCGCGGTGGCGATGCTGGCATAGCCGGTCACCAGCAGGATCCGCATGTCTTCGCGCAGGGCGCGCAGCGGCTGGATCAGGGCCAGGCCGGATTCGGTGCCGAGCTTGAGATCGATCAACGCGTAGGCCGGCGGCTGTTGCCGCGCCAGCAGCAGCGCCGAGGCGGTGTCGCTGGCGGTCACGGTTTCCAGTCCCTTGCGGGCCAGGCTGCGCTGCAGCGTGCGCAGATAGAGTTCGTCGTCGTCGACCAGCAGGCCATGGCTGGCCAGGCCGGGCGCCGGAGTGAAGGTGGTCATGCGGAAGTCTCCCGTGGGGACAGAGGCAGGCGGAAGCCGACGCGGGTGCCGGCGCCCTTGGCCGGGCGCATCCACAGCTCGCCGTCCAGGCGTTCGATGGTGGCGTGGGACAGGGCCAGGCCGACGCCCATGCCGTCGGTCTTGCCGCTGTTGAACAGCGTGCCGGGCAGCACCGCCTGGCGCGCGTCGAAGCCGTGGCCGTAATCGCGCACTTCGCCGATCAGATCGTCGCCTTCGATGCGCAGCGTCAGATCCACCTGCGCGCGGTCGGCCTTCTCGCCGGCGTCGGCCGCATTGTTGAGCAGCACCATCAGCAGGTGGCCGATGCCCGGGTCCAGCGGCAGGGTCAGCGGGGCATCTTCATTGCGGTGCAGCGCGATGGTCGGCCGCACCAGCCGCCACTGTTCCAGCACCTGCGGCAGGGTCACCGCGTCGCGGCCCGGCGCATCGCCGGCGGCCGGGCGGGCGAGCGCCAGCACGCGCTCACGGCACTGCACCAGCAGCTCGCGCAGGGTTTCCACGTCATCGCGGACCTCGCTGCTTTCGGTCTGGTCGGCGATGTCGTCGGCGAGCAGGGTCATGGTCGCCAGCGGCGTATTGAGTTCGTGGGCGACCGAGGCGGCGTGGGTGGCCAGCGCGACGATGCCCTCGTTGCGCACGAAGCGTTCGCGCAGCATCGCCAGCTCATGCTCGCGCTGGCGCAGGGCGATCGCCAGCCGGGTCGCGAACACCAGCACCACGGTCGCCGACAGCAGGAAGTTGCAGACCACGCCCCACTGCTGCATCTGCGCGCCGGTGAAGTAGCCGCTCGGCAGCGGCAGGCCGAACACGCCGCTGAATGCGTAACCGATCAGGCAGGCCGCGGCCACGGCCAGGGTCCAGCGCAGGGGCAGGGCGAGCGCGGCCAGCGCGATCAGGATCAGGAACAGCGAGCCGAAGGGATTGGCGATGCCGCCGCTCCAGCCCACCATCCAGGTCAGCACGGTGACATCCACCAGGATGTGGCCGAACGCGGTGACCGGCGCGGTATCGGGGCCCTGGACACGCAGCTGCGCGTACAGGTTGAACAGGGTCAGCGCGGCAACGCCGGCCCACAGCGGCAGTTGCGGCAGTTCCAGCCCCAGCACCGAGGTGGCGACCAGGATGGTCGCGGCCTGGCCGGCCACGGCCAGCCAGCGCAGGCTGCACAGGGTGCGGAGGAAGGGGGCGTCGGTACCGGTCATGTCCGCACATCGTATGCGCTCCCGCCAACGCCTGCCTGCGACAATCGGCCGCATCGCGGCGGGGCAACATGAGCGGCAACCAACGGCAAGCACCTCAGCGTGCGCCTGGCGCGCTAAAATAGGCGGATGCATGACGCCGTGACCCGACCGACCCAACCCGCCGACTCCGCCGTGTGGGCCCGCCGCCAGACCCAGCCTGTCCATATCGGCGGCGTGGTCGTGGGTGGGGGCCATCCCGTGGTGGTGCAGTCGATGACCAACACCGACACCGCCGATGTCGCCTCCAGCGTGAAGCAGGTGGCCGAACTGTGGCGTGCGGGCTCGGAGATGGTGCGGTTGACCGTCAACAATCCCGAGTCGGCCGCGGCCATCCCGCGGATCGTGGAGAAGCTGCAGATGATGGGGATCGATGTCCCCCTGATCGGCGACTTCCACTACAACGGCCACCAGTTGTTGACCCAGGAACCGGCCTGCGCCGAGGCCCTGGCCAAGTACCGGATCAACCCGGGCAACGTCGGCTTCGGCAAGAAGAAGGACACTCAGTTCGCGCAGCTGATCGAGTTCGCGATCCGCTACAACAAGCCGGTCCGCATCGGCGCCAACTGGGGCTCGCTGGACCAGTCCCTGGCCGCGCGCCTGATGGACGAGAACAGCCAGCGCGCACAGCCCTGGGATGCCGGCCGCGTGCTGCGCGAAGCGCTGATCCGATCGGCGCTGGATTCGGCTGAAACCGCTGTCGAGCTCGGCCTGCCGCGCGATCGCATCGTGCTCTCGGCCAAGGTCAGTGGCGTGCAGGAACTGATCGCGGTGTATCGCGACCTGGCCCAGCGCTCGGATTTCGCGCTGCACCTGGGCCTGACCGAAGCCGGCATCGGCAGCAAGGGCATCGTCGCCTCCTCGGCGGCGCTGGCGGTGCTGATGCAGGAAGGCATCGGCGACACCATCCGTATTTCGCTGACGCCCGAGCCGGGCCAGTCGCGCACGGCCGAGGTGATCGTCGCCCAGGAACTGCTGCAGACCACCGGGCAGCGAGCCTTCACGCCGCTGGTCACGGCCTGCCCGGGTTGCGGCCGGACCACCTCCGAGTTCTTCCAGGAACTGGCCAAGGTCGTGCAGAACCACGTGCGCGAGAAGATGCCGGTCTGGAAAGTGAGCCACCCCGGCGCGGAAAGCATGACCCTGGCGGTCATGGGCTGCATCGTCAACGGGCCGGGCGAATCGCGCCACGCCAACATCGGCATCTCGCTGCCGGGCACCGGCGAAACCCCGGCTGCACCGGTCTTCGTGGACGGTGAGAAGACGGTGACCCTGCGCGGCGACAACATCGCCCAGGACTTCGTGGCGCTGATCGACGCATACGTCGAACGGACCTATGTCCGACGCGCGGGATAAGCCGGCGGTGCTGGCCGCCCCGGAGCAGGCGGCCGGTTTCCGCCACTGGATGGGCCGCAACGCCTGGCGCTTCGTGATGCTGTTCGTCGGCGTGCTGTTGCCGCTGGCCGGGTTCGTCGCGCTGGCCGACGAAGTCCACGAACTGGAATCGATCTATTTCGACGCGCCCCTGCTGTGGAAGATGCACGGGCTGCATTCGCCGGGGCTGGATGCGTTCTTCGTGCTGCTCTCCAAGCTGGGCTACGAGTGGTTCCTGATCCCGGCCGACGTGCTGATCGTGTCCCTGCTGGTCTGGCGCAAACGCTGGCGCGAAGCCAGTTTCGTGGCGATCTGCTTCGTCGGCTCCGCCCTGCTGAACGTGGGCAGCAAGCGTTTCTTCCAGCGTGACCGCCCCAGCCTGTGGGAATCGATCGCCCCGGAGAGCACCTTCAGCTTCCCCAGCGGCCACGCGATGGGCTCGATGACCCTGGCCGTCACCCTGGTGTTGCTGGCCTGGAACACCCGCTGGCGTTGGCCGGTGGCCCTGTCGGCGGTGACCTTCGCGGTGCTGGTGAGCCTCTCGAGGGTCTACCTCGGGGTCCATTACCCCTCCGACATCCTGGCCGGCTGGTGTGCCGCCCTGGTCTGGGTGGTAGGGTGCTTCCTGGTCATGTTCCGCCGCCGCCATCCGTGGCGGCATCGCCACTGAGAGCATTACGGCGGTAAACTGGCCGAAAACGGCATGAAGACGCGCCGCATCGATAGGCTGTTTCTTTGGAACAGACTAGGATGAGAGGCACAGGGGGAGGGGCAGGACAGCACGTCTGTGATGCGCGGAGCAGAACGCGATGACGGGGAACCGGGTTCCTTGTGATCGACACATCCCGCAGCTAGGCTTGCCCCCGTTCACAGTGTTTGACGAGGTTGGCGGATGACGATTCGAGTGTATCTGGTGGACGATCATGCTCTGGTGCGTACCGGCATGAAAATGATCCTCTCCAACGAGACCGACATCGAGGTGGTCGGTGAGGCGGAGAGCGGTGAAGATGCGCTGCCGGATATCCGCCGCCTGCGGCCCGACGTCGTGCTGTGCGATCTGCACCTGCCGGGCGTGAGCGGCATGGAGGTCACCGAACGCGTGGTCCGTGGCGATCACGGCACCCGCGTGGTGATCGTCTCCGTCCTTGAAGATGGCCCGATGCCCAAGCGTCTGCTCGAAGCCGGTGCCTCCGGTTACATCGGCAAGGCCTGCGATGCACAGGAACTGCTGCGTGCCGTGCGCGATGCCGCGCTCGGTCGCCGTTACCTGGGCAACAGCATCGCGCAGAACCTGGCGCTGTCAAACGTGGAAGGCAACCACTCGCCGTTCGACACGTTGTCCCCGCGCGAACTGGAAGTGGCCCTGCTGCTCACCCAGGGCCTGCGCCAGGAAGACATCGCCAAGCGCCTGAGCCTCAGCGCGAAGACCGTCAACACGCACAAGGCGCGCCTGTTCGAGAAGATGGGCATCAATGACAACATCGCGCTGGCGCGCATGGCCAGCCAGTACGGCTTGGTGAATCCGGCGCGACCGATGTAGCCCGCGTGCTGGCGGTGGATGAAAAAACGCCCGGGCATGCCCGGGCGTTTTCGTTCAGTGCGCGCGGACCCGCGCCACGATCTTCGCGGCCTGGGCCGCACTCGCGCGTACCTTGTCCCACTCGCCACGCTCGATCCAACCGCCCGGCACCATCCACGAGCCACCGATGCAGACCACGTTCTTCTGCTCCAGGTACTCGGCGGCGGTGTCTTCGGTGATGCCACCGGTCGGGCACAGCTTCAGATCCGGAATCGGACCGGCCAGACCCTTGATCATCGCCAGCCCGCCCACGGCCGAGGCCGGGAACAGCTTGCAGACCCGGAAGCCGCGCGCATACAGCGCCAGCATTTCGGTCGGCGACGCCGCACCCGGCACCACCGGCAACGCCGCCTGTGCCAACGCATCGGCCATGTGCGCCGGCGTACCCGGCGTGACCAGGAAATCCGCCCCCGCATCGATCGACTGCTGCATCTGCTCCACGGTCAACACCGTGCCCGCACCCACCACCACATCCGGCAGCTCGCGCTTGAGCATCGCGAGTGCTTCCATCGCCACCGGCGTGCGCAGCGTCAGCTCGATCGCGGGCAGCCCGCCCTCCAGCAACGCCGCGCTGACCGCACGGGCCTGATCCAGCGTATGCACCGTCACCACCGGCAGAATGCCAGCAGCCGTCAACAGGGTTTCAGCGCGTTTCTGATGTTCGGCGATGCTCATGCGTTTCCAATCCTTATTCCAAAAAGTACGACGCCAACGACGCGCCGAAAAGTGTCCGGAGGCAGCGGATGGCCCCAACCAGGACCGTTAAGCGGCATGGATGCCGCTTTACGAGCCCCCATGGATGGGTTCACGGCGCGTCCTGGTTGGGGCCATCCGCTGCCTCAACCAGGACACCTTACCGCTGCATCAGCTCAGGCGTCTTTCGCCTCATGCGGCGCATCCGCAGCCGCCGCATCATGCCCAAGCTCATATTCCGCATCGTAATTCCAGATGCTGCCGTCATCGGCCGCCGGCCCGCACGAAATCGACATCGCGCCCTGATCGGCCGGACCCACCAGACGGCGGCTCATCGCGAACAGATTGCGGCCCAGATCGTGCCCCGCCGGTGCCGTGTTCGGCGCCGGCTCGCGTGCCGCGAACTCCGCCGCGTCCACCAGCAGCTCCAGCGTGCCGGCCTCACCATCCAGACGGATGATGTCGCCCTCGCGCACCCGCGCCAGCGGACCGCCGCGCGACGCTTCCGGCGTCATGTGGATCGCCGCCGGGAACTTGCCCGAGGCACCCGACAGACGACCATCGGTGACCAGCGCCACCCGGCGCCCCTGGTTCTGCAGCAGGCCCAGCAGCGGCGCCAACGAATGCAGCTCCGGCATGCCGTTGGAGCGCGGGCCCTGGTAGCGGACCACCGCAACGAAATCGTGCGGCAGCACGCCGGCCGCGTGCAGCTTGTTCAGCACCTGCGGCGCATCGACCACCACCGCCGGCGCTTCGATCGTGCGGAACTCCGGCTTCACCGCCGACAGCTTGATCAGCGAGCGACCGAGATTGCCGCGCAGCAGGCGCAGGCCGCCCTGGGATTCGAACGGATTGGCCACGCCACGCACCACATCCGGATCGGCGCTCTCGCGCACACCATCGATGTAGGTCAGCTTGCCGTCGCGCAGCGCCGGCTCCTGGCCGTACTGCGGCATGCCGCCTTCGGCCACGGTCTGCAGGTCGGCGTGCATCAGGCCGGCCTCCATCAGCTCACGGAACACGAACGCGGTGCCGCCCGCGGCCGCGAAGCGGTTCACGTCGGCTTCGCCGTTCGGATAGACGCGGGCCAGCAGCGGGATCAGCTGTGAGAGCTGGTCCATGTCGTCCCAGGTCAGCACGATCCCGGCCGCACGCGCCACTGCGATCCAGTGGATGGTGTGGTTGGTCGAGCCGCCGGTGGCCATCAGGGTGACCACGGCGTTGACGATCGCGCGTTCGTCGATCAGGCGGCCGAGCGGACGGAAGTCGTCGCCCAGCGCGCTGATCTCCAGCGCACGCACTGCCGCCTGGCGGGTCAGTGCATCGCGCAGCGGCGTATCCGGATTGACGAACGAGGCGCCCGGCATCTGCACGCCCATCGCCTCGAGCAGGGTCTGGTTGGAGTTGGCGGTGCCATAGAAGGTGCAGGTGCCGGCGCCGTGGTACGAGGCGGCTTCGGCTTCCAGCAGTTCCTCGCGGGTCGCCTGGCCGGCCGCATAGCGCTCGCGCACTTCGGCCTTCTGCTTGTTCGGAATGCCCGGGGTCATCGGGCCGGCCGGCAGGAAGATCGCTGGCAGGTGGCCGAAGGCGAGCGCACCGATCAGCAGGCCCGGCACGATCTTGTCGCAGACGCCGAGGTAGACGCTGGCATCGAACATGTCATGGCTCAGGCCGATCGCGGTCGACTGGGCGATCACATCGCGCGAGAACAGCGACAGCTCCATGCCGCCGCGGCCCTGGGTGACGCCGTCGCACATCGCCGGCACGCCACCGGCGACCTGTGCGGTCGCGCCGAGTTCGCGCGCGGTCTCGCGCAGGATCTCCGGGTAGTGCTCGAACGGCTGGTGCGCCGAGAGCATGTCGTTGTACGCGGTGATGATGCCCAGATTGGGCGTCACGCCGCCGCGCAGGCGCGACTTGTCGGTCGGGCCGCACGCGGCGAACCCGTGGGCGAGGTTGCCGCAGCTCAGGCGCGAACGGAACGGACCGTCGCGCAGCGCCGCGTCGACACCGGCCAGGTAGGCGGCGCGGGAGGCGACGCTGCGCTGGACGATGCGCTCGGTGATGGCATGGAGTTTGGGATGCAGGCTCATTGGCTACCGGCTATGAGAAGGCGAACGGAACAACACCGGGGCAACTCAGTCACACCAGTGGACGCGCAGTTTCGCGCCGTCGAGATCGATCGCGTTGAGGATGGGATACAGCTGCGGATTGTTGCTTTCCAGCGCGTGCTTGAGCACTTCCAGCTTCTGCTTGCCACGCAGCAGCAACAGGCGCTGGCGGCTCTGCTTCAGGCCGTGTGGCGTGAGGGTGATGCGCAGCGGCCACTGGTTCGCACCGGGGCAGCCGGTGGCATCCAGCGCCGCGTAGGGCAGGGTGCTTTCCAGTGCGCGGGTCAGATCCTTCGAGCCCGGGAACAACGAGGCGGTGTGGCCGTCATTGCCCATGCCGAGCACGCTCAGGCAGGGCCGCTGGCTGTGCTGGGCCTGCAGGTTGGCGCTGTAGACGCACTCGGGCAGCGGCTTGCCGACCCGCACCAGCGGATCGAAATGCGCGCCTTCGGCACGGGTGAGGAAGCTCTCCTTCACCAGCCATGCATTGCTGTCGCGATCCTGCGGCGAGAGCCAGCGCTCATCGACCAGGCTCACTTCCACCCGGTCCCACTGAACGTCCAGCTCGGCCAGCGCCTGGTAGATCGGCGCCGGCGTGGTGCCGCCGGAGAGCAGCATGCGCGCCCGCCCGAATTCGGCGATGTCGCGGTTGAGCTCGGCGGCCATTTCGGCGGCCACGGCTTCGATCCAGCCATCGGCATCGCCGTGGCGGACCAGGGTGAAACGGTCGGACGTATCCAGGGTATTCATGCGGTGCCTCCCGGCAGATCGCGTTCCACATCCGCCGCATATGCGGCCGCGCCGAGCAGGCCGGGGCTGGGGTGCATTACCGCCAGTGACGGCACCTTGGACATGATCGAAGAGAAGCGGCCCTTGTGTTCAAAGCGCTGGCGGAAGCCGGAGTGCTGCAGCGAATCGAGCATCTTGGGCACCAGGCCGCCGGTCAGGAACACGCCGTCCCAGGCGCCCTGCATCAGCACCAGGTCGCCGGCGATCGCGCCGAACACCGCGCAGAACACATCCACGGTGCGCATCGCCTGCGGGTCGCCATGCAGCGCACGCGCGGTGACGTCCACTGGCTGCAGCTGGCCCGGATCGATATCGGCCATCTCGCACACGGCGCGATGGATGTTCACCAGGCCCGGGCCGCAGATCAGGCGCTCGTTGGAGACACGGCCGAACTGTTCGGACAGGATTTCCAGAATGCGGATCTCCTCCGGCGTGCCCGGCGGGAAGCTGACGTGGCCGCCTTCGGTTTCCAGCGGGTAGCAGCGGCCGTGGCGCAGGATCAGCCCGCCCACGCCCAGCCCGGTGCCCGGGCCGATCACCGCATAGTTGCGCGGCTGGCCGGGTTTGCCCGGCACCCACGCCGCGCCGCCGACCTGGATCACGTCCTGCGGCTGCAGCAGCGAAATCGCCATCGCCTGGGCGGCGAAGTCGTTGATCAGGTGCAGCTCGTCGAAGCCGAGCATGTGCGCGGTGCGCATGCGCGAGATCACCCACGGGTGATTGGTGATGCGCGCCTCGTCACCGTCGACGCGGCCGGCCACGGCGAACACGCCGCGTTTTGCCTCCGCGCCGATCTCGTCCAGATAGTGGCGCGCCGCCTCACCGAGCGACGGGAACTCCGCGACGCGGAACTCGCGGATGCTGTCCTGCTGCAGCGGCGCGGCCAGCGAGGTATCGGCCAGGGCGAAGCGTGCGTTGGTGCCTCCGATATCCGCGACGAGGACCGGCTGGGACAACACCGTCATGCCTGATCACCGTGGACAGCGTCGGCCTCGGCGTCGGCGGGCAGGAAGCCGGTGGCTTCCCGCGGACCCCATTCGCCGGCCGGGTAGGGCTGCAGTGGCAGCTTGGCTTCCTTCCACGCGTCGCTGACGCTGTCGATCCAGGCCCAGGCGGCGCGCACTTCGTCATCGCGCACGAACAGCGCATGGTTGCCGTTGAACGCATCCAGGAACAGGCGCTCGTAGGCGATGCGACGGTGCAGGCCGGTCGGCACGGACAGTTCCAGTTCCAGCGGATGCAGCTCCAGCGCGCCCCATTCCGGGCCGGCCAGCGAGCTCATCAGGCCCAGCTCGATGTTTTCCTGCGGCTGCAGCTGGAAGGTGATGCGGTTCGGGGTCGCGTTGCGGCGGTGCGGGCGCTCGAACAGCCAGTGGGTGACCGGCTTCAGCGTGACCACCACGCGGGTGGTGCGCTCGGCCAGGCGCTTGCCGGTGACCAGATGGAACGGCACCCCGGACCAGCGCCAGTTGTCGATATGCGCGGTGACCCCGGCGAAGGTTTCCACATCGCTGCCTTCCGGCGGCTGGTAGGCCTGCGCGGGCTGGCCGTTGATGGTGCCGGCGGTGTAGCGGCCGCGGACGCTGTCGCGTGCGGCGTGCTTGGCGGTGAGCGGGCGCAAGGCGCGCAGCACTTTGACCTTTTCATCGCGGATGCGGTCGGCTTCCAGCGAGGCCGGGGGTTCCATCGCGACCAGGCACAGCAACTGCAGGATATGGCTCTGGACCATGTCGCGCAGCGCGCCGGAGCGGGCGTAGTAGGCATCGCGACCGTCCACGCCCTCGCTCTCGGCGACCAGGATGTGCACCGATTCGATGTAGTTGCGGTTCCATACCGCCTCGAGCAGCGTGTTGCCGAAGCGCAGCGCGATCAGGTTCTGCACCGCGGCCTTGCCCAGGTAGTGATCCAGGCGGAACACGCGGTCTTCGTCGATCCACTGGCCGATGGTGGAGATGATCTCCTCGGCGCTGGCACTGTCGCTGCCGATCGGCTTCTCCAGCATCAGGCGGTGCGGAGCGGCCAACGCGCCGCCCTTGGCCAGCCCTTCGCAGGTGGAGATGTACAGCCCCGGCGGAATGGCCAGGTAGCTCACGCAGTGGCGGTCGACCAGATCGCTGACCGATTCGGCCACCGAGTCCGGATTGCGCAGATCCACCGAGCGGTAGTCGATGCGCTGCAGCAGCGAGTGGATGTCGTCCTGGCTGGCCATCGGCATGGCCTGCTGCAGGCGCGGGCGCAGGATCTCGCGGAAGGCTTCGGTATCGTGCGGCGACAGCGCCAGCGCACGGACCTTGAAGTCCTCGGGGAGCAGGCCGTCGCCCAGCAATCGCAGCAGCGAGGGGAACAGATAGCGCTGGGCCAGGTCACCTGTGGCGCCAAACAGGAAAAGGGTGTCGTGCATCGCTCGAGTTTCAGATCCGGGTGACATCGTTGTCAATCGCTTCTCGTCTATGTTCTCGGGGGTCGGGCGGGGTCCGTTGTCTGCTTGTTGCAGGTGCAGCACGCCCCATGGATTCCGCCCGGCATGATGGCCTGCCAACCCGGTGTCGTGGGGGATATCGCATCCTCCCCGGCATCCAGGTCACGGCCGACTATCGGATAGTGCCACGTGAAAACGTTTACATGGCAGAATGCGCAGACTGTATTCGATTGCAGTGGTCGCCGTCATGCGGCACCACGCCATCGACCTGCCATCGGGAGGGCCGAAGGCAGTTCCGCATAACAGCCCGGAGACCGGGCGGACTGGAATGGTGATATGGCAAAAGTGCAGTTGCAGGGCGTTCGCAAGGTCTACGACAACGGTCAGGTGGCCGTGCAGGGCGCGACCTTCGAAGTGGCCGATGGTGAATTGATGGTGCTGGTGGGGCCGTCGGGGTGTGGCAAGTCCACACTGCTGCGCATGGTCGCCGGCCTGGAAGAAATCAGTGGCGGCACGCTGACGATCGGCGACCGCGTGGTCAACGACGTGGCGCCCAAAGATCGCGACATCGCCATGGTGTTCCAGAGCTATGCGCTGTACCCGCACATGACCGTGGCCGAGAACCTGGCCTTCGGTCTGAAGCTGCGGGGGCACGACAAGGCCACGATCAGCAAGCGGGTGGGCGAAGCGGCCGAAACGCTCGGCCTGACCGACATGCTCGACAAGCTGCCCAAGGCGATGTCCGGCGGCCAGCGCCAGCGCGTCGCGCTGGGCCGGGCGCTGGTGCGCGAGCCGGCGGTGTTCCTGCTGGATGAGCCGCTGTCCAACCTGGACGCCAAGCTGCGCCACAGCGTGCGCACGGAAATCGCGCAGCTGCATCGCAAGCTCGGCACCACGATGATCTACGTGACCCACGATCAGGTCGAAGCGATGACCCTGGGCCAGCGGATCGTGGTGCTCAAGGATGGCGTGATCCAGCAGATCGACACCCCGATGGCGCTGTACGACCGTCCGGCCAATCTGTTCGTGGCCGGCTTCCTCGGCAGCCCGGCGATGAACGTGCTGCGCGGCACCCTGCAGCACACCGACAGTGGCTATGCCGTGCAGGACACCGCACTGACCGCGCCGCTGGGCCAGGCCCGGATCGATCAGGCGTGGGTCGGCAAGGCGATCGCCGTGGGCGTGCGCCCGGAGCATCTGCAGCCGGCCGCGGCCGGGGATGCGACCGCGTTCGAGGCGATGATCGACGGCATCGAACCGGTCGGCAACGAGATCTTCGTCAACATGACCAGCGGCGGCCAGCCATTGGTGATGCGCGTGGCGCCGCAGGCGTTGCCGTCGGTCGGCGAGCCGATCCGCGTGGCGATCCATCCGCAGGGCCTGCATTTCTTCGATGCAGAGACCGGCGAGCGCTTGAACGACGCCTAAGGCGCAGACGGGTTACGGGGCGCGCCGACCAACGGTCGGCGCCTGCCGTGCGGTAGGTCACGACCGTTGGTCGTGACCGCGATCGGACCGGGGCGCGTACGCATCGACCAACGGTCGATGCCTGTTACCGCGCCAGGCCGTCCAGCAAGGGCAGGTGGGCGGCGTCGACCCCGCCAACCGTCAAAGGCGCGGGCGCGATTTCCAGCGGCAGCACCGCCAGGGCCAGGTCACCGGCCACCGAGGCGACCGTGCCGATCGCCGCCTCGTTCTGCTGCACCTGCGTGCCGCTGGTCGTGCCCTCCACGACCCGCAGCAGCTGCAGGGCGCGCTTGGCCTTGCCCAGGAAATGGGTGCGGGCCACGATTTCCTGGCCCGGGTAGCAGCCTTTCTTGACGCTGTACCCGTTCAGGCGGTCCAGCCCCAGCTGCTGTGGCGTCCACTGTTCACGCTGATCGGCGTCCAGTCGCGGCAGCCCATAGCGCAGGTCGGACTGGCGCCAGGCCAGTGCGATATCCGCGCTGTCCGCGACGGCGGCCACGGCATCGGCGGCACCGATCCGCAGGCTGCGCGGAAGCGCATCGCTGCCCAGGTCCAATTCCACGGTTTCGCCACCAAGTTGCGCAATCGCGGCGCCGGAGGCCGCTTCGGGGGCGGTGAAGCTCGCCACCACGGCCAGGTCGTTGCGCACCTCGATCCGGACCTTGCGGCGGAATACAAAACGCTGCAACTGCGACGCAATCGCATCGGCATCGCCGTCGGCGAGCAGCAGCACGATGCGCTCCTCGTCCAGCCGCAACAGCTGGAACACAGCAATGGTGCGGCCCTTGGCCGTCAGCCAGGCGCTCCACTGCCAATGCCGCAGGGGCAGGGCGGTGACATCGCTGGAGAATTGGGCATGGGCGAACGCGGCCGCATCGGCACCGCTGAGGCTGAGCAGCTGGTGACCGGGGAGGCGCGAAAAGCCGGCGAAATCGGAGGGCAGGTTGTCAGGCACGTGAACGGGGTCTAAAATTTGTGCGTTGCGAGAACACCCATGATAGGCCAAACAACCCCCACTCCAGATTCTGAAGCTGAAGGCACGCTGGTACCGGAGAAGCAGCCGCTTCCCGAGACCGAGGCATTGCCTTTGGAAATCGGCGGCCGCGGCGGACTTGATCCGGTGCGGTACGGAGATTGGGAAAAAAACGGACGCTGCATCGATTTCTGATCAGCATTGAGCCAACGCGGCATTGCGCCGCCCAGCCGAGACAACGAGCCCAGCGAATGGCCGCCAGAGAACGTCCCCTTTCCCCGCACCTTCAGGTGTATCGCTGGCAGATTCAGATGGCCACCTCGATCCTGCATCGAGCCACCGGCATCTTTCTGTCTGTTGGAGCCCTGATCATCGCCGGCGGCCTGCTCGCCCTGATGATGGGCCCTGAATCCTGGAACTGCTTCACCGGCCATGCCGGCAGCTGGTACGGCAAGCTGTTCCTGTTCGCCTGGAGCTGGTCCTTCGCCTACCACCTGTGCAATGGCATCCGCCATATCGTGCAGGACTTCGCGATCGGCTTCTCCATTCCCGCCTTCGTGCGCAGCAGCTGGGTCTCGGTCTTCGCCAGCCTGGTGATCACCGCCCTGATCTGGGCCTATGTCTTCATGGGAGCGGCCGCATGAACAAGTACCGTACCCCGCTGAAGAACGTGCGTGGCCTGGGCGCCGCCAAGACCGGCACCGAGCATTTCGTGCTGCAGCGCCTGACCGCCACCGCGCTGGTCGGCCTGACCATCTGGTTCCTGGTGTTCGTGCTGAGCCTGATCGGCGCCGATTACGTGACCGCCACCGACGCGGTGTCCAAGCCGTGGAACGCGGTGCTGCTGGTCGGCTTCCTGGTCGCGATGTTCTGGCATGCCCAGCTCGGCCTGCAGGTCGTGCTGGAAGACTACATCCACAATTCGCTGCTGGCCCTGGCGCTGCAGACCACGGTGAAGTTCATCGCCGTGCTCGGCGGGATCGTCAGTGTTTTTGCGGTCGCCCGCATCGCGCTCGGCGTCGCCTGAGTCCAGGCACCAAGACAGGAATCCAGATTAGATGTCCGCTTACAAGATTACGGAACACAAGTACGACATGGTCGTGGTCGGCGCCGGCGGTGCTGGCCTGCGCGCCACGTTCGGCCTTGCCGCCAAGGGCCTGCAGACGGTCTGTCTGACCAAGGTCTTCCCGACCCGTTCGCACACCGTGGCCGCGCAGGGTGGTATTTCCGCCGCGCTGGGCAACATGGGCGAAGACGACTGGCGCTACCACTTCTTCGACACCATCAAGGGGTCGGATTGGCTGGGTGACCAGGACGCCATCGAGTACATGTGCCGCGAAGCGATCCCGGCCATCATCGAGCTGGAACACTACGGTGTGCCGTTCAGCCGTACCGAAGAGGGCAAGATCTACCAGCGCCCGTTCGGCGGCATGACCACCAAGTACGGCGAAGGCCCGTCCGCGCAGCGCACCTGCGCCGCCGCCGACCGTACCGGCCACGCCATGCTGCACACGCTGTACCAGCAGTCGCTGGCCCACAACGCGCGCTTCATGATCGAGTACTTCGCGCTCGACCTGATCTTCGATGACGAAGGCGTCTGCCGCGGCGTGCTCGCGCTGGACATGGCCGACGGCTCGCTGCACCTGTTCCGCGCCCATGGCGTGGTGCTGGCCACCGGCGGCTACGGCCGCGCCTACTTCAGCGCCACCTCGGCCCACACCTGCACCGGCGACGGCGGCGGTCTGGTCATGCGTGCCGGCCTGCCGATGCAGGACATGGAGTTCGTGCAGTTCCACCCGACCGGCATCTACGGCGCGGGCTGCCTGATCACCGAGGGCGTGCGCGGCGAAGGCGGCATCCTGCGCAACAGCAACGGCGAGCGCTTCATGGAGCGCTATGCACCGCACTACAAGGATCTGGCTTCGCGCGACGTGGTGTCGCGTTCGATGACCATCGAGATCCGCGAAGGCCGCGGCGTCGGCGAGCACAAGGATCACATCCTGCTCGACCTGACCCACCTCGGCCCGGGCGTCATCGACGACAAGCTGCCGGGTATCGCCGAAAGCGCCCGCATCTTCGCCGGCGTGGACGTGCACTCCCAGCCGATCCCGGTCATCCCGACCGTGCACTACAACATGGGCGGCATCCCGACCAACTACCACGGCGAAGTCGTGCGCAAGGTCGGCGACAACCCCGATGCGGTCGTGCCGGGCCTGTACGCCATCGGCGAAGCGGCCTGCGTGTCCGTGCACGGCGCCAACCGCCTGGGCTCGAACTCGCTGCTGGATCTGGTCGTGTTCGGCCGTGCGGTGGCCAACCGCTGCGCCGACACCATCAAGTCCGGCGCACCGCACAAGACCCTGCCGTCCGATGCCTGCGACAAGGCCCTGGGCCTGCTCGACAAGCTGCGTTACGCCAACGGCGACACCCCGACCTCGGTCATCCGCGACCGCATGCAGCGCACCATGCAGAACGACGCGGCGGTGTTCCGTACCAGCAAGACGCTGGAAGAGGGCTGCAGCAAGATGGCCGAGATCTTCGACTCCTTCCAGGACGTCAAGGTCTCCGACCGTTCGCTGGTGTGGAACTCGGACCTGATCGAAACCTACGAGCTGAACAACCTGCTGCTCAACGCGGTGGCGACGATCAACTCGGCCGAACAGCGCAAGGAAAGCCGCGGCGCGCATGCGCATGAGGACTTCCCGGACCGCGACGACATCAACTGGCAGAAGCACACGCTGGTCAACGTCGACGAAAACGGCAAGTGCGAGTTCGACTACCGTCCGGTCCACATGTACACGCTCAGCAAGGACGTGGACGTCGTCCCGCCCAAGCCGCGCGTTTACTAAGAGACCTGCGGCATGACCTCCGTCCACGCAGCGCTCGCGACCGCCGCCACCCGCACGGGTGGGGTGGCGCGTGCGCCGCTGGCCGGTGGTGTCGACTTCCTCATCTTCCGTGCTACCCGCGCCTGCTCCGCAGCGCGAGCCGCCTGAGCCAACGAGAACAGCCATGGCCGAGTTTTCCCTCCCCAAGAATTCCAAGATCGGAAAGGGCAAGCACTTCCCCGCCCAGACCGGTGCGAAGAACACCCGCACCTTCAAGATCTACCGCTGGAGTCCCGACGACGACAGCAATCCGCGCACCGATACGTATGAGATCGATCTGGACGCCTGCGGCCCGATGGTCCTGGACGCGCTGATCAAGATCAAGAACGAGATCGATCCGACCCTGACCTTCCGTCGTTCGTGCCGCGAGGGCATCTGCGGTTCGTGCGCGATGAACATCGACGGCACCAATACGCTGGCCTGCACCCGCGCGATTGCCGACTGCGGCAAGGCCGAAGTGCCGATCTACCCGCTGCCGCACATGAGCGTGGTCAAGGATCTGGTGCCGGACCTGACCCACTTCTACGCGCAGTACGCCTCGATCAAGCCGTGGATCCGTACCCAGACGCCGCCGCCGCCGGATCGCGAGCGCCTGCAGTCGCCGGAAGACCGCAAGAAGCTGGACGGCCTGTACGAGTGCATCCTGTGCGCGTGCTGCTCGACCAGCTGCCCGAGCTACTGGTGGAACGGCGAGCGTTACCTGGGCCCGGCCATCCTGCTGCAGGCCTACCGCTGGATCATCGACTCGCGCGATGAAGACACCGGTGCGCGCCTGGACGAGCTGGAAGACCCGTTCAAGCTGTACCGCTGCCACACCATCATGAACTGCTCGCGCACCTGCCCGAAGGGCCTGAACCCGGCGCTGGCCATTGCCGAGATCAAGAAGCTGATGATGGCGCGCCGCGCCTGATCCAGGTGTGTCCTGCAGCGCCACGCCATGCGTGGCTTTGCAGAAAAGGATCGAAACGGTAGAGCCACGCCATGCGTGGCTTTGCCTTATCTGGAAACGCAGAAAATGGATGAAGCAACCGAACTGAAAAAACTGCGCTGGCGTTGCCGCCGCGGCATGCGCGAGCTGGACCAGCTGTTCGGCCGTTACCTGGACCGTTGCTGGCTGCAGGCACCGACAGACGAGCGCGAGGTTTTCCTGTTCCTGCTCGAGAGCGAGGACGATAAGTTGTGGCGCTGGTTCATGGGCTACGAGGAGTGCCCGCATGCCGCGCCCGCCGCCCTCATCGCCCGGATCCGCGCCCTTCCGGCGTGAGTGGCATCCCTCGCGCTGGCAGTGCCGCGCGCTGATCGCCATGGGGGCGCTGATGCCCTGGGCGCTGTGGTCGACCGATCTGCCCGCGCCCTGGGGTCTGGTGCTGGGCATGGCGGCGATGGCCGGCACCTGGCGGGAGGCGTGGCGATATGCGCACCGCCCGGGCTGCGTATTCGTGATTCCGGCGGACGAAGACCCGGCACAGGTGGATGGCGAGCCGGTCGAGGCGCTGCAGATGCGGCGCCGCGGCCCGCTGGTGCAGCTGGCCTGGCGGCACGAGGGGCGCCGCCACTGGCGTTTGTTCTGGCCCGATACCCTCCCGCAGGGGCAGGCACGTGAACTGCGACTAGCCGTCCGGGCACACTGCATTTCCCGTTCACCCCCTGCAGTGGCACCATAGCCTGAATTGTCCGGCGTACCTGCATGTTCAAACCCATACCTGTCTCGATTGGCCTGCGCTACCTGCGCGCCAAACGCCGCAACGGCTTCATCTCCTTCATCTCCATGGCCTCGATCCTCGGCATTGCCCTGGGCGTGACCGTGCTGATCACCACGCTGGCGGTCATGAGCGGTTTCCAGAAGGAAATCCGCGATCGACTGCTGCAGATGACCGCGCATACCACCATCACCACCGACGGCGCCCCGATGGCCGACTGGGCGCATGCGGTGGAGGTGGCGAAAAAGGATCCGCGTGTTGCCGGCGCGGCGCCGTACATCGAAATCCAGGCCATGCTCAGCGGTCCCCGCGTGCAGGGCGCCATCGTGCAGGGCATCGACCCGGCGCTGGAGCCGAACGTCTCGGTCATCAACGAGAAGGTCACGAAGGGCAGTTTCGACAGCCTGACCGCGGGCAGCTACAACCTGCTGGTCGGCAAGGAGCTGGCGATCTACCTCGGCGTCGGCGTCGGCGATACCGTGCTGGTGACGCTGGCGGAAGTGCAGGGCACGCCGATCGGTGCGATCCCGCGCATGAAACGCTTCACCGTCAGCGGCATCTTCGAAGCCGGCTACAACGAGGTCGACCGCGGCGTGGCATACGCCAACATGGCCGATCTGGAAAAAGTGCTGCGCATCGACGGTGTCACCGGCGTGCGCCTGAAGCTGCATGACATGGACAAGGCGCTGGACGTCGGCGTCGATCTGGCCCACAACCTGACCGGTGCCTACCGCGTCAGCGACTGGACCCAGCAGAACGCCAACCTCTACCACTCGCTGCGCATGGAGAAGGTGGTGATGGGCATCCTGCTCTCGCTGATCATTGCCATGGGCGCCTTCAACCTGGTCTCCTCGCAGGTGATGCTGGTGACCGACAAACAGGCCGACATCGCGATCCTGCGCACGCTCGGGCTCACCCCGGGCGGGGTCATGCAGGTGTTCATGGTGCAGGGCTCGCTGATCGGCATCTTCGGCACCGTGCTCGGCGTGGTCGGCGGCATCACCCTGACCTTGAACCTGGAGCGCATCCTCGGGGCGATCGAGACCCTGTTCAACGTCAAGCTGCTGCCGGAAGACGTCTACTACATCACCGGCCTGCCGACCGATATGCAGACCCCGGACATCATCGTGATCACCGCCGTGGCGCTGGTCATGAGCTTCCTTGCCACTCTGTATCCCGCCTGGCGCGCGGCACGCACCCAGCCGGCGGAGGCCCTGCGTTATGAATGAAGCACTCACCCTGGGCGAGGAAGTCATCCGCGCCGAAGCCCTGGCCAAGACCTACGCCGAAGGCCGCATGCAGACGCCCGTGTTCAACGGGCTGGACCTGCGCGTGGCCGCGGGCGAAACCGTGGCCATCATCGGTGCCTCCGGCGCCGGCAAGAGCACCCTGCTGCACCTGCTGGGCGGCCTGGATACCCCGACGGCGGGCGAGGTCTATGTGGCCGGCCAGCGCATGTCCGGCCTGTCCGACAGCCAGCGCGGCCGGCTGCGCAACCGCGCGCTCGGCTTCGTCTACCAGTTCCACCACCTGCTGCCCGAATTCACCGCGCTGGAAAACGTGATGATGCCGGTGCTGCTCGGGGGCGAAGAAGTGGTGGACGCGCGCACCCGTGCGCAGGCGCTGCTGGAATCGGTCGGCCTGGGCCATCGCCTGGACCACAAACCCGGTGAACTCTCCGGTGGTGAGCGCCAGCGCGCTGCCGTCGCCCGCGCGCTGGTCAACCGACCGGCCTGCGTGCTCGGCGACGAGCCGACCGGCAACCTGGATGACAAGACGGCGGCGACCGTGTTCGAGCTGATGCTGGAGCTCAACCGCGCGCACCACACCAGCCTGGTGCTGGTGACCCATGATCGCTCGCTGGCGCGCAAGCTGGACCGCGTGCTGGAGCTGCGCGAAGGGCGGCTGCACAGCCTGGCCCACAGCGAGGTCTGAGCAGGCATCGGTGCCTGCCTGGGCGCTGAACACCCGGCGGGTTCCTCTCGCCGGGACCACGCCGGGCGGCGCATCATCGGCGCACATTCTCCAGCAGGAGGCGTCATGAAGCAGACCCTCGCCATCGCGGCCCTGTGCCTTGGGCTGGCCGCGTGCGCCAGTACCGGCCGCCTATCCACCGCGCAGAAGCTCGATCTCTACCGCGCCCACGCCGGGCCGCCGCAGCAGGACATGCCACTGTATGGTTCGCTGTCAGGCTGGACCGAACTGGGCGACAGCGCGCTGGCGGTGTGGACGCGCCCGAGCGAAGGCTATCTGCTCGAACTGACCGGGCCGTGCCAGGGGCTGGACTACGCCCCGGCGATCGGCCTGACCAGCCGGGTCGGCCGTGTGTCGGCGCGCTTCGACAAGGTGCTGGTGCGCGACCCCACGCCCGGACCGATGAACATGCCGTGCTTCATCAGCAGCATCCGCAAGCTCGATACCAAGGCGCTGCGCGCCTCCGAGCAGGAGCTGCGGCAGGCGCAGCTGCAGGAGCGCGAAGAAGGCCAGCAGGCGCCAACCCGGTAGTGCCGGCCGCTGGCCGGCCAAGGCATATCGAAGAAGGCACCGCCATCTCGGGGCCGTCCCATCCTTGCGGTAGATACCGACCGTTGGTCGGTATCAGAGCCGGTCACGCCTCCGGAACGAATCCGGCCGGCTTTTCGGCGCCACCGCTGAACAGGTACTTCACCAGTTCCTCTTCCAGGAACGCGCGGTGCTTGGGATCACGCGGCGACAGCCGGTTTTCGTTGATCAGCATGGTCTGGTGCGCCAGCCACGCGGCCCACGCCGGCTTGCCGATGTGGTTGAAGATGCGCTGGCCCAGTTCGCCGGGGTAGGGCACGAAGTCCAGGCCTTCGGCGTCGCGTTGTTCGTACTGGCAGAAAACGGTGCGGGGCATAGCGTTACTCGATGTCTTGGGATGTTGCTGCGCGCCGCATTGTACGGCGCTTGGGCTGAGCGGGCGGTGCACCGGTCTCCAGCAGCTTGCGGATCGGCGCGGGCAGGCCCAGCGTGACCCGTTCTTCGGCAGCGACCCAGCGCAGCCCCTCGGCCTCGTTGCGCAGGCCCTGCACCGTTGCCACCAGCACCTGCAGGTGCAGCCGGTAGTGGCTGAAGGTGTGTTCCAGCACCGGTAGCGGCTCGGCATCGTCCAGCGAACCCTCAATGTGCGCGTCGAACCAGTCCTGCAGCGCGACCCCGCTGTCGGCCTGGGGCAGGGTCCACAACTGTGCCCAGATCCCCGTGTCCGGACGCTTCTGCAGCAGCACCCGGCCGCGCGCATCGCGCAGCAGCACCGCCACCGCCTCGCGTTCGGGCAGGGTCTTGCCCGGCTTGGGCGTCGGCAGTTGATCGGTACGGCCCTCGCGACGCGCCACGCAGGTGGCCTGCAGCGGGCAGATCACGCAGGCGGGCTTGCTGCGGCTGCAGACGCTGGCGCCGAGGTCCATCTGCGCCTGGGTGTAATCGACCATGCGCGATGCGGGCACCTGCGCCGCGTGCGCCTCGGCCACCGCCCACAGCTGCTTCTTGATCGTCGGCAGCCCCGGGAAGCCCTCGATGCCGTGGTAGCGGGTCAGCACGCGTTTGACGTTGCCGTCGAGAATCGCGAACCGATCATTCCAGGCCTGGCTGAGGATCGCGCCCGCAGTGCTGCGGCCGATGCCGGGCAGCGCGTGCAGCGCATCGAAATCGCGCGGCAACTCGCCGCCGTGCAGTTCGACACAGCGCTGTGCGGCGGCATGCAGGTTGCGTGCGCGGGCGTAGTACCCGAGCCCGGCCCACTGTGCCATCACCGCATCATTGCTGGCCGCGGCCAGGTCGGGCAGGGTCGGGAACACGGCGAGGAACTTCAGGAAGTACGGGATGACCGTGCCGACCTGGGTCTGCTGCAGCATGATCTCCGACAGCCACACCCGGTACGGGGTGCGTGGGTGCTGCCACGGCAGGTCGTGCCGGCCGTGGTCGTCGAACCAGTGCAGCAGCCGCGCGACGAAGACATCGTCGGTCGGCACCGGGGCGCTGGCGGGAGGCTGGCGGGTCATGCAGGTTCCGGAGGAAGGGGGAGAGCCACGCCATGCGTGGCTGCATCGGCTCAGCCGCCCAGTGCTTCCGGCAGCAGCGCGTCGACGAAGGCTTCCGGATCGAACACGCGCAGGTCTTCCGGGCGCTCGCCGATGCCGCAGAAGCGGATCGGAATGCCGAACTCACGGGCCAGCGCGAACACCACGCCACCCTTGGCGGTGCCGTCCAGCTTGGTCACCACCAGGCCGGTCACGTTGACCGCCGCATGGAACTGACGCAGCTGCGACAGCGCGTTCTGGCCGGTGGTGCCATCGATGACCATCAGCACTTCGTGCGGGGCATCGGGATCGATCTTGCCGAGCACGCGACGGATCTTGCCCAGCTCGTTCATCAGGCCGGCCTGGGTGTGCAGGCGGCCGGCGGTATCGGCGATCAGCACTTCGGTGCCGCGGGCCTTGCCGGCCTGCAGCGCATCGAAGGCGACCGAGGCCGCATCGGCGTTCTGGCCCTGCGCGACCACGGCGACGCCGTTGCGTTCGCCCCAGGCCTGCAGCTGCGCGACGGCAGCGGCACGGAAGGTATCGCCGGCGGCCAGCATCAGGCTATGGCCGTCGTCCTTGAAGCGCTTGGCCAGCTTGCCGATGGTGGTGGTCTTGCCGACGCCGTTGACGCCGACGGTGAGCACCACGAACGGCTTGGCGGTACGGTCGATGACCAGCGGCCTGGCGACCGGCTGCAGGATCGCGATCAGTTCGGCGCGCAGCGCGGTCAGCAGCGCATTGGCATCGGTGAACTCGCGCGCCTTCATCCGCTTGCGCAGGCCTTCGACCAGCGCGGTGGTCGCGCCGACGCCGACATCGGCGGTGATCAGCGCGGTTTCCAGCTCGTCGAGCAGGTCGTCATCGAGCTTGGGATTGCGCGAGAACAGGCCGCCGAAGCTGCGTGCGATCACGCTGTTGCGCAGGCGCTCGCGCCAGCCGCTCTTGCCGGCGGCGGCGGGAGCCATGTCCTGGGAGGTCGGGCGCTCGGTCACGATGGTCGGGGCGACCGGGGTGATCGGGGCGACCGGGGCTGGAGCAACCGGAGCCGTCGGGGTGACGGCCGGCGGCGCGACGACAGCGGGGGCGGGTGCGCTTACCGGTGCGATCGGTGCTTGAACCGGTGCGGTCACCGCAGGGGCGGGCACGATCGGTTCCAGCGCAACCGGAGCAGCCACCACGGGTGCGGGCGCAACCGGGGCCGGTGCCAGCGGCGCAGCCACCACGGGGGCAGGCACCACAGGGGCAGGCACAACCGGCGCAGGAACCACAGGCGCAGGCACGACCGGCGTCGGCGCGATCACGCGCTCTACCGGAGCGGCCGGCTCGGCAGCGGGAACAGGGGTTTCCACCACGGGCGGCAGCGGCGCAGGCGCCGGCGGTGCCGCAGGCTCGGGAGTGGCCTGCGGGAACGCGGCAGCCAGCTCCTCGGTGGAGTAATGCTGGGTCTTGGCCGCCTCTTGCGGGGCGTCCTGGGGCTTTTTGCGACGGAAGAAGCTGAGCATTGGCAAAAGACGCTGAAATCAGAGGGCTATGCTACCACTGCACCTCGAATGCCCATGGGCGTGGAGGTGCGGTGGGGCGGGACTCAAGTAATGGCCGATGCGGCCGTTACCTGTTGTGAAGGGCTGCGCCATGCGGGTGCGGCCATAACAGCGAAACGGTGAACGATGAGCGTGATGTCCATTGCCAGCTCAGGCATGCGCGCTGCCTCGCTGGGCGTGCAGGCCGCAGCCTCCAACGTGGCACGGCTGCCGGTCACGGAGACCGCCCGGCTGGGTGTCGCACAGACGGCAGCGGCAGGAGGCGGCGTCACCGCCACCGTGGTTGCCGCGCCGGACGATGCCAATGCGCCGATCGCGGACGTGTTGACGGCCAGGGAAGCCGCGCTGGCGTTTGCCGCCAACGCGGCGGTGGTCCGCCGTCAGGACGAGATGCTGGGCACCCTGCTGGACCGCTGGGCCTGATCCGGTCGGTGTGCCGGCCGCTGTGGCCGGCACCCTCCCGTAGCGCCCGTTACGCCGACAGCTCCAGCAGCAGCTTGTTGAGCCGGCGCACATAGGCCGCCGGGTCCTTCAGCGTGTCGCCCGCGGCCAACGCAGCCTGGTCGAACAGCACGCGGCTCAGGTCGTCGAAGCGCGCGGCATCGCCTTCCTGGTCCAGCTTGCCGATCAGCGGATGGCCCGGGTTGAACTCGAACACCGGCTTGCTGTCAGGCACTTTCTGGCCGCTGGCTTCCAGGATCTGGCGCATCTGCAGGCCCAGGTCCTGTTCGCCGATCGCCAGGATCGCCGGCGAATCGGTCAGGCGGTGCGAAACGCGCACGTCGGCGACGTCGTCACCCAGCGCGGCCTTGATGCGGTCCACCAGCGCCTGCTTGTCCTTGGCGACGGCTTCCTGGGCCTGCTTGTCTTCGGCGCTTTCCAGCGCGCCCAGGTCCAGATCGCCACGCGCGACATCGACGAACGACTTGCCGTCGAACTCGGTGAGGTAGCCCATCAGCCACTCATCGATGCGGTCGGTGAGCAGCAGCACTTCCACGCCCTTCTTGCGGAACACTTCCAGGTGCGGACTGTCCTTGACCTGGGTGTGGCTGTCGCCGGTCAGGAAGTAGATCTTGTCCTGGCCCTCGATCATGCGGCCCACGTAGTCGGCCAGCGAGACGCTGGGCTCGCCGCTGTCGTCATGGGTGGAGGCGAAGCGCAGCAGGCCGGCGATCTTCTCGCGGTTGCCATAGTCTTCCGCCGGACCTTCCTTGAGCACCTGGCCGAACTGTTTCCAGAAGCCGGCATAGACCTCCGGCTTGTCCTTGGCCAGTTTCTCCAGCATGTCCAGCGAGCGCTTGGTCAGCGCCGACTTCATCGAATCGATGACCGGGCCGGACTGCAGGATTTCGCGCGAGACGTTCAAGGAGAGATCGTTGGAATCCACCACGCCCTTGATGAAGCGCAGGTACAGCGGCAGGAACTGCTCGGCCTGGTCCATGACGAAGACGCGCTGGACGTAGAGCTTCAGGCCCTTGGGCGCATCGCGGTGGTACAGGTCGAACGGGGCGTGGCCGGGGACGTACAGCAGCGAGGTGTACTCGAGCTTGCCTTCCACCTTGTTGTGGCTCCACGCCAGCGGATCCTGGTGATCGTGCGCGGCGTGCTTGTAGAACTCCTGGTACTCGGCGTCGGTGATCTCGGTACGCGGCCGCGTCCACAGCGCGCTGGCACGGTTGACGGTTTCCCATTCGATCTCGGCCGGGGCGTCTTCGCCGTGGTGTTCCTTGACCATCTGGATCGGCAGGCCGATGTGGTCGGAGTACTTCTTGATGATGCCGCGCAGGCGCCAGCCATCGGCGAAGTCGCGCTGGTCATCCTTGAGGTGCAGGACGATGCGGGTACCGCGCTCGGGCTTGTCGATGCCTTCCACGTCGAACTCACCTTCGCCGCGCGAGGACCAGTGCACGCCCTCGCTGGCGGGCAGGCCGGCGCGACGGGAGTAGACGTCGACCTGGTCGGCGACGATGAAGGCGCTGTAGAAGCCGACGCCGAACTGGCCGATCAGCTGGGAGTCCTTTTTCTGGTCGCCGGAGAGCTGGCGCAGGAAGTCGCCGGTGCCGGATTTGGCGATGGTGCCCAGGTGGGCGATCGCTTCGTCACGGCTCATGCCGATGCCGTTGTCGTCGATGGTCAGGGTGTTGGCCGTGGCATCGAAGCTGACGCGGATGCGCAGGTCGCCGTCGTTCTCGAGCAGGTCCGGCTGGGTCAGCGCTTCGAAGCGCAGCTTGTCCGAGGCGTCGGCCGCGTTGGAGATCAGCTCGCGAAGGAAGATTTCCTTGTTGGAATACAGCGAGTGGATCATCAGCTGCAGCAGCTGTTTGACTTCGGTCTGGAAGCCCAGGGTTTCTTTTTGGGTCTGCACGGTCATGGGTCGTGTTGCTCCTTGGGACATTGCCGCGCCCGGCGCGGCGGCTGGCTCAAGGGGTAGGGGTGGCGGCACGGGTTTTCAAGGGCGTGGAAGCAGCGCGTAGACCTGCGTGGAACCTGATGATGCGGGCGGAAGCCCGCGGTCTTGTGGGCAGACGCGGCCCTTCTGTATTGATGGGGCAGAGGCGGGGCGCTTCCGCCTGGACTGGTCGCGCCCCGTCGTCATTGTGAATGAACATCACACTATTTCGTTGATGGCCCAGCGTCTTTTTGCTGATGATGCGGCTCAATACCTACTAAACATTCTGGAGTGACGGAGCAACTTCGCTTGCTTCAGTTGATAGTCACCGAGCCACTGTCGGAGCCACATAGGCGGGGGACGCAGCCTTCCATTTTCGTTGACACCCTTCTTGGCTCGTGAACGATACAGATCGCGGTTGCAACATGACTTCCGCTGAATGGGCTGGCATAAAACTGCGAGAAATTGGTTATACACCTCCCGCCATCGACTGAAACACTACCTCGCATGGAGCCGGAGATTGAGCTGCTGTAGCGAATGGAGCCCGTGGAGTGGAAATTGACGCCTACGCGGGCTGAGCCATTGGGTGCATTTGCAAAAACATAATCGGTTGATCTATCCATGAACGTCCCCGGGTTTTGAGGGGTAGCTACTTCTGGGTCGAGCGCCTTGTTCTCATCGCCCAACTCGCATATCCAGGCCGCAATACTTCCTTTCAGCACTGCTTCTCCTCCAGCCGGCTGCGCATTCTTTTCGAGGCAGAAGGCCTCATGGTAGAGCTGCGTTGCCTTGCTTTGGCGAGAATACTGATAGGTGGGATCCCCGTCTTCGTTGATCAATAAACGTTGTTCGACGGCGACGAAGCCCCCTTCAAAGTCCGGCCACTCAGTGGTCCTGACCATGGTGCGCCCCTCGCCTGTATTTTCTACTCGATCTTTTTGAGAGGTGGGAGGGGCTGCAGATACTGGGAGTGCAATTATCAGGGTGATCGCGAGTTTATTCATTGTGAGTGTCCAGAAGGCCGCAGATGCGGCAATTGGATTCTCTTTAATCAAGTGGGATTGTGCAGCGCCCGTCGTCTCGAAACTGCGAGCCTGTCAATGATATATTTATATTGATACTGGTGAGGCTATTTGCTGTGCCGATGTTGGGTAGTCATCGATGCATAGAATTACTAATCGATTGACAACCCGGTTGCGAACATTGATTGGTGGATGAGAGGCGTTGCGACGCAGCCATGCGTACTGGCGAAGCTTCGAGCGACAAGGGCGCTCAGGGTTTGCGGAATAGTAGATTGATGTATGAATGCCACGCTCCTCGCCCATCCATACAGAGGTGCGGGTCCAAGATCTATCGATGAGATCGCCCCGTGTCGCGTTTGGTCCATGAAGCGCACTCGCCCGGTACCACCGATTAGAATATTGGACCGCCTTCCCCCCAGACCTTCGTGCCATGACCCGTTTCCCTCCGTTTCACGCGTCGACCCACTCAACCAAGAGCCACGCATGAAGTCGCGTCAGCCGGCGGCCGCAATGGGCCAGGTTCGGATCATCGGGGGCAAGTGGCGCAACACCAAGCTGCCGGTCGCGCTTGCGCCCGGGCTGCGGCCCAGCAGCGACCGCGTGCGGGAGACGCTGTTCAATTGGCTGGGGCCACGGCTGGGTGGAGCGCGCGTGCTGGATCTGTTTGCCGGCAGTGGTGCGCTGGGGTTGGAAGCGGTCTCCCGCGGCGCCGCGCATGCCACCTTGGTAGAGCGCGATTTGGCGCTGTGCCGCCATCTGCGCGATTCAGTGGCCCGGCTGAGTGCGCAGGCGCAGGTGCAGGTGGTCCAGGCCGAAGCGCTGCAGTGGCTGCGGCAGCCACCGACGGTTCCGGCCGATATCGCCTTCGTCGACCCGCCCTTCGCCGACGGGCTGTGGGACCCGGTCATAGCGGCGCTGCCGGCCCACCTGGCCGCCGATGGCTGGCTGTACGTGGAATCCCCGGCCGATCTCACGCTCCGGATCCCCACCGGATGGCTGCTGCACCGCGAGGGGGGCACCCGGGAGGTCCGTTTTGCCCTGTATCGGCGCGCCACTGCTACACTTTCACCAGACCAACACGCGTAGCTGACGTATGACCGTGGCCAACCGCCGCATTGCCGTGTACCCGGGCACCTTCGATCCGATCACCAACGGTCACATCGATCTGGTGAACCGCGCTGCGCCCCTGTTCGAGAAGGTGGTGGTGGGCGTGGCGCAGAGCCCGTCCAAGGGGCCGACGCTGCCGCTGGAGCTGCGTGTCCAGCTGGCCCGCGATGCGCTGGGCCACAACCGCAACGTGGAAGTGCGTGGTTTCGATACCCTGCTGGCGCATTTCGTGCGCTCGGTGCAGGGCGGGGTGCTGCTGCGCGGCCTGCGCGCGGTGTCCGATTTCGAATACGAATTCCAGATGGCGAGCATGAACCGTCATCTGATCCCGGAGGTCGAGACGCTGTTCCTGACCCCGGCCGAGCAGCACAGCTTCATTTCGTCTTCGCTGGTCCGCGAGATCGCCCGCCTGGGCGGCGACGTGTCCGGCTTTGTGCCGTCCGCCGTGCTTGAGGCGCTGCGCAAGGTCCGTGAAGCGAAGTCGGGCCAAGCGTAGTACCTGTCAGACCCATACATACCAAGAATCACCAAGGGAGGAATTCCATGAACAACACCATGCGTGCCATGTTGATCGCGTCGTTCGCGCTGGCCTTCACCGCCTGCAAGAAGGAAGAGGCCGCACCGGTCGTCGAAGCCCAGCAGGCGCTGGTCGCCCCGGCTGCCGATGACGATGCCGGCTGGAAGAAGTACCTGCAGGCCGTGGCCGTGCAGAACATGGGCAACATCAGCAACAGCCCGTACCTGTACTACCTCTCGCCGGAATCGGATCCGGAATTCGCCGCCAAGTATGAGCGTCAGGTCGAAAGCGCCACCCAGGCCGTCGCCCGTGGCGTGCAGCCGGGCAACATGCTGGCCTTCGGTTCCTCGGCCTCGGCCAAGATGGCCGACATGATCCAGGCCGTGTTCAAGGACGTCTCGCCGGACTCGATGAAGGGTGTGCGCGTGGTCTTCATCGGCAAGGCCGCCGACAACGCCCGCGTCCAGTCGATCATCCAGCCGACCGGCGCCGAGTACATCTTCGTCGAAGCCAAGTAACCCGTGCAGTGGCGGCCGCGCCTCGTGCGCGGCCCGGGTGGCGCCCGCAGGGGCGTCACCGATGACCGGCCCGCGCGCCCGCGTGGGCCGGTTCTCATCCGCCGGCGCGGGCGTGGAGTAACGCCATGTCGCTGAAAATCAATGAGCTCTGCGTCAATTGCGACGTCTGTGAGCCGGCCTGCCCCAATCAGGCCATCTCGATGGGTGAAACCATCTACGTGATCGATCCGGCCCGCTGCACCGAGTGCGTGGGGCATTTCGACGAACCCCAGTGCGTGGTCGTCTGCCCGGTCGAATGCATCGATCCCGATCCGGACATTCCGGAAACCCAGGACGCCCTGCTCGCCAAACTGCGCGGGCTGCAGCGCGATCATCCCGAATTGTATGTCACGGAGTTTCTGCCGAAATGAGAACGCTGTCGCGTCGTTGGTTGCTGCTCGTCCTGCTGGTGGCCCCGGGTGCCTGGGCTGCCGGATCCGCGCAGGCGGTCCTGGCCAGACATCCGGATGGCGTGGCCGTCGCCAGTGGTCACCATCTGGCGACGGAAGCCGGCATGGAAATTTTGGCCAAGGGCGGCAACGCGTTCGATGCCGCGGTGGCGGTCTCCGCCACGCTGGCGGTGGTCGAGCCGATCAGCTCGGGCCTCGGCGGCGGCGGCTTCTTCCTGCTGCACGATGCCGCCACCGGCAAGGATGTGATGCTGGATGCGCGCGAAACCGCGCCGCAATCCGCGACGCCGGCCGCCTTCCTGGACAAGAAGGGCGAGCTGGACCGCGACCGTTCGGTCAACGGTGCGTGGTCGGCCGGCATCCCGGGCCTGCCGGCAGCGCTGGTGGAACTGTCCTCCAAGCACGGCAAGCTGCCGCTGAAGACCTCGCTGGAACCGGCCATGCGCATCGCGCGCGAGGGCTTCCCGGTGTATGCGCGCATGGCCAAGGGCTATCAGTCCCGGCGCGAGGTGATGCAGCGCTATCCCGGCACGCGTGAGGTGTACGAGCGCAACGGCAAGCCGATCGCCGAGGGCGACCTGTTCCGCCAGCCGGAACTGGCGCGGACCATGGAGCGCCTGGCCGACCTGGGCTTTGACGGGTTCTACCGCGGCGAGACCGGCACGCTGCTGCTCAAGGGCGTCAAACAGGCCGGCGGCCACTGGACCGCCGAGGAGCTGGCCGGCTACCGGGTCAAGCTGCGCGAGCCGATCGCCTTCAAGTACCGCGACTGGACCATCACCACCGCCTCGCCGCCGTCCTCCGGTGGCATCGCGCTGGCCGCCATGCTGCAGATCCTGGAAGGCTGGGATCTGAAGTCGATGGACCAGGCCCACCGCACCCATCTGGTGGTGGAAGCGATGCGTCGCGCCTACCGCGACCGCACCTTCTTCCTCGGTGATCCGGACTTCGTGGATATCCCGCAGAAGGTACTGACCAGCAAGGACTACGCCCAGGGCCTGCGTGCCACCATCCACCCGGAGAAGGCCACCCCGAGCGATCTGCTGTCGGGCAACCCGACCCCGCTGGAAGATGACGAGACCACGCATTTCTCGATCATCGACCGCGAGGGCAACCGCGTCGGTGCGACCCAGACCGTGAACCTGCTGTACGGCTCGGGCCTGATTCCGTCGGGTACCGGCGTGCTGCTGAACAACGAAATGGACGATTTCGCGCTGAAGCCGGGCACGCCCAACGCTTTCGGTGTGATGGGCTATGCGGCCAATGCGCCCAAGCCGGGCAAGCGCATGCTCAGTTCAATGACGCCGACCTTCATGGAATCCGCCGACAAGGTCGTGGTGCTCGGTACGCCCGGTGGCAGCCGCATCATCACCATGGTGCTGCTCGGCATCCTCGGCTACGACGACGGCCTGACCGCCCAGCAGGTCGCCGCGCTGCCGCGCTACCACCACCAGTGGCTGCCGGACCTGATCGAGGCCGAAGACGGCACCTTCGATGCGGATACCATCAAGCAGCTCCAGGCGATGGGCCACAAGATCGATCTGCCCGGCGACAGCGCCGCCGGCGGTCGCGGCTCCAGCCACGTCTGGGGCAACCTGCAGACCGTGGAATGGGACCGCCGCAGCAACGTGCTCAGCGGTGGCAGCGATCCGCGCAATCCGGTGGGCAGCGCCAAGGTCAGCCAAGCGCACTGATTGAGTGCGGAAACGAAAAACCCCGTCCCAGTGGCGGGGTTTTTTCATGGGCGACGACTAGCGAATATTTAACGGTCGCGCGACGATAATTTGCGGATGAAACTATGGTCCATCCGCGGTAACTCGCAGAAACTCGACGGCGGCGCGATGTTCGGCAATGCGCCGCGCGCGGTCTGGGAAAAATGGGCAGTGCCGGACGATCTCAACCGGATCGAGCTGGCCTGCCGCGCGCTGCTGGCCAGCCCGCTGGCCGGCAAGACCGTGCTGTTTGAAACCGGCATCGGCGCCTTCTTCGAGCCGAAACTGCGGGACCGTTACGGCGTGCAGGAACCCGGCCACGTGCTGATCGAATCGCTGCGCGAGGCGGGTTTCGAGCACGAAGACATCGACGTGGTGGTACTGAGCCACCTGCACTTCGACCACGCCGGCGGCCTGCTGGCGCCGTGGAGCGAGGGCCGCTCGCCCGAACTGCTGTTCCCGAATGCGACCTTCCTGGTCGGGGCCGAGCACTGGGCCCGCGCGCTGCATCCGCATCCGCGCGACCGCGCCAGTTTCATTCCGGAACTGCCCGGCCTGCTGGAGGCAAGCGGTCGGCTGGAAATCGTCGATGGCCCTTACTCCAAGACCCTGGGCGACAGCGTGCGTTTCAGCTTCAGCGACGGGCATACCCCGGGCCTGATGCTGGCGGAGATCATCGGGCCGGAGACCGTGGAGGGTCAGCCGCGAGGCGGCGTGGTGTTCTGTGCGGACCTGATCCCGGGCCGCTCATGGGTGCACGTCCCGATCACCATGGGCTACGACCGCAACGCCGAGCTGCTGATCGACGAGAAGCGCAGCTTCCTGGAAGACAAGTTCGCCCGCAACGTCCATCTGTTCTTCACCCATGACCCGCACTGCGCGTTGGCGCAGGTGTCACGCGATGAGAAGGGCCGCTTCGGCACCGTGCACGAACAGGGCGAACTGAAGGCCCGCGCGCTGGCGTAACGCCTGCGCAACCACACCGGTAGGTGCCGACCGTTGGTCGGCACGGCACCCTCGACGCATCCCGGCCATCGCTAAACCATGTGAAGCACCGGCGGCCGGTGACGGCCGCCGCTGCAGACGCCGGGATCAACCGACCACGCGGGTCCCGAAAATGCGGTCGCCGGCATCGCCCAGGCCCGGCAGGATGTAGCCCTTGTCGTTGAGCTGGGCGTCGATCGCGGCGGTGAAGATCTCCACGTCCGGATGCACGGCCTGCACCGCGGCGATGCCTTCCGGTGCGGCGACCAGGAAGATGCCCTTGATGCGACGGGCACCGGCGCGCTTGAGCATGTCGATGGTGGCGATCAGGGTGCCGCCGGTGGCCAGCATCGGGTCCAGGATCAGCGCATCGCGCTCTTCCAGGCGGCCGGTCAGGCGCTCGAAGTAGGGCACCGGCTGCAGGGTTTCCTCATCGCGCTGCAGGCCGACCACGCTCACGCGCGCGGCCGGGATCAGCGAGAGCACGCCGCTGAGCATGCCCAGGCCGGCGCGCAGGATCGGCACCACGGTGATCTTGGCCCCGGCGATGCGCTGCACCGTCACCGGCCCGGCCCAGCCGGCCATGGTGTGGGCCTCGGTCTCCAGATCGGCGGTGGCCTCATAGGCCAGCAGCCCACCGAGTTCATTGGCCAGCTCGCGGAAGTCCTTGGTGCTCAGGGACGCATCGCGCATCAGGCCGATCTTGTGCTGCACCAGCGGATGGCGCACTTCGACGATTTTCATGGGGGAAAGACTGCAAAGGAGAGGCCGATAGTGTGCCGCAACACCCCACCGAAGCCAAAAGCCGCCCCCCCCACCCAGCGCCTCGATGTCCCCGGTGTCATCCCCATGCAACCTCCCGGACATACCGTGCTGACCCATTCTTTACACAGATTGGGGAATGCAGTGCAGAAGAAGCGTCCGTTGGGCCTGGCGATCAGCCTTTCGTTGCTGGCGGTGATCACCCCGTCGGTCCATGCCGCCGATACCCCCGATGGCAGCACGGTGGCCGGCAGCGCCGCCGCCGGGGCCGCCGCCATCGACCTGGACCGCGTCGAGGTCCGCCCGCAGCTGGAGTCGCAGACCCGTGCGGTCGACCTCAAGCGCAGCAGCGATGCGATCGAAGATGCGGTGTCCTCCGATGCCATGGGCGTCTATCCGGACAAGAACGTGGCCGAATCGCTGCAGCGCCTGCCGGGCGTCAGCGTCACCCGTGACCAGGGCGAGGGGCGCTTCGTGGTCATCCGCGGCCTGGATGCCAACCTCAACAGCGTCAGTGTCGACGGCATCGCCATCGGCACCCCGGAAGATTCGAGCCGTGCCGCGCCTCTGGATGTGATTCCGTCCGATTCGACCGAGCGCCTGCGCGTGGTCAAATCGCCGACCCCGGACATGCCCGGCGACGCGATCGGCGGTGCGATCCTGGTCGAGTCCGCCTCGGCCTTCGACCGCGAAGGCCGCAACCTGCGCGGCAAGATCGAAGCCAGCCACCAGCAGCTCTCCGGCAACACCAGCCCCAAGGCGGCGATCAACTACAGCGAAGTGTTCGCCGATACGTTCGGCGTCGCGCTGGGCGTGAACTACCAGAACCGCAAGTTCGAGTCGGACAACACCGAAGTGGAGTACGGCGAATTCGACGGGGGTGCGGAGGACGACCTGTTCGCCAACAGCCTGCAGCAGCGCAAGTACGAGATCGAACGCAAGCGCATCGGCGCCAACCTCAATCTCGACTGGCGTCCGGATGAAGATAGCCGCTATTACCTGCGCACGCTGTACAGCCAGTTCGACGATGCAGAAACCCGCCAGCGCACGATCTTCAACTTCGGCGATGGCGAGGTCACCGCGCTGGGCAACAACCAGTACCGCGTCGAGGACCTGCCGGCCGATGCGATCCAGAAGCGGATGCGGTACCGCACCAAGAAGGAAAATACCTTCACCACCAGCGCCGGTGGCGAAAACCGCCTCACGAATGCGGTTGTCGACTACAAGGTCGGCTACACCCGCACCGAAGAGCGCGTCAACGATGAGATGGAGGCGCGCTTCGAGTACAACGGCGACGACCTCGGCGCGAGCGTCGATCAGAACAGCGGCATCCCGCGCTATTCGCTGACCAGCGCGCAGCGGATGGACAACGGCAACTACGATTTCGACCGCTTCGTGCTCTCGCCGAAGCAGGTCAACGACAGCGAGCGCAGCGCGCAGATCAACGTGCGCTTCGATGGGGATTCCTCCAGCGTCAAGTTCGGCCTGCTCGGCCGCTGGCGCGACCGCGACGTCAATGTCGACGAGCGCGAACTGCGCGTCGGCCCCGACGTGGCGCTGTCGGACTGGACCGCCGCCACCCCCGATCACCGCGGTGGCAGCCTCGGCCAGGGCATGAGCTCGGATGCCATGCGTCGCTACTGGGCCCAGCATGGCGGCCAGTACAGCGCCCGTCCGCAGGACGCCGGTGGCAACGCGCTGACCTCGCTGGAAGAGGACTACACCGCCAGCGAAGACATCTTCGCCAGCTATGCGATGGGCACCTGGGATGTCGGCGCGCTGCGCATCATCGGCGGCGTGCGCGTGGAGAACACCCAGTTCAGCGCGACCGGCAACAGCGTCGAGGTGGCCAGCAACGGCCGCAGCTTCACGGTCACGCCGCTGAGCGTGAGCCGCAGCTACACCAACGTGCTGCCCGGCCTGCACCTGCGTTACGACGCCGGCGATGACTGGGTGCTGCGCGCGGCCGCCAACAAGACCGTCTCGCGCCCGTCGTTCGGCGATGTGGCGCCGCGCGTCGGCCTGAGCCGGGGCGACGAGGAAGTCCGGATCGGCAATCCGCAGCTGGATCCCTACGAATCTAAGAACATCGACCTGTCGCTCGAGAAATACCTCGGCAGCACCGGCATCGTCTCGCTGGGTGTGTTCCACAAGTCGATCGATGGCTATATCGTCAACACGGTGAGCAACACGGATCCCGCGTACCCGGACTTCGAGGTCACCCGGGTGATCAACGGCAACAAGGCCACGGTCAAGGGCGCCGAATTCAACTGGCAGCAGCAGCTTGCCTTCCTGCCGGCGGGTTGGGATGGCCTGCTGGTCGGCGCCAGCGGCACTTGGCTGGACACCGATTTCGATCCCGGCGTGGCCGGCCGCGAGCGCGACGATTTCATGCTGCCGCGCGCCTCCAAGCATGTGTACAGCGCACACCTGGGCTATGAAAAGGCCGGTTTCAGCACCCGCGTGGCTGCGGTCTACCGCAGCGAGTACCTGGATTCGCTGGGCGACAGCCGCGCCTACGATATCTACGTAGCGCCCAATACCCAGCTCGATTTCAGCCTGGACTACAAGTTCACCGCCCACGTGAGCCTCTACTTCGAAGCCCAGAACCTGCTCGACAAGCCGCTGGAGCTCTACCAGGGCGTGCGCTCGCGCACCCTGCAGAACGAAGAATATGGCCGCACCTACGCCCTCGGCCTGAAGGTTGCCCTGTGATGCGCGCCGCCCATTGCCTGAGCCTGCTCGCGCTGGCGCTGTTGACCGCCTGCACGCCGCCAGCGACGCCCGACGCTGCGGCACCCGCCGCGCCGACGGCTGCGGCCGACGCCTCCGCCGCACGCGATGTCGCCACGGTCGCCGAGGCGTTCCTGACCCCGATGACCCCGGACGACAACATCGACTCGCCGGCCAGCTGGACCACGCCCGAGGGCCAGGTCTGGTTGATCGCGACCGCCAAGGCCACCGACAAGCTGATGGTCTACGACGGGCAGACCGGCGCGAAGCTGCGTGACGTCGGCAGCCTCGGCACCGCCCCCGGCCAGTTCGACCGCCCCAACGGCATCGCCGTGGTCGATGACCTGGTGCTGATCGTGGAGCGCGACAACCACCGCGTGCAGGTGCTGCAGCTGCCGGACTTCACCCCCCTGGGTGTGTTCGCCGCCGACGACCTGCGCAAGCCCTACGGCCTGTGGGTGAACAAGCAGGGCAGCGGCTACGACGTGTACGTGACCGATTCCTACGACGCGGGCGAAGACGCGCAGGGCAACGACGTGCTGCCGCCGCTGGCCGAACTGGACAAGCGCGTGCGCCGTTACGCGCTTACCGTGCAGGACGGCAAGGCGCAGGCCACGCTCACCGCCAGCATCGGTGACACCACCGAAGCGGGTGCGCTGCGGGTGGTCGAATCGATCTGGGGCGACCCGGCCAACGACCGCCTGCTGATCGCCGAAGAAGACGAAACCTACGCCAGCGAGTTCAAGGTCTACACGCTGGAAGGCCGTTTCAGCGGCACCACCTTCGGACGCGATGCGTTCCAGGCCCAGGCCGAAGGGGTGATGCTGCGGACCTGTGGCAAGGATGGCTGGTGGATCACCACCGAGCAGGGCAAGCAGCGCAGCGTGTTCCACCTGTTCGACCGGCACAGCCTGAAACATGTCGGCGCGTTCCAGGGCAATACGGTGGCCAACACCGACGGCATCTGGTCGATGCAGGCGCCGTCCGCGCGTTTCCCGCATGGCGCGCTGTACGCGGTGCACGATGACCAGGGCGTGGTGGCGTTCGACTGGGCGAGCATCGCCAAGCAGTTGTCGCTGCCGCTGGAGTGTGGCGCGTGAGCCGCGTTCCTGCCGCCCTGACCGCGCTGGCGATGGCGCTGCTGCTGTGCAGCGGCAGTGCCGTGGCGAAGAAAGGGACGGAGAACGGTGCCGAGCCGAACACCCAGGTTCCTGTGGGCAACCGCCATTACGCAGCGACTGGCTTCCCGGATCGATTGGTCGCCTCGCCGGCGCAGGACGCCGCGCGCGGCTTCTCGGTCGCCTGGCGTACCGACACCTCGGTGAAAGCGACCGTGCTGCAATGGGTCGTGGCCGGCGACTCGCCGGATGTCGGCACGCCGACCCGCATCACCGCGACCACCCGGGCGCTGACCACTGAACTCGGCGCGTCCCATCATCACCGTGCCGACGTGACCGGCCTGCAGCCGGACACCCTGTACCTGTGGCGCGTGCAGGGCCAGAACACCTGGAGTGCCTGGAACCAGCTGCGCACCGCCGGGCGTGCCGATCAGCCGCTCACGCTGCTGTATTTCGGTGACACCCAGAACAAGAACCTCAGCCACGTCTCCCGGGTCCTGCGGGCCGGCATCAAGGCGGCCCCGGACGCGCGCCTGAGCTTGTTCGCCGGTGACCTGGTCAGCGGCGGCGATGGGCAGGATGACAGCGAGTGGGGCGAGTGGTTCGCCGCCGCCGGCTGGCTGCCGCAGGAGACCGCGGTCGCCCCGGCGATCGGCAACCACGAGTATTTCGAAGAGTTCGAAGACACGCCGCAGGAGCGTCGCGTGCTGGGCCGGCACTGGCCGGTGACGTTCGCATTGCCGCGCAACGGCGTGGACGCCGCCGATACCAGTACCTACTGGTTCGACTACCAGGGTGTGCGCATCGCCGTGCTCGACGGTACCTCCGCGCTCGATCTGGGCACGGCCAAGGCGCAGGCCGCCTGGCTGGACACCGTGCTGGCGGACAATCCGCACCCGTGGAGCATCGTGTTGCTGCACCAGCCGTTCTATTCCCCGCGCGAGGGCCGCGAGAACACCGAACTGCGCGATGTACTGCTGCCGGTGGTGCGCCGCCGCCAGGTCGATCTGGTCCTGCAGGGCCACGACCACACCTACGGCCGCCGTGGCGAAGGGCAGGGCGCGACGCCGCAGTTCGTGGTCACCGTCGCCGGGCCGAAGCAGTACCGGCTCTCCGACGAGGCCCGGACCACCATGGCGCCGGTCGGCGAGGACACGCAGCTGTTCCAGGTGTTGAAGATCGATCCGACGCACCTGCGCTACGAGGCGCGCACCGTCACCGGCCGCCTGTACGACGGCTTCGAGTTGACACGCGCTGCCGATGGCCGCAAACAGAAGGCCGAACTGACGCAGGGACGCATCGCCCCCCGTGACTGCACGCGCGCCCAGACCCTCAAGGGTCGCGCCGACCGTTGCTGGGAATGACCGACCGGCCGGGCCACTGCGGTGCGCCCGGTCTTCCGTGGAGATCGAGATGACGCATCGCCGTTCCATCGCGCGGGCCGTGTTGGCCGCCTCGCTGCTGCTGCTCGCCGGTGCCGGCGTGGCCGGCAACGCAGTCCTGCACCCGTTCCTCGCCGCCCAGCCGAAGAACGCGCCGGACGAAGTGCATCTGGCCGTGGAGATCCCGGCCGGCAGCTTCACCAAGTACGAGATCAAGGAAGACGGGCTGGTCCATGTGGACCGCTTCCAGTCGATGCCGGTGGCGTACCCGGCCAACTACGGCTCGATGCCGCGCACCCTGGCCGGCGACAACGATCCGCTGGACGCACTGGTGTTGACCCGTGAGCCGCTGCATCCCGGCGTGATCGTGCGGTTCCGTCCGATCGGCTACCTGAAGATGGTCGATGACGGCGAGCAGGATGAAAAGGTCATCGGCGTGCCGACCGACAAGATCGACCCCACCTACGGCAACATCCGCGATCTGGACGATCTGCCGCTGATCGAACGGCAGCGCATCGAAGCCTTCTTCCGCGTCTACAAGGACCTGCCGGCCGGCCGCAATCCGGTGCAGCTCAACGGCTGGGGCAATGCCGCCGAGGCCAAGGCGCTGATCCGGGCTTCGATGCAGCGCTTCGACGCGCAGCAGCGGCGGGCGAAGGGCGATTGATCCGTAAGTGCGCGATGCCGTGCCTCACGCTCGGGCGGCGCTCGCCTTCTGCAGCCGCCGCAGGAACACGGCCATCTCCTTCACCGCCTGCTTGTCGCCGTTGGTCTCGGCGACAGAACGGCCTTGGTGCCATGCCTGTGCCGCCGCGTCCGGATCGCCGGCCGCCACATGGGCTTTACCCAGCCATTTCCAGCCTGCCGAGTACTGTGGATCCTGTGCGACACAGCGCTGCAGATGGATGACCGCTTCCGCGGTGTCACCCGCGTCGAGCAGGGCCTTGCCCAGCCCGAAGCGAAGCAGGGCGCTGTCGCGCCCCCGGTCGAGAAGACGTTGCAGTGCGGGGATATCCATTCGATGCGGACTCAGGCAGCGGTGACGCGGGCGTAGCGCCCACGGTGGAAGGCAAGGGTGTCGCCGGGGGCGGTATCCAGCTGCACCACCTGGCCGATGACCAGCACATGATCACCGGCGGGCAGCGTTTGTTCGACCGTGCAGACGAGCTGTGCAACCGCATCGCGGACCAGGGGCACGCCACTGGCGTGCGCCATCATCGTGCCGGGCACCGGCACGCGCCGCCGTTTTCCATCGGCGAAATGCCGCGCCAAGGCGAGCTGCCGGGCGGCCAGGATACTGATCGAGAACGGCCTGCCGGTGCGATACACGGCCACATCGGGCGAGCGGTTCGACAGGCTCCACAGCACCAGCGGTGGGTCCAGCGACAACGAAGCAAAGGAGTTGATCGTCATCGCGAACAGAGCATCGTCGTCGCTGCGGGCGGCGACGATGGCGACCCCGGTCGGGTACTGGCCAAAGGCATGGCGCAGCGCGGCCGCCGAAAGCGGCGGGTCCAGCACTGCAGCCTCGGACGGCGTGGCGGAGGGCTGCGTGCCGAGGCCCAGTGCAGGACCCGTGTCCATCAACGGCCGCCGGCGGCCTGGTAACGGCGCGCGACTTCGGCCCAGTCGATCAGCTCGAAGAACGCGGCGATGTAGTCCGGGCGGCGGTTCTGGTAGTTCAGGTAGTAAGCGTGCTCCCACACATCCAGCCCCAGGATCGGCGTGCCACCGGAGAGACCCGCGAAGTCGCCCATCAACGGGTTGTCCTGGTTCGGGCTGCTCTCCACCAGAAGCTTGCCATCGCGGCTCAACGTCAACCACGCCCAGCCACTGCCGAAGCGGGTCTGCGCGGCCTTGGTGAAGGCCTCCTTGAACGCGGCGTAGCCGCCGAGGTCACGCTCGATCGCCTGGGCCACGGCGCCTTCCGGCGTGCCGCCGCTGGCGGTCAGCACTGTCCAGAACAGGCTGTGGTTGGCATGCCCGCCGCCGTTGTTGCGGACGACGTTGCGCACACCCTCCGGCAGAGCCCCGATATCGGCGATCAGCGCGTCGATGTCGGTGCTCTCGATCCCGGCATCGGTGAGGGCGGCATTGAGATGGGTGACGTAGGCCTGGTGGTGCTTGGCATGATGGATTTCCATCGTGCGTGCATCGAAGTGCGGTTCGAGTGCGTCGTAAGCGTAGGGCAGGGCGGGGAGGGTGTAAGGCATGTGCATCTCCAGAGGGGAAGCGGGAGGGAGGACGCCACGATAGAACCTCAAGCATGATTGAGGTCAAGCGCGGCGATGTGGAACAGTGCGGGCCACCCACGCGTGATCGCTGCCTGTCCTTCACCTGCACTGGCTATCATTGCCTCTCGAATCTTCCGGGGTAGTCTCGTGTCGGTAGCGTTGGTGTGGTTTCGCCGTGACCTGCGGTTGCAGGACAACCCGGCCCTGCAGGCCGCCCTGGATGCCGGCCATGTGCCGGTGCCGGTCTACATCCATGCGCCACACGAAGAAGGCGATTGGGCGCCCGGTGGCGCGTCCAACGCGTGGTTGCATCGCTCGCTGGCAGCGCTGGACGCTGACCTCCGTGCGCGCGGTTCTTCGCTGGTGCTGCGCGAGGGCGACAGTCGGTCGCAGCTCCAGGCGCTGATCGAGCAGACCGGTGCGGTGGCGGTCTACTGGAACCGCAAGTACGAACCGGCCACCCAGCCGCGCGATGCGAAGATCAAGCGGGCGCTGCGCGAGCAGGGCATCGAGGCCGAAAGCCACAACGGCAGCCTGATGTTCGAGCCATGGGACGTGGCAACCCAGCAGGGCGGGCCGTACAAAGTGTTCACCCCGTTCTGGCGGAATGCGCTGACCCGCGTCCAGCTGCCGGCGCCGACCCACGCGCCGGAGGGTCTGCCCGCGCACCGCGCGAGCGGCGAGAGCCTCGACGCGCTCAACCTTGCGCCCTCCATTCCGTGGGACCGGGAGTTCTGGACGCACTGGCAGCCCGGCGAAGCCGGCGCCCACGAGGCGCTGACGGTCTTCATCGACGGCGCGCTCAGCGGTTATCGCCAGCAGCGTGATCTGCCGGACCGGGTCGGCACCTCGCTGCTGTCGCCGCACCTGCATTTCGGCGAGATCGCCCCGTGGCAGATCGTCCGCCGTCTGCAGGACGAGCGCAGTGCCAGCCGGGATGCCGACATCGACGGCTACATCCGAGAGCTGGGCTGGCGCGAGTTTTCGTATCACCTGCTGCATCACTTCCCGCAGACGCCGGATCACAACCTCAACCCGCGCTTCGATCAGTTCCGATGGGCCAAACCCGATGCGGACGCACTGCGTGCATGGCAGCAGGGCCGCACCGGCATTCCGATCGTCGATGCGGGCCTGCGTGAGCTGTGGGCCACCGGTTACATGCACAACCGCGTGCGCATGATCGTCGCCAGCTACCTGTGCAAGCACATGCGCCAGCACTGGCGCGAAGGCGCGCGCTGGTTCTGGGACACGCTGGTCGATGCGGACCTGGCCAACAACACAATGGGTTGGCAGTGGGTTGCCGGCACCGGGGCGGACGCCGCGCCGTACTTCCGGATTTTCAATCCGGTGACGCAGTCGCAGAAGTTCGACCCGCAGGCGCGGTATATCTCGCGGTGGGTGCCGGAACTGGCGGCATTGCCGGTCAAGGCGCGCTTTGCTCCGTGGCAGTCACCGCAGCTGCTGGCCGAGTGCGCGCCAGGCTATCCGGCCTTGCCGCTGGTGGATCTGTCCGAGGGCCGGGATGCCGCCTTGGCCGCGTATCGCCACACCGGCGGAGCGTGACCCGCACCCCGGATCGAGCGCCGCAGCCGTAAACGATTACCTGAACAGGGAGCTGCCGAGCGTGCCATTCATCATGCCGGCATCGCGTTGGGCTGTTTATGCTCTTCACGGCCCGCACGCCGGCGCCGACCGGTAACCAAGGAGAAACCTCATGATTCGACCCGCAACCCGCAACGTGGCCCTGGCCCTGATGACTGCTGCCGCCCTGACGGCCTGCGCCACCGGTGGCTCCTACGTGCAGAGTGACCAGTACGGCAATCCCGTCGAGCAGCAGAACCGCACCGGCCGCAACGCCCTGATCGGTACCGCCGTCGGCGTCGCCGCGGGCCTGCTCAGCGGCAACAGCGCCACCGAACGCCGCCAGCACGCCATGATCGGTGCCGGTATCGGCGCACTGAGCGGCGCGGCCGTCGGCCAGTACCAGGACCGCCAGGAACGCGCCCTGCGCGAGCGCACCGCCAACACCGGTATCGACGTCTCCCGCAATGGCGACAACCTCGTGCTGAACCTGCCGGACGGCATCACCTTCGACTTCGGCAAGTCCACGCTGAAGCCGCAGTTCTACGGGTCGCTCAACGGCGTGGCGAGCACGCTGGCCGAGTACAACCAGACCATGATCGAAGTGGTCGGCCACACCGACAGCATCGGCAGCGATGCGGTCAACAACCGCCTGTCCAAGGAACGCGCCGACTCGGTCGCCGCTTACCTGGCCGGCCAGGGCGTGCAGCGCGCCCGCATCGAAACCCTGGGTGCCGGCAAGGCTTACCCGATCGCCGACAACAACACCGATGCCGGCCGCGCGCAGAACCGCCGCGTCGAGATCCGTGTGATTCCGTTGCAACAATAACGCGTCGCGTTATTGCTGCAACGTTCGCGCCGCAGGCGGGAACAGAATGCCGCCCTCGCAGGCGGCATTCTTGTGGGTACCGGCCGTTGGCCGGTAAACCCTGAACAATTCCGTTCGCTCGCGCACTCGCGCACCCACACACCCGCAACGCCCAAACGACAGCGCCGCCAAAATGCCGGCCACTGGCCGGCTGCTCTTCCCAAACGACGCCGCCCGCTTACCGGTCACCGACCAACCGAGCGCGGCATCAGTCTAGACAGGCTTGGAACGCTTGCGCGGGTTCATTGCGCCGGCCATCACCCCGTTGTACTTGACCAGTACATCCTCGCCCGCCCTTCGGGATGCCCGGGCAAGAACCGCCTTGTCCGAATCAAACACTGCTTTCAGCTCGCCCTTGGACAACGTCTCGCCAGGCCTCGTGGCAATGCCTCCAGACAGATGGCGTCTGACCTTGGCGATGTCCACGGGGGGGGCGGCGCGCTTGCCTGGCTTCAATTGAGTGGAGCGTTTCATCGCTGGCCCCCTGAGTGGGTCGGTCCTGACGGAAGTCTACTACTGCGGTCTTCGGCGGCTGTCAAATCATGGCCATCAACCGTAATGTCATGAACAAGGCGCGAGAGCACGCCTCTGCGATGGACATGCCTGGTAAAGCCCAGCCGCTCGTAGTACCTGACCAACTCCGGTACCGGACGATTCAGTGCGATCTCGCTACACCGCAGCTGAGTGGCAAGTCGGTCACTCCCTCCTACCCGGCAAGAGCGCAAAGCGACGGCATGGTGTAGGTCGCCAGCCCGGCGTACTGTCAGCATCACCCCGCGGTCACCGTCTCCAGAATCCGCTTCCCGGCCGCCTGCAGTTCCGTTTCCACCTGGGTCTGCTGCTGCTTGGCCAGCTTCGCCGCCGGGCACTGGGCGAGCATGTAGTTGGCGTCGAAGTTCATCTTCTCGACCAGGAAATCCACGAACGCGCGCACCTTCGGCGAGACCAGCCGGCCGCCGGCGAACACCGCGTTGAAGTCCACTTCCGGGCCGGTCCAGCCGGCCAGCACGCGCCGCACCATGCCCGATTCGACGAAGGGCTTGGCCATCACGTCACCGGTCAGCAGCAGGCCTTCGCCGCACACCAGTGCGCCGTTCAACGCGGAGGGATCATTGGCGACCAGCAGCGGATTGACCGGGAAATCGAGCAGCTCGCCGCCGTTCTCGCCCAGCTGCCAGAAGAAGCGGTTGTTGTTGAGGTTGCGTGCCTTGCGCATCGCCAGGATGCGGTGGAACTGCAGCTCATCCGGATGCAGCGGCTCGCCGTAGCGCTCGATGTAGGCCGGGCTGGCGAACACCTGCGTGCGCAGGCTGCCGAGTTTGCGCGCCACCAGGTTGGAGTCGGGCAGGGTGCCCACGCGCAGCGCCAGATCCGCTTCACCGGCGATCAGGTCGAGCTTCTCGTTACCCAGGTGCATGTCCAGCTGGATTTCCGGGTATTGCGCATGGAACTGGCCGAGCAGCGGCGCGATCCAGGTGATGCCGATCGAATACGGCACGGTGAAGCGCAACCAGCCGCGCGGGCCGGACTGCAGCTGGTTGACCGCACCTTCGGCTTCTTCCAGTTCGCGCGCGATGCGCTGGCAGTGCTCGTGATAGACCGAGCCGGCCTCGGTGAGGCCGAGGCGGCGGGTGGTCCGGTGCAGCAGGCGTGCGCCGAGACGCGTTTCCAGCTCCTGCACTTTGCGGCTCACCGTCGTCTTGGGGAGCCCCAGTGCAGTGGCGGCGGCGATGAAACTGCCTTGCTCGACCACTTTGACGAAGATCAGCGTGTCGTTGAGATCGTGGGCCATGACGGGATCCAAAGTCGGGGGAGGGGAAGAGTGCCGTAAATGATTGTGCCGGGCACGGGATGATTATTCCCCTAAATCCGGACTAATCAAGGGGGAGTTTGAGGACTAATCTGGCGCCATTCCAGATATGAAGGACGACAACCATGTGGTTGCGGAACATTCTTGGCCGCCTGCGTAGCGGCCCCAACGCCCCGCTGGACCTCGCGTTGACCGTGGAACCCCGCCTGGGTTCCTTGTCCCGCAAGGCTTTCCGGGAATTCACCCCGCCTGCGAACATGCAGCGCGGCGGCAGCATTCGCCTGGGCGCTCGTGGCAACGACCGACTGGGTCGAATTGGGATTATCCCGGCGGCGGGAGTGAAAGTCCCATGAATGGGACATTGGCCCCCGAGGTGCTGGTGCTCGGTGGCACCGGCAGCGTGGGCCAGGGCATCGTGGCGGCCTTGCTGGAGGCCGGCAGCCCGGTCCTGGTGGTCGGCCGCGATCCCACGCGGCTGGCTGCGCTGCAGGAGCAGTTCGCCGATGAGCCCGGGCTGGAAGTGCTGCTTGGCTCGTTGGGCGATGACGGCTCTGCGCGCACCGTGGCCGAGCGGATCGGCGGGCGTCGCCGCGCGCTGGCGGCCGTGGTCGATGCAATGGGCGGCCCGTACAACCGCGGTCGGGTGACCGATCGCAGTGGCGATGCACTGTTGCAGGCGCTGCAGGCCGACGTGATGCCGCACGTGCATGCGGGTCGGCATCTGCTGCCGCTGCTGCGCGGTGGCGGGCAGGCACGGCGCTACGTACTGGTCGGCGGCCCCGCCGGTTTCAAGCCGTGGGCCGGGCATGGGGAATCCTCCATCACCATGTCCGCCACGCGCATGTACGCGCAGGTGCTGCACCAGGAGGCCCAGGCCCTCGGTGTGCGCGCGCAGATGCTGGAAGTGTGCGATCCGGTGTGTACCCCGGCCAATGCGGCCAAGGCCTGCATTGAATGGCCGAGCGCGCTGCTGGTCGGCCGTCGCGTGGTCTCGCTGCTGGACAACTGCACCGACAACCGCGCGATCGTGCGCTGCGACGCGCGCGATGCCGAGTTGCCGCGCGGGCTGCTGCATCTGGACCGCCCCCCTCCGATGTCGCGCAACACGGCCGGCACCGCTTGACCTCTACCAAGGTTCAGGTCCCAGGCTACGCCCCCCACGTCGCCCCACGTTTTCGATTCTGTATCACCACCCCTACGTACGGATGCATGACATGACTTCCAACTCCTCCCCGCATCGTTTCACCCGACGGCTGGCCATGGCCGGCGTCTCGATCCTCGCCGCCGCGGTGCTGACCGCCTGCAGTGGCAGCCACGCTGAAGAAGCCGGCATGCCGCCGCCGCCGTCGGTCAGCGCCGCCCCGGTGCTGGTCAAGCAGGTCAGCCAGTGGGACGACTTCAGTGGCCGCGTCGAAGCGGTCGAAAGCGTTGAACTGCGCCCGCGCGTCTCCGGCTACATCGACAAGGTCAACTATGTCGAAGGCCAGGAGGTCAAGAAGGGTGATGTGCTGTTCACCATCGACGCACGCAGCTACCGCGCCGAGCTGGACCGCGCCACCGCCGAGCTCAACCGCGCGCGCACCCAGGCCCAGGTGAGCCGCAGCGAAGCCGACCGTGCCCGCCGCCTGTCCGACCAGCAGGCGATCTCCACCGAGACCTGGGAACAGCGCCGCGCGGTGTCCGAACAGGCACTGGCGCAGGTCCAGGCCGCACAGGCGGCGGTGGATGCGGCGCGGTTGAACATGGAGTTCACCCAGGTGCGCGCTCCGATCAACGGCCGTGCCGGCCGCGCGATGGTGACCGCCGGCAACCTGGTGACCGCCGGCGACAGTGCCAGCGTGCTGACCACGCTGGTCTCGCTGGACAAGGTGCATGTGTACTTCGATGCCGATGAAGGGACCTTCCTGCGCTACGCCCAGATGGCCCGCAAGGGTGAACGCCCGAGCGAGCGTGACAGCGAACTGCCGGTGAAGGTCGGCCTGTCCGGCGAGACCGGCTACCCGCATGAAGGCAAGGTCGACTTCCTGGACAACCAGGTCACCCGCAGCACCGGCACCATCCGGGTCCGCGCGCTGCTGGACAACGCCGACCGCGCCTTCACCCCGGGCCTGTTCGCACGCGTGCAGCTGCTCGGCAGCGGCCAGTTCCAAGCCATGCTGATCGATGACAAGGCCGTGCTGACCGACCAGGACCGCAAGTTCGTCTACGTGGTCGACAAGGACAACAAGGCACAGCGCCGCGATATTGAACTCGGCCGCACCGCCGACGGCCTGCGCATCGTCGAGCAGGGCCTGAAGGCCGGTGACCGCGTGATCATCGACGGCGTGCAGAAAGTCTTCATGCCGGGCATGCCGGTCCAGGCCAAGGCCGTCGCGATGCAGCCGGCCGGCGGCACCGTTGCACCGAAAGCCACCGCCGCTCTGAACTGATCTTCCCTCGCTGATGCCCCGTGCGGGGCTGCCCGTCTCCGCTGTCGTCCGCGACAGCGGCAGGGGTCCTGCACGCTGGTGTCGGCGAACACCCAGGAATCCACCCATGGACTTTTCCCGTTTTTTCATTGACAGGCCGATCTTCGCGGCGGTGCTGTCGATCGTGATCTTCGCCGCAGGCCTGATCGCGATCCCCATGCTGCCGATCAGCGAGTACCCCGAAGTGGTGCCGCCGTCGGTGGTGGTGCGCACGGTGTACCCGGGCGCCAACCCCAAGGTGATCGCTGAAACCGTGGCCACGCCACTGGAAGAGGCGATCAACGGCGTGGAGGACATGATGTACATCAAGTCCGTCGCCGGCTCCGACGGCGTGCTGCAGATGACCGTGACCTTCCGCCCGGGTACCGACCCGGACGAAGCCGCGGTCAAGGTACAGAACCGCGTCGCCCAGGCGCAGGCGCGCCTGCCGGAAGACGTGCGCCGCCAGGGTGTCTCCACCCAGAAGCAGTCGCCGACCTTCCTGATGGTGGTCCACCTGACCTCGCCGGACGGCAAGTACGACTCGCTGTACCTGCGCAACTACGCCCGCCTGCACGTCAAGGATGCCCTGGCACGCCTGCAGGGCGTCGGTGATGCGCAGATGTTCGGCGGCGGCGACTACGCCATGCGTGCATGGCTGGACCCGGACAAGATCGCCGCGCGCGGCCTGACCGCCAGCGACGTGGTGCGTGCGATGCGTGAGCAGAACGTGCAGGTCTCGGCCGGCCAGCTCGGCGCCGAGCCGATGCCGAGCAGCGACTTCCTGACCCTGATCAACGCCCAGGGTCGCCTGCGCAGCGAGCAGGAATTCCGCGACATCGTGCTCAAGGCCGGTGACGACGGTGAAGTGGTGCGCCTGTCCGATGTCGCCCGCCTGGAACTGGGCGCCGGTGACTACACGCTGCGCTCGCAGCTGGACGGCAAGAACGCGGTCGGTATCGGTATCTTCCAGGCCCCGGGCGCCAACGCGCTGGAAATCCGCGACTCGGTCATCCATACCATGGATGAGCTGACCAAGCAGTTCCCGGCCGGCGTGAAGTACGAAGCGGTGTACGACACCACCATCTTCGTGCGCGACTCGGTCAAGGCCGTGGTCTCCACGCTGCTGGAGGCGATCGCGCTGGTGGTGCTGGTGGTGATCCTGTTCCTGCAGACCTGGCGCGCCTCGATCATTCCGTTGATCGCCGTGCCGGTGTCCATCGTGGGTACGTTTGCGGCGCTGTACGTGCTGGGCTTCTCGATCAACACCTTGACGCTGTTCGGGCTGGTGCTGGCGATCGGCATCGTGGTCGATGACGCGATCGTGGTGGTGGAGAACGTCGAGCGCAACATCGAAGAAGGCCTGACCCCGCTGGCCGCGGCCCACCAGGCGATGCGTGAAGTCTCCGGCCCGATCGTGGCGATCGCGCTGGTGCTGTGTGCCGTGTTCGTGCCGATGGCGTTCCTGTCGGGCGTGACCGGTGCGTTCTACAAGCAGTTCGCCGTCACCATCGCCATTTCGACCGTGATCTCGGCGATCAACTCGCTGACCCTGTCGCCGGCCTTGGCCGCGCGCCTGCTCAAGCCGCACGGTGCACCGAAGGATGGCCTGACCCGTCTGATCGACCGTCTGTTCGGCTGGATCTTCCGTCCGTTCAACCGCTTCTTCAAGACCAGCTCGGAGAAATACCACGGATCGGTCGGCCGCCTGCTGGGCCGTCGTGGCCTGGTGTTCGTGGTCTACGCTGGCCTGCTGCTGGCCACCGGCCTGATGTTCAAGGCGGTCCCGGCCGGCTTCATCCCGACCCAGGACAAGCTGTACCTCATCGCCGGCGTGAAGCTGCCGGAAGGCTCCTCGATCGCACGCACCGATGCCATGCTGGCCAAGGTCGCCGAGATCGCGCGCAACACCGATGGCGTGGCGCACACGATCCAGTTCCCGGGTCTGAACGCGCTGCAGTTCACCAACACGCCCAACACCGGTGTGGCGTTCGTTCCGCTCAAGCCGTTCAGTGAGCGCAAGGGCCGTACCGCCGCGCAGATCAATGCCGAGATCAATGCCAAGATCGCCGGGCTGCAGGAGGGCTTCGCGTTCTCCATGATGCCGCCGCCGATCCTCGGCCTGGGCAACGGCAACGGCTACCAGATGTTCATCCAGGACCGCGGCAATCTCGGCTACGGCGCACTGCAGACCGCCGTGAGCACGATGCAGGGTGCCGTCGCGCAGACCCCGGGCATGGCGTTCCCGATCACCAGCTACCAGGCCAACGTGCCGCAGCTGGATGCCGAAGTGGACCGCGTCAAGGCCAAGGCCCAAGGCGTGGAGCTGACCGAATTGTTCGACACGCTGCAGACCTACCTGGGTTCGGCGTACGTGAACGACTTCAACCAGTTCGGGCGTACCTGGCAGGTGATCGCGCAGGCCGACGGCCAGTTCCGTGACAGCGTGGAAGACATCGGTCGCCTGCGTACCCGCAACAACCGTGGCGAGATGGTGCCGATCGGCTCGATGGTCACCGTGAAGGAGACCTACGGTCCGGATCCGGTGCTGCGCTTCAACGGTTACCCGGCGGCCGATCTGGCCGGCGAAGCCGACCCGCGCATGCTGTCCTCGGCCGAGGCCATGGCCAAGCTGACCGAGATCGCCGGGCAGGTCCTGCCGGTGGGCATGCAGACCGAGTGGACCGACCTGAGCTACCAGCAGGCCACCCAGGGCAAGGCCGCCTTCATCGTGTTCCCGGTGGCGATCCTGCTGGCGTTCCTGGTGCTGGCCGCGCTGTATGAAAGCTGGTCGCTGCCGCTGGCGGTGATCCTGATTGTCCCCATGACCCTGCTGTCCGCGTTGTTCGGCGTATGGATGACCGGTGGCGACAACAACGTGTTCGTGCAGGTCGGCCTGGTGGTGCTGATGGGCCTGGCATGCAAGAACGCGATCCTGATCGTCGAGTTCGCCCGAGAACTGGAAATGGGCGGCAAGGGCATCGTGGAGGCTGCACTGGAAGCGTGCCGCCTGCGTCTGCGCCCGATCGTGATGACCTCCATCGCGTTCATTGCCGGCACCATCCCGCTGGTGATCTCGCATGGCGCCGGTGCGGAAGTCCGCTCGGTGACCGGTATCACGGTGTTCGCCGGCATGCTGGGCGTCACCCTGTTCGGCCTGTTCCTGACCCCGGTGTTCTACGTGGCCCTGCGCAAGTTCGTCAGCCGTAACGGCGGCGGGCAGCTGGTGACCCACGGCGAACCGACCATCCATCATTGATTCCTTCCCCCGCGAGGTTTTTCACATGAATACCGCTACCCAAAAGATCGCCCTGGTCACCGGTGCCACCCGCGGCATCGGCCTGGAAACCGTCCGTCAGCTGGCCCAGGCCGGCGTGCATACGCTGCTGGCCGGGCGCAAGCGCGACGTCGCCGTGGCCGAGGCGCTGAAGCTGCAGGCCGAGGGCCTGCCGGTCGAGGCGATCCAGCTCGACGTGGGCGATGCCGCCAGCATCGCCGCCGCCGTGCAGACCGTGACCGAGCGTCACGGCCGCCTGGACATCCTGGTCAACAACGCCGGCATCCTGCTGGACGACATCAAGCTGGCCCCCTCGGCGCAGACCCTGCAGACCTGGCGCGATACCTTCGACACCAATGTGTTCGCGGTGATCGCCGTCACCCAGGCCTTCCTGCCGCTGCTCAACGCGTCGCCGGCCGGCCGCATCGTCAACGTGTCCAGCATCCTGGGCTCGCTGACCCTGCACAGCCAGCCGGGTTCGCCGATCTACGGTTTCGCGGTGCCGGCCTACAACGCCTCCAAGAGCGCGGTGAATGCCTGGACCGTGCAGCTGGCCTACGAGCTGCGCGAGAGCACCACCAAGGTCAACACCGTGCATCCGGGCTACGTCAAAACCGATATGAACGGTGGCGAGGGCGAAATCGAAATCAGCGAAGGCGCGCGTTCCAGCGTCGGCATGGCGCTGATCGATGCCGACGGCCCGAACGGCAGCTTCACCTACCTCGGCGAGGTGCTGCCATGGTGATCCGCCTGTTGACCGTGGCCGTGACCAGCGCGCTGCTGGCCGGCTGCGTCAGCGTCGGCCCCAACTACCAGGCGCCACCGGCCCAGCCGGTGACCCTGCAGGGCGCCGCCGCGCCGGTGTTCACCACCACCTCGCCGGTGGCGAGCTGGTGGGCCCAGTTCGATGACCCGGTGCTGGAGCAGCTGGTGCATGACGCACTGGGCACCAACCTGGACCTGCGCATCGCGATGTCGCGCGTGCGTGAGGCCCGCGCGGTGTTCGTCGAGCAGCGCCTGGACCAGTTGCCGCACGTCACCAGCGGTGGCAGCTACGACCGTCGCAAGCAGCCGGATGCGACCGTCGGTGGCGAGCGCGTCTTCAGCGAGACCTACCAGCTCGGCTTCGATGCCGGCTGGGAGCTGGATCTGTTCGGCCGTCAGCGCCGTGCCGCCGAAGCGGCGCGCGCGGACCTGGGTGCCGAGCAGGACAACCTCGCCGATGCGCAGGTCACCGTCGCTGCCGAAGTGGCCCGCAACTACTTCGAGCTGCGCGGTACCCAGAAGCGCATCGCGGTGGCAAAGCGCACCCTGGTCAATCTGCGCGACACCCAGAAGCTCACCGAAACGCGGTGGGAACTGGGCGCCGGCAGCGAGCTGGACGTGCAGAGCAGCCGTGCCCGACTGAAGGCGATCGAGGCCGACATCCCGCTGCTGGAAGTGGCCGAAGTGCAGTCACGTCATCGCCTGGCGGTATTGCTGGGCCAGCGACCGGACGCGCTGGACAGCCTGCTGCAGCCGCGCGAGATGCGGCCGTACGCCAAGGCGTTGCCACTGGGTGACACCACCGATCTGCTGCGTCAGCGTGCCGACGTGCGCGTGGCCGAGCGCCGCCTGGCGGCGGCGACCGCACGCGTTGGCGTGGCCACGGCCGATCTGTTCCCGCGGATCAGCCTGAGCGGCTTCGTCGGCTTCCTGTCCGGCGATGCCAGTGGGCTGGTCAACGGCAACAACAAGGCATGGTCGGTGACCCCGTCGATCAGCTGGGCCGCGTTCGATTTCGGCACGGTGAAAGCCCGTCTGCGCGCGAGCAAGGCGCAGGCCGACGGAGCCGCGGCCGAGTACGAAAAGGCCGTGCTGCTGGCACTGGAAGACACCGAGAACGCACTGACGCGTTACGCCAAGCAGCAGGCCCGCCTGGCGATTGTCGCCGAGCAGGCCCAGGCCGCAGGGCGTGCCGAGGAGTTGGCGCAGATCCGCTTCCGCGAGGGCTCGGAAGACTTCCTGACCCTGCTGGATGCACAGCGCACGCAGCTTGCCGCGGATGACGCGCTGGCCGAGGCCGAATCCACGGTCAACGTCAGCGTGGTCGGTGTGTACAAGGCCTTGGGTGGCTGGGGCCAGCAGCAGGACGCGGCCAATACGCCGGTGGCGGTCACCCAGCGCTGACCGCAGCGCCGGTGACGACCCCGCTATCGCACCGCCCTCGCGGCGGTGTGATGCCGCTGGACGGCCCCCGGCCGTCCAGCGGACAGGCGATTACCTGCCTGCGGCAGCAGCCGGTGCAGCGAAACGCAGCTCGGCCTGGACCGGATAATGGTCCGACGGCAACACGCCACCGGGTCTCTGGTCCAGCGTACTGAAGCGGTCCACGCTGAAGCCGCGCACCAGGATCCAGTCCAGTTCCACCGTGGGCCTACCGGTGAAATCGTGGAAGGTCAGGCGCGGGCCGTCGACCCTGCTGGCCAGCGTGCGTGCATCGCCCAACGCGGCGGTGAACGCCTTGTAGGTGTCGCTGCCGGGCTCACTGTTGAAATCGCCGGTGACCACCACCGGAATGTCCTTGGGCAGCGCCGCCAGGCGCGAGACGATCAATTTCGCACCGAGCACGCGACGCGGCTCATCCTCATCGCGGTAGGGCAGGTGGGTGTTGAACAGATAGAAGCGCTGGCCGTCGGCCTGCCGCTGGAACAGCGCCCAGGTCACCATGCGCGGGAACAGGTTGCCCCAGGTGATGCTGCCCGGTACGTCCGGCGTATCGGACAACCAGAAGTCCCCCGATTCCAGCACTTTCAGGCGCGCCGTGTCGTACAGCACGCCCATGTGTTCGTCGCCGTGGCCGCCGCGGCGGTCCTTGCCGAACAGCGCATACCCGGGCAGGTGCTCAACCAGGTACGCGCCCTGTTTCTGCACCAGTTCCTGCGTGCCGATCACCTCGGGCTTCTGCTCACGGATCAGCGTGACCATCGCATCGCGGCGGTCTTCCCAGCGCTTGCCGGGGTCGGTATCGGCCGGCGTGCGGACGTTGAAGGACATCACCTTCAACGCAGCCGGTGTCTGCGCCCAAGCGGTACCCAGCGGGGCCGCGAGCATCATCAGGGCCAGCAGCGCGGGCCGACGGAAACGAGACAGCATGTGGAATCCCTCCATTCCATGAAAACGTTCCCGGAGAGTCGCATGGAAGGGCGGGGCAAGGCTATGCGCGACATGGCGGTTGATCGGGGAGCGGGCCGGTTCCACGGCCCGTCCCCCTGCCGGAAGACGAGACTCAGTCGGCCGGCAGATACCACTGGCCGTTGTGGTCGATGTAGTACACCGACGTCCACACGCTGCCGTCGTCCTCGATATGCGTGACGGTGCAGCGTTGATGGGCGTAGGGGCCATTGGACAGGCGAACGCAATCGGTGGTGGACGTCCCAGGTCCCGCCGCGTCGGCCGTCACGGCCGCCCCGATGCCACCCAACGCCATGACCAGTGCGGCCGTCGTGGCCAAATGCAGTTTCATCAGCATGATCCTTGCTCTCTGCAGTCGCGCACATGCGCGCTGGATATCTATCACGGGGGCACCAGGCTTGTACACGTTGCGGCACTCCGCTTGAATGGCGCTACGCCTTGCTGGAGATCGATGTGACCCGTTCGCCTGTTGCCGTGCCGCCCGCCGGCCACCCTGATGTGTCGCTGCGCTGGTTGCAGCCCAAAGACGCGCACGCGTGGTACGCGGTGCTGCGGCTGCCGGAGGTGACCGCCCAGACCAGCTGGTCGCTGGCCTCCGCCGAGGATCTGAAGCCCATCCTCGCTGCCTGCGGCCAGGATGCGTCCGCCTCCCAGGTGTGGCTGGCCATCGTCGACACCGAGGGTGCGTTGGCGGGCAGCATCGGTTTCCACAGCATCCATTGGCAGCATGGCACGGCCGAGATCGCCTACGAACTTGCACCGCACTACTGGCGACGGGGCATCGCCAGTGCCGTGTGCAATGAAGTGGTTGCGTGGGCCTGGCAGCGCTTCGGCTGGCAGCGGATCCAGGCGTCGGTGCTGGATACCAATGCCGCCTCGGCAGGCGTGCTGCGCCGGTGTGGCTTCAACCTGGAAGGCCGCCTGCGTCGTTATCGCCGGGTGGCCGGCGTGTCGCGTGATTTCGACGTCTACTCCCGCCTCGCGGAGCCTTCCGGCGATGTGATCAGTTCGACAGCAGGATGATCCCGAGCGTGAGGTTGATCAGCGCGCCCAGCACCAGCACCCACGCCGTGGAGAGGATCGTGTTGAGCCAGGAACGTTGCAGTGCGACCTTCAACCAGCGGGCCTGCACCGCGGCGTACCAGAGCGCGGCGATCACGCCGACGATGACGCCGAGCACGGTCGACAGCTCGCCTGGCAGCCGCACGAACACCATGCTGGTGGACAGTGTCACCGCGAAGGGCGCGGTCAGGTAGCACTGCATGAAAAACGGCCGGCGCAGCGACTCGCGGGTCAGCGCTACGTGTTTGCGCCGCAGCAGGTGCGTGGTGGTCACCAGGGGCCAGATCGCGAAGGTGATCGAGCGGTACAGCAGCAGGCTTTCCTCATTGCCGAAGACCGAGCGCGACAGTGCCCCGGTGCCGACGATCTGCTGGTGCAGCATCAGCTCGACGCCGTGTGCGACCAGCACCGCCAGCATCAGGAACATCGGCGGACTGATCGCATCGTCGAACTGATGCTCCAGTTTTTCCTTCAGTTCGGTATCCACGTACTGCGCCATCCGCCGCGGATGCACGATCACCCGATACAGCGTGCGCGGGAAGAACAGGAACCAGGTACACAGCTCGTAGAGAAACTCTTCCAGCGACCGCAGCAGTTTGAGGAAGTCCATCCCGGGGTCCTTGCGAGGAGGCAGCCGACAACGCCGAGGATACCCGGGGAAGGGCTCAGCGGATGGCGACCGTCAGGCTGTGCGGCGCTTTTTCGCCACGGCGCGCCTGCGCGCGCATCTGGTAGACCTGCACGACATAGGTGCCTGAGGTCGGCAAGGTGCCGCTCCAGCGCCGCTTCTCATCGTTGCTGCCCAGCGCCTCACCCTGGCCGGGCACCACGCCGGGGGCGAACACGTTGAAGCTGGCATTCGGACTGCCATCGATCGTCACCGCCATGGTCTGGCCGGCGCGCGCCGCGATCGTGTAGCGGACGGTCTCATAGCCGGACAGCGTGCCGCGCAGCGTGGCGCTGCTGGCACCTTTGGTGAAATGCACCGGCGTGGTGGTGACCTTGTCCGCCGCGGTGGCCAGCATCGGTGTCACGGCGAGCAGCGTGGTCAACAGCAGTGAACGGAACGGTGTCATGGCAGGTCCTCGGTGGCCCGGCAGGGGCGTGTCGTGCCGAGCATGATCGCGCGCCGATCAAGGGACTGTGGATGCTTCGTGGCTGGATTCCCCAGCACCGCCCAGGGTTACCGGCTACCATGCGCGCATGAGCATCCCCGTACCGGACAGCAGCGTGCCAAGACTGCTGGGTTTCGACGTCCCGACACTGCAGACCCGTGTCGATCATGGTGCGGACGAAGCCATCGTAGCGATGCTCGATGTCATTCCCGATGCGCACTGGTTGAAACTGTTCGACGAGCGCGTCGCCGCGCTCAAGGGCGAGCTCGGCCTGGCCGGCGTCGAACTGGACGGCACCTCGATCCTGTTCTTCGGCTCCATCGCCGACAGCCGCCGCCTGGCGTCCGCCGTATCGGCACTGATCAATGCCATCAACATGGAAGTGGCCGGGCACAACGAGCCCTTCCAGCCGCCCGCGCCGTAGGCGGTCAGGAATCGATGCGGCAGGGGCGCAGCCGCAGCGTACTGCTCTTCCCGGCTGACCCGGTGGCGGGGCAGGGGGACGGGCAGCTGCCGCGGATTTCGGTCACCCACATCACCATCATCCCGACGATACGGTTGGCATCGGCCGGCCACTGCGTGACCAGCCGATCGTGGATCTGGTCGTATACCGCCCAACGCTGGGCGGCCGACCGGCCGCCTGTCCAGCACTGTTCCAGCTCGGCGTGTGCCTGCCGAAATGCCTCTTTCTGTCCGTCCATAGCCATCCCCGACACCGTGCGGACCGGACAGGCGCGCCTGCCCGGGTGAGCCCCCCTGCCATCGAACAAACGCGAATGGGCGGGCGGGGCGGCCACGTCCGGGTGGCGCACCGACGCGCCCTCCGCAGCCTGAACACCCGAGCTGCAGAGGGTTCTTAACAAAACAGGACGTCCTGTATAGTTACGACCCCGCCCGATCCGTTTGCCTCCCCCATGACCCCGACCAAGACCCAGCGCTGGAGCCTGCTCCTCACCGTCGCCGCCGGCCTGCTGCTGATCACGCTCGACAATTCGGTGCTGTACACCGCCTTGCCGACCCTGACCGCCGAGCTCGGCGCCACGCCGCTGCAGGGCCTGTGGATCATCAACGCCTACCCGCTGGTGATGGCGGGCCTGCTGCTGGGTGCGGGCACCCTGGGGGACCGCCTGGGTCATCGCCGGATGTTCCTGATCGGCCTGGTGATCTTCGGCATCGCCTCGCTGCTGGCCGCGTTCGCCCCGGATGCCAACCTGCTGATCGGGGCCCGCGCGCTGCTTGCGGTGGGTGCCGCGGCGATGATGCCGGCCACCCTGGCGCTGATCAGCCTGACCTTCGAAGATGAGCGCGAGCGCAACCTGGCGGTCGCGGTCTGGGGCTGCATCTCCATCATCGGCGCGGCACTCGGCCCGATCGTCGGCGGCGTGCTGTTGTCGCACTTCTGGTGGGGCTCGGTGTTCCTGATCAACGTGCCGATCGTGCTGCTGGCCCTGGTCGGTGCGGTGCTGTTCGCGCCGCACGGCACGCCCGATGCGAGCAGACCGTGGGATATGTTCTCCTCGCTGCTCAGCCTGGTGGCCTTGTCCGGCCTGGTGGTGGCGATCAAGGAAATCGCGCATGCACCGCCGAACTGGCCGCTGGCCGGCGGGGCCGCGCTGACCTTCGTTGTCGGCCTGGTGCTGTTCCTGCGTCGTCAGCGTCGCCTGCCGTACCCGATGCTCGACGTGGCCATCTTCCGCAACGCGCCGTTCCTGGCCGGCGTGCTCTCGGCCGCGTTCGCGATGTTCGCCATCGCGGGCCTGCAGCTGCTGACCACCCAGCGTTTCCAGCTGGTGGCGGAGTACACGCCGCTGCAGGCCGGTCTGCTGGTCTCGGTGGTCGCGCTCGGCTGCCTGCCCAGCGCGATCTTCGGCGGTGCGTTCCTGCATCGCGTCGGGCTGCTGCCCTTGATCACCGGCGGCCTCGGCGTCGGCACCGCGGGCGTGCTGCTGGTGGCGACGACCTTCGGTGGCGACCTGGGATGGACCGTTGCCGGGCTGCTGCTCACCGGGCTGGGCATGGGCGCGACGATTTCGGTCGCCTCCACCGCGATCATCGGCAACGTGCCGCCGCACCGCGCCGGCATGGCGTCGTCGGTGGAGGAGGTTTCCTATGAGTTCGGCAGCCTGTTCGCGGTTTCGCTGCTGGGCAGCCTGATCGCCGCGCTGTACTCGGCCACCGTGTCGCTGCCGGACGGCGTGGATGCCGGTGCCGGTGAGAGCATCCAGCAGGCGTTCGCCTTGGCGGCCCGGCCGGGCGCTGACGCGGGATGGCTCGCTGCCGCCGCCAGCGCCTACGACGCCAGCTATGTTTGGGTACTGTATGTGATTGCCGCCGTGCTGCTGGTCGGCACGGTCATCACCGGCGTGCTGCTGCGCCGCCATGGCCCCGGCACGGCCACCACCGTCTCCCACGCCCACTGAGCCCATGCGCCCGAGCAACCGAACCAACATCCTCGACGCCGCCGTCCGCGTGATCGAACGCGACGGCATCACCGCGCTCACCTTCGAAGCGGTCGCCACCGAATCCGGCATCGCCCGGGGCGGGTTGCTGTACCACTTCCCCTCGCGTGATGCGCTGCTGCAGGGCATCCACCAGCACCTGGCCAGCGTGTGGGAGGCAAGCATGATCGATGCGGCCGGCAAGCCGGCCGAGGCCGCGGGGAGGACCGAACGCTACCAGGCCTACGCACTCACCTGTGCCCAGACCGCGAGCCGGGCGGAGCTGCAGCTGATGTTCGATGCAGCCGCCACCGACGAGAACATGCAGCCCTGGACCACGGTGGTGGAGCGCTGGTCGCCGCCCACGCCGCAGGACCTGAGCGACCCGGCTGCGCTGGACCTGTTCATCGCCAAGCTCGCCGCCGACGGCATGTGGGTGTTCGAAGCGCTGTCGCGCTCGCGGCTGGCGCCCGAGGTGCGGCAGGCCATCGCCGACCGGCTGGCGCAGACGATCGCGGCCGCCTCGACGACAGCGTGATGCCCGCCATGCGGGTAACCTTGGCGGTTCACTTCTTGAATGACGGGTCCGCCTGATGGATTACCAGCTTGTGATCAAGTTCTGGCGCAAGTCGCTGGACGATGAGGCCTTCCTGGCGACGCTGGAGGCCGAGCTGACCACCGCGCTCGGCAAGACCGCGACGCTGGATGGCTACGACGTCAGCGCGAAAGAGATCAACCTTTTCATGTTCACTGCGGATCCGCGCCCGACGTTCCGGAAGACCAAGGATGTGCTGGAGAGGATGGGGGTGCTGCACAGTGTGTCTGCGGCGTACCGGCTGGTGGGCGGCGCGCAGTTCACCTCGGTGTGGCCGCTTCGGATGGCGCGGAAGTTTACGTTGCCGTGAGGGGGTTGAAGTCAGGCTCGATGCCCAACAGGGAGGTGCTTGGTTGCAAAAGTGCAAGGTGCGGTGGTATGGGGCCCGCCAGATATAGCCGTGAGAGAGCAGATGCAACAGATGCTCCATCTCGCGATTCACTACCGCGATCAAATTCATACGGCAGGGGCTGACAAGTTGCGTTATCAGATGCCTATGTCTGCAACTTTCAACAGTTGTCCCTGATGCCTCGGCCCTGCGCTGGGTCTTCCGCGTTTTCGGGGCCCTGCACCGATCCAACACCGTGCGACCAAGCCTGCAATCCCCGCCGTGATCGTTCAGGTCAGCCAGTACGCCGAAGCAGCGGCGGCAGTGGTGGGGGCGTGGCGCTGATCCTGCGCATCGAGTTCACGGTTTCCGCCAGCTAGGCAGTGAAGGAAAGGATGATGGCGGAGCAGCAGGCTGACGCTATGGCAGTATCGCTACAAGCTTGGACGTGGATTAGACTCCGTGCGCGGCACTGCGGTCGCCTAGCTCATGGAGGAGACTAATGGATGTGGCAACCGTGTATGCGGGGATTCAGGACCTTTGGCGCGAGTCAGACAAATTGCCTGGAATTGCAGCCGCCCTCGCATGCTTTGTGGCGTGGCGGACGTGGCGAACGCAGCATACGCACAACCGAATGGCGGTAGTGCCATTCCCCACATTGAGGTTTGGGCTTGGGAAAACCGGAGTCGTGATTTTTCTAGCGAACGACGGGATAGGACCCATGAGGGTCAAGACGTTGAGGTTCATCCGAGACGATGGACAGTCCTTCGATTCCATCGCACCGGTTATGCCGTACAGGTCATTGAACATCGCAATCGCAACCTCTTTAGATGACCGTGCCATTTCACCCGGGAAAGACGTTCAGATCCTAAACGTCGCTTACGATCCGTCGCCAGAGAACAAGCTGCATCTGGACATTCGGCAGCAGCTTGCACGCTGTGATTTAGTGTTGGAGTACACGGACGTTTACGGCGGAAAGTTCAAAAAGTACAGCCGCCACGGAAAGTGGTTTATCGAAAATGCTTGACAGTGACGTCATCAAGTTATCTGATTTTGCAAATGTCAAGAACTGTCCCTGAAGCCTTCGGCCAAAGCCGGGGCTTCTGCGCACCTGACGTGCCAATACCGATTGATCACCGAGCGACTAGGCCTGAGTACCTCGCCGAGAGGAGGCAGGGACCGGCGAGTCCATTTCTAGGCGGAAGCTGGGTGGGGATCATTACCCCGGTCGATGTGCCTATCCAGCAGCGGTAATGGGCCTTCTACGCCCGCGGACCACCGGACCAACCATGTCACTTCGCACCAGTCGGTAGCGGTGCGGGCACCTATTGCAGGGTGGAGAAGCTGCATCCCGCCGAGCTCATAACCCGGAGGGCGCCCGTTCGAATCGGGCCACTGCCACCTGCCACGGAGACACTATGGTGAGCACTGAAACTGTCGCAGGCAAGTACGCGCAGACGCAGGAAGATGTATGTATCCGCTTCGGCATCGTGTCGGCCCTGGAGAACTCCCACTTCCTGGCATACATGGCGGTCGAACCGCAGGGCGTCAGCCGTGTGCGGGAGAACCTTGGCTACAGCGCGCCGCAGCGCCTCAAGGTCTTCCCGGGTCGGAACGGCCTGAAAACGCTGGCGCAGGGGGGGGAGGGCAGCGTCGCCGGCGGACGCAATGCGAACTTACCGCGGTGCTTGGAGCTTCGAGAACATTGGAATCCGCAGCGCGATGACGGAGCGCGGTTCTCTTGCCCCAGCCTCATCCACTATACCGGGCGCGCAAACGTTACGGCCTACTCGCAGGCCATTTACGGCGAGGACGGGGTGGCGCGATCCCAGCGTGCTGGATAAGCTGCCTGACGCGGCGCTGGCAGCCAGCTGGTAGTGGGTGCCAGCGGCTGCGGTGAGCCGGCGCGGCCGGACGAGCTGCGGGCAGAACCCGCAGGGTACCGGCGCCCTCAACGGCCTGGCGAGCCTGTCGGTCAAGCTGGCGCAAGCCAAAAGCACTCCTGCATCGCATGACCGCCGCAAAGAAGAAGCCGCGGCTGTCGCCGGTCAGCAGGTGCAGGGCGTGCTGATACTGCTGGACGGCAGGACCAACATTCCGAACGCCCAGCTGCTGTCGACCATCCGAGGGATGGTGATCGGATCATGCACCCGGTGAGCCATCCGGTGGCAAGGGTTCCTGTCGGGGTAGAATCCGCCCATGAGCCCCGAGCCGTCCAACCTGGACATGGTACGTAGTGACGCGCCGCCCACTGAGGGCGAGGTGGCGGAGCTACGGGAGGCGGTAGACCGGATGCGGCGGAACCGCTCGCTGCTGGATGGGTTCAACCGAAAGCCGACGCGGTTCGTGCGGGATGGGTACTTGGTCTATGTCGGGGTCTGCTTCACCCGCGATCAGCCGCTGAAGTTGGTCTCGGCCAAGCTCGCGCCAGTGGGCAAGTAGGGTAGACATGTCAGCTCTTGAATGGAGTGTCCTGAGCTTCTTTCTAGGCCTTTTGCTCGGTCACTGGCTTGCGATCGGTCGGGATCGGCGCAAGGAGTTCAACGAAAGTGCCGGCCCTGTCCGAGAGTGGATTCTCCTGCAACTCGACCACCCCGAGTGGGGCCTTTCTGAGCCGCCGACGTTGGTGGAGAGGGATGCGTTCGTGCAACGTCTCGGCGTTATAAGGCGGGCTAGTTTCAACCGGCTCTGGGCCGAAATGATTGAGGAGTATGCGCGCAACGTTCGGCAGGATCCTGAGACAGGGTTCCCTATCTACACGAGAAGCGAAGCGCTGTGGCAGATTTTTAAACAGATCGAGCCGATCACACGAGCACGGTAGCGCACAAGAAAATATCGACTGCAAAGATGCAATGAGGTCCGCCCACCAGCGGGCCTTACTCGTTCCGCGAGACCCCCGCCCCTTGATGGTTTTTTACGCCTATCGCGAGGAGATAGAGCAATGACCGAGTGCTCCGCGCAGGTCAGTGAGGGGATTTCTCTCGGCACTCCCGGTGGCGATCGCATGTCGTATGATCTGTCGGCCATCTTGGGTGAAATCTCTAACTAGAGCCCGCCGCCGTCGAACAGCCTCCAAGTCTTCTCGGCCGGCTTGGCACGCCGCAAGGCAAGATCGGTAAGTGCGCGCATCTGGCTGGGGGCATGGGGTAGATGCCCCAGAATATGCCCCCACGGTCTCACGACCTGCAACGCACGGTGCCGAACGATGCCGGCAATAAAAAAGCCCGGGAACCCTTGTTGTGTAAGGGTTCCCGGGCTTCTTAGGATTCTTTCGAACCCTTCAATGGTGGAGGTGGGCGGAATTGAACCGCCGTCCGAAGGCACTCCATCCCCGGTACTACATGCTTAGCTCACCGTTAGATCTCATCCTGTGGCAGCACGGTGTGCAAAGCGCACCCCAGGACCAGCCTGCTTTAGTTAAGTCGTGACTGACAGGCAGCCATCACAACCGGTTCCGTGATAATGACCCTACATCTACGAGCACGGGCACAAGTAGGTTCGGGGGTTCGCCTAAGGCGGCTGTAGAACTAAACGCTAAAGCTGTTTTTAGGCAGCGATTGCGAAGTCGTTCGAACCGTAGTTGTCGTCGTTGGCAACTAAAAGTTTGCTGCTGGATTAACGAGGAAAGCTGCCCCCTCGGCATGCACCAAGTAACTTCACAACCCCCGTCGAAACCAATGCACCCCCGGTTTCTTCAAGAACCGCACTTCATCCGGAAACAGCACCGGACGTCTACTTGACGGGTCCGATGCTACTCCAATCCAGCTGAACAGTCACCTTGCCCGCCGGGTACTTACTTCTGCAGCTGGCGGCGGCTGTCGGCCTTGTGGCGGGCCTTTTCCTTCTTCAGACGGTTGTGCTCGTTGCGCACGGTCATCGCCTGCTTCTTGGCCTGCGGTTCGACCCGGGCCATCAGCGATTCCACCTGGGCCACCAGGCGGCGGTGCTCCAGGCTGTCGTAGCTCTGCGTCTCCGAGGCGACGCGCTTGGCGTTGCGGATCAGGTAGGTCAGCACCTTGAGCAGCGCGGCCGGGTCCATGGCGCGGGCGAGTTCGTCAAAGATGAACTCCAGCGCCGCCACGTCGGCGCGCAGGGTGGTCAGTTCGTCCGCCGCCAGTGCGGGTGCCGGGGTAGTTTCGAGAGTCACGCGCGGATCCTTTCCGTATCAATGCGGGGATTCTGACAGTTGTGCGGGGTTGGCGGGGAAAGATCGTTGTCCCGCTGGCGTCCGCGGGTCAGGCGGGGCGGGCACCTGGGCGCACGGGCGGACTACAATCCGGCCCCGGAAGAGTGGTTGCAGACAGGGACGAGGCGTTGAAGAAGCAGGTGTGGATTGCAGTGGCGGTGCTGGTGGTGGCGGTGATCGGAGCCGCCAGCGTTTGGCGGTCGACGTCGGGTGCGCAGGCGCCTGGCAGGGCAGGCGTCGAAACCGGCCGTACAGGCGGCCACGCCTTCGGTTGAAGCGGCGCCGCCCCCCTCGACCAAACCGCCCCATCCCTTCCCCGATCTCCCCCGCTCACGGGAGGGCCTGGATATCGCCCAGGACCCCTTCAGCAGCGGTCACCCGGAGGAGCGGCGCTGGCTCGACCAGCACGGCTTCCCCAATGGCGCGCAGTGGACCCGCTATCAGCAGGCCTCCGACGCCGAGCTCGACCAGGCGGCACGGGCAGGCGACACGGTGGCGGCAACGATGCGCGATGCGCGGCGGCTGGGCGTGGACCCGAAGGCCGAAAGTCGTCTGCTGGCCGCCGGCGCGGAAGGCGATCTGTTCGCGCTGAGCCTGCTGTCGTCCTGGAAGGCGGGTACCCATGCGGCAGGGATTCCCGAGGCCTACGCGATATCCCGCGTGGCCGAGATGCGCGGCGATCTGACCACGGCGCTGCACCGGGAAATGATGCTGGGGGCACGGCTTAGCGGCGAGCAGCGCCTGCTGGCCGAGGCCGAAGCGCTGCATCTGAACCTCCATCTCAATGCGTTGTATCGCCAGAAGCACGGCGTGGACCCGCCGCCGGTGGAGATGCGACCGTATCAGGTCGACGACGCGCGCTGAGCCTGACGTTCCCACCCCCGGTGCACTGCCATGCCAACGAGCATCGCCGGCACGAACCAAAGGGCTTCGTGGGCCCCATAGCCGAGACCGACCAGTGCCGGCCCGGGGCAATAGCCCGCCAAGCCCCAGCCGATGCCAAACAACGCTGCGCCGCCGAGCAGGCGGGTGTCGATCCGTTGGCTGTTGCTGAGATGGAAGTGATCAGCCAGGCGCGGCCGCGGCGCGCGCAGCACGAACCGGAACAGCAGCGCGGTGGTGGCGACGGCGCCGCCGAGAACGAACAGCAGGGACGGGTCGAACGCGCCGGTGACATCCAGAAAACCGAGGATGCGCAGCGGATCGGTCATGCCCGAGACTGCCAGGCCGAGACCGAACAGGGCGCCCGCACAGAGCGCGGCCAGACTCTGTCGGTTCATGCGATCCCCGCGACGTGGCGCACGATGAAGGTGGTCAGTATCGCGGTGACCATGAACACCCCTACGGCGACGAGCGAGCGCAATGACAGGCGACCCAGGCCGCAGACGCCATGGCCGCTGGTGCAGCCGCCGCCCAGCCGGGTGCCGAAGCCCACGAGCAGGCCGCCTGCGATCAGCAGTACCGGCGGAAAGCCGGTGCGTGAGGGCGCGGCGGAGGGCAGCCAGTGCAGCGCAAGTGCACCGGCCGCGATCAACCCCAGCAGAAATGCATAGCGCCACGCCGTCTCGCCACGTTTCGGGAACAAGGCGCCGGCGGTGATGCCGCTGATGCCGGCGATGCGGCCGTTGAGCCAGAGCAGGGCGGTGGCGGCAAGGCCAATCAGTACACCGCCCGCCAGGGCGGTCACCCAGCCCGGCGTCATGGGCGATCAACGGCAGCGGTAGAAAGGTCTGGATGCGACATGGGTTCGCCCTGTAATTCAGATAAATCTAAATTAGGGTTGTCTCAGGTAAAGTGCAAGTCATGCGTGATTCGAACCCGACTCGACATTCCCCTGTGACCTCCCGTGCTGCAGAGATGGCCGCCCAAGCGGACCAGGCCGCTGCCCTGTTGAAGGCGCTGGCACATCCGGCACGGCTGCGGGTGTTGTGTCGGTTGGTGGAAGGCGAGGCGTCGGTGGGGGAGTTGCAGCCGCTCAGTGGGCTGGGTCTGTCAGCGCTGTCCCAGCACCTGGCGGTGCTGCGGGGAATGGCGTTGGTCACCACCCGGCGCGAGGCGCAGACGATCTTCTATGCGCTGGCCGAGTCGCCGGCACTGCGCGTGCTGGCGGCGTTGCATGACGCCTACTGCCCGGACGGCGAGGCCGGCGCTGCGTAGGGGCCCTACAGCCACTTGCGCAGATACAGCCGCTGATGGCCGGGCGGAAACGCCTGCAGCCGGCCGAACACCTCATAGCCCTGCTTGAGGTAGAAGCCCTCGGCTTGCCAGGAGAAGGTATCCAGCGTCACGGCGTGTGCGCCGAGCGTGCGGGCCTGTTGTTCGGCATCGGCCAGCAGGGCTTGGCCCAGGCCTTCGCCGCGACGGGTGTCGTCGACCCACAGCGCATGCACCATCAGCCAGCCCCCGCAGACATCGGCGGCGATCCCGGCCACCACCTGGCCGGCGGCGTCGTGGATCACGCGGTTGACCGGCTGGTCGTCCAGGGCATCGCCGCTGGCGGCCTGGTTGAAGGCCAGCAGACCGGCGAACACCGCGCGGGTGTCCTCGGCGCTGGCCGGCTGGATGCCCGCTGCGGGCACCGTGCGCGTCATCAGGCGTCGCGGTTGTGGCGGCGCATCGTGCGCGACTTCTCGCGCGCCCAGTCGCGGTCCTTCTCGGCATCGCGCTTGTCGTGGGTCTGCTTGCCCTTGGCCAGCGCGATCTCGAGCTTGATCTTGTTCTTGCTCCAGTACATCGCGGTGGGCACGATCGTGTAGCCGTCGCGCTGGACCTTGCCGATCAGCTTGTCGATCTCGTTGCGATGCAGGAGCAGCTTGCGCTCCCGGCGGTCGTTGGCCACCACGTGGGTGGAGGCCTGGATCAACGGGGTGATCTGCGCACCGATCAGGTAGATCTCGCCGTCACGCACGTAGGCGTACGCATCGATGATGTTGCCGCGCCCGGCGCGGATCGACTTGACCTCCCAGCCCTGCAGGGCCAGGCCGGCTTCGAAGCGATCTTCGATGTGGTACTCGTGACGGGCACGCTTGTTGAGCGCGATGGTTTTGTTGGCCGTCGCGTCCTTTGCTTTATCCTTGCCGCTGTTCTTGCTCATTTCCCTATTGTCTCCGATTCGGGCACGCCCGGTCGATTCATCAGACATCTGTATCGCATGCCAACTATCCGCCGTAGTGCCCTGGTCGAACATTCGGCTGCCCGCATGTTCGACCTGGTCAATGATATTGACGCCTATCCGCGCCGCTTCCGCTGGTGTTCGGCCTCGCAGATCCTGGAGTCCGGCCCGGACCGCCTGGTCGCGCGCCTGGATCTGGGCTTCGGCTCGTTCTCGACCTGGTTCATGACCGAGAACACGCTGCAGCGCCCGCACAGCATCGATATGCAGCTCAAGGACGGGCCGTTCAAGCGCCTGCACGGGCGCTGGGAGTTCCATGCGCTGGCCGAAGACGCCTGCAAGGTCACGCTGACGCTGGAGTTCGAGCCGACCTCACGCCTGCTCGGTCCGGCCTTGGCGCTGGGCTTCCAGGGTCTGGCCGATCGCATGGTGAATGACTTCGTCCGCGTCGCCGACGCCCAGGAGTGAGCCGTGATCACGGTCGAGGTGGTGCTGGCCTGGCCTGACCGGGTCGCGTCGCGGGTGCTGACGCTGGCCGAGGGGGCCACCGTTGCCGACGCCGTCGCGCTGGCCGCCATCGAAGGCAGTGACCGGTGCCCGGCCGTGGCCGTGCACGGCCTGCTGGCCAAGGCGGATCAGGGGCTGCGCGAGGGCGACCGGGTCGAGCTGCTGCGTCCGCTGCTGGCCGACCCGAAAGACAATCGCCGCCGACGCGCACGCGCCGGCAGCTGACTGAAGAAGGCGGGCCTCAGCGGCCGCGCTTCTTCTTGTCCTTGGGCAGGTTGCGGCCGAACTGGCGCACCGTGCTGCGGGCCAGCTGGGCATCATCGCTGGCGAAGTACTCGCCGTCCCAGCGGGTCACCGCGTCGTTCTCGAAGTAGACGGTGAAGTTCTTCACGTCCGTCTTGCCGACGCGGTTCACGCGCTGGCTGGCGGTGTAGTCCCAGCGCTGGGCGTGGAACGGGTCCGCGATGGAGGGCGTGCCGAGCAGGGCACTGACCTGCTGCTTGCTCTGGCCCACCTGCAGCTGACCGACGGCCTGCTCCCGGATCAGGTTGCCCTGATAGATGGGTTGCTTGTAAATGATGCCGCAGCCCGTGGTGGACAGGGCAACGGCGGCGACCAGCAGGAGATTGCGCATCGGGGAATGGCGTTTGGGGAAATCGAGTCGATGATACACTCCTGACGTGTCGCCGCGACCCAATCCGAGGCAGCTGGCGCTAAATCGCCAATGAACGGAGAACTATGGAAACCCACGACCTGCGCAAAGTCGGCCTGAAGGTGACCCATCCGCGTATGCGGATCCTGGCGCTGCTCGAGCAGCGCAATGCCAGCCACCACATGACCGCCGAAGACATCTACCGCCAGCTCCTGGAGCACGGTGACGAGATCGGCCTGGCCACGGTGTACCGGGTGCTGACCCAGTTCGAGGCCGCCGGCCTGGTGCTGAAGCACAACTTCGAGGGCGGCCAGGCCGTTTACGAACTGGACCGCGGTGGTCATCACGACCACATGGTCGATGTGGACAGCGGCAAGATCATCGAGTTCGAAAGCCACGAGATCGAGGAGCTGCAGCGCAAGATCGCCGCGGACCACGGCTACGAGCTGGAAGAGCACTCGCTGGTGCTCTACGTGCGCAAGAAGCGCCGGTGATGGCTTTGGGCCGGTCGTGGTGACCGGCCTGGCCAGAACAGGCTGCTGATCAGACCCCCGCGCCTCGGCACGGGGGTTTTTTCGTTCTCAGGGTGTCGTGACCGGCACTTGGCGGGGCAGCAGCGCCTGCAGATCCACCGCGTCAGCCATCGCCCGGTTGCCTGCATCGCCCGGGTGGAGGTGATCGCCGGAATCGAACGCCGCCGCCAGCCGGGAGGGATCGGCAGGGTCGCGCAGCACGGCATCGAGATCGATCACGGCATCGAACGGGCTGTCCTGCCGTAGCCAGTCATTGAGCCGACGGCGCAGCGCGTCCTTGTCGGGCTGGTAGTAATCGTCCAGCGGAGTGTCGGGCAGGGCGCCTTCAAACGGCGGCAGGGTTGCGCCGAGGATGCGGACGCCGCGCGCATGGGCGCGTTCGACCAGGGCGAGATAGCCCGCCTGCAGCTCGGCCAGGGTCGGCGCCGGCGCGGTGCGGGCGAACGCGGTGCCGGGCCAGCCGATGTCGTTGGTCCCCAGCAGCACGATCACGCTGGCCACGCCGGATTGATCGAGCACGTCACGCTGGAACCGCGACAGCGCTGCCTCGCCCATGCCATCGCGCAGCAGGCGTCCCCCGGAGATGCCTGCGTTGACCACGGCCACCCCCTGCGGCGCCAGGCGCGCGGCGAGGTGGTCGGTCCAGCGCTGGTCGCGGTCCAGACTGGCGGTCGCGCCATCGGTGATCGAGTCACCGATCACGACCACGCTCCGGGCATCGGCGGGCGCTTCCACATCAATGCCCGAGACGAACAGGCGGGCGGTCGTGGTCGCGGTGGCGGTCAGGGTGGGGGCGAGGGTCTGGTCGCCAGCGGCGAACGACGCGGTCTGCCGGCCGTCCCAGTGGAACGTCTGCAGCGGCGTGCGTTCGGCGAGGTAGACGCTCACCTGCACGGCCTGCAGATCGGCGGTGGCCAGCGCCAGCGGGTCGCTCAGGCGTTCCTTGCCGGGCGCGATCAGGGTGTCGCTGTGCCCGTCGAACGAGAGCGCCAGCGGGGGTCGTCCCGCTCCGGCAGCAACGCTGGCCGCGCTGATCCGCAGGGGCTGCCTGCCATACGCATTGCTCAGACGCACGCGCAGCTTCCCGCCCCCCAGGCCGAGGCGCGCGGTCTGGCGGAAGGTCTGTGCCTCGAGATGCGCGGGAATCAGCGTGGGAAACAGGAAGCCTGCGTCCCACACCGGTTGCGGGCTGGCCTGCCAACTGGCGACCCACGTCGTCGGAGGGGCCGCTGCTGCACCCCCGGCGGTGGCAAGCAGGGCAGTGGCGGTGAGGCGGGCGAGGGCATGCATCGGGCAATCCGTGGGTGAGGGAATGCCATGGTGATCTTCGGTTCACCTGTGAACTAGACTGCCTGTGGACAATCATCTGTGAACTGGATTCATCCCATGGCAGGCACCGACATCAACCGTTCCGGCGAACTGGAAGTATTCGTCCGGGTCGTCGAAACCGGCGGGTTCTCGGCGGCGGCCCGCTCGCTGGAGCTGAGTCCCTCGGCGGTCAGCAAGCTGGTCTCACGGCTGGAGCAGCGGCTGGGCACCCGCCTGTTGCAGCGCTCGACCCGCCAGCTGCAGTTGACCCAGGAGGGTTGTGCCTTCTACGAGCGCGGGTTACGGGTGCTGGCCGATCTGGACGAGGCCGAGCGCTGTGCCAGCGCACATGCCGAGCCGCGCGGACGCCTGCGGGTGAACGCCAACGTGCCGTTCGGCCAGCATTTCCTGTTGCCGCTGCTGCCGGACTTCCTCGCGCTGCGCCCGCAGGTCGGGGTGGACCTGGTGCTGACCGACGAGGTGATCGATCTGCTTGAACAGCGCACCGACGTGGCGGTGCGGGCCGGGCCGCTGAAGAGCTCCAGCCTGGTCGCGCGGCGGCTGGGTGCGACCCGGATGATGATCGTGGCCGCCCCCGGCTATGCCGCCCGGCATGGGCTGCCGGAAGACGCCGACGCGCTGCTGGCGCACAACCGGCTCGATATCGGGCATCCACGCGCGTATACGGGGTGGCCACTGGAGCTCAACGGCGAACGGACGGTCATTCCGACCGAGGGCAACGTGCGCGCCAGTGATGGCGAGGCCCTGCGCCGGTTGGTGCTCGGCGGCGTGGGCATCGCGCGGCTGGCGGCGTTCCAGGTGCAGGCCGATGTCGCGGCGGGGCGGCTGCTGCCGGTGCTGGAGCACGCCAATCCCGGCGATCGGGAAGAGGTGCATGCGGTGTTCCAGGGGCAGGGCGGTTACCTGCCGCTGCGGGTGCGCGCGCTGCTGGATTTCCTGGTGGCGCGGGTGGACCTGGCCAGGCCGCTGGGCTGATGGCGGGGTGGGCAACATCCGAAGAAGTCGGCCAGCGGCCGGTGATGGCAGGACGGGCCGACATCCGGAGGAGCCGGCCAGCGGCCGGCACTACCGGTCAGACCTGGAGCAGCTTGCGCGCTGCGGCGCGGGCTTCCTTGCTGACTTCCACGCCGCCCAGCATCCGGGCCAGCTCTTCTTCGCGGGCCTTGGCATCGAGCTTCTCGACCGCGCTCTGGGTCATGCCGTCCACCGGGGCCTTGCTGACCCGGTAGTGGGCGTGGCCCTTGGAGGCGACCTGCGGCAGATGGGTGACGCACAGCACCTGACGCTTCTCGCCCAAGGCGCGCAGTTTCTGCCCGACGATATCGGCCACGGCGCCGCCGATGCCCGAGTCGACTTCGTCGAAGACCATGGTCGGCACTGCATCCAGGCCCAGCGCGGCCACTTCGATCGCCAGCGAAATCCGGGACAGCTCACCGCCCGAAGCCACCTTGCGCAGGGCACGCGGTGGCTGGCCGGCGTTGGCGGCGACCAGGAACTCGACCCGCTCGGCGCCGTTCGGGTCCGGCTTGGCCACGGTCTGCGGCTCGATATCGATCAGGAACTGACCACCGCCCATGCCCAGCTCGCCGATCAGGGTGGTGGTGGTGTCCGACAGGGCCTTGGCAGCCTTCCGGCGGCTGGCGCTGAGCACCTCGGCCACGGTCTTCCACTGCCCGGCGGCGCGGTCGATCTCACCGGCCAGGGCCTGCAGGCGCTCATCGGCGCCGCGCAGCTGCTCGACTTCGGCCTCCATCGCGTCGCGGTGCTCGCCCAGCGCTTCCATCGGCACGCGGTGCTTGCGGGCGAGGTCGTGCAGGCGGCCCAGGCGGCGCTCGATGTCCTCGAACTGCTCGGGGTCGGCATCCAGGTCGTCGTGGACCCGATCGAGCAGGGACAGCGCTTCGTCCAGCTGGATGGCGGCGCTGTCGAGCAGGGCGTCGACCTCGCCGAGACGGCTGTCGTGTTCGGCCACGCGGGTCAGATCGTGACGGGTCTGCTGCAGCAGCTGCAGCACCGAGACTTCGTCGTCGCCGTTGAGGCGGCTGACGGCCACGTCGCAGGCGCTGATCAGCGCGCTGGCATGGGCCTGGCGGCGGTGGCTGCTGCCCAGGGTGGCAATCGAGGCCGGGTCGAGGTCTTCGCGCTTGAGCTCGCCGAGCTGGTGCTCGAGGTAGCCGATCCGGTCGCTCACGTCGCCCTGGCGCGACAAGGCCTCGGCTTCATCGACCAGCGCCTGCCAGCGTGCCGCGGTCTGGCGGACCTGGGCGCGCTCGGCGTCGTTGCGGGCGAAGGCATCCAGCAGCGAGAGCTGCGAGGGGCGCGAGAGCAGGGCCTGCTGTTCGTGCTGGCCGTGGATTTCCACCAGCATGCCGGCCAGCTCGGTCAGCTGGGAGAGCGTCACCGGGCGGCCATTGATGAAGGCGCGCGAGCCACCGTCGGCGCGGATCACGCGTCGCAGCTGGCACTGTTCTTCGTCGTCGAGCTCGTTGTCGCGCAGCCATTGGCGCGCCGGGGCGTCGGCCAGCGGCGCGAATTCGGCCGAGAGCTCGGCGCGCGCGGCACCGTGGCGGACCACGCCGCTGTCGGCGCGCAGCCCGGACAAAAAGCCCAGCGCGTCCACCATCAGCGACTTGCCCGCGCCGGTTTCACCCGAGACCACGGTCATGCCGGCGCCGAATTCCAGCTCGGTGGCGCGGACGACCGCGAAATCCTTGATCGATAGATGTCTAAGCATGGTCTACGTTGTACACGAGGGGTGTCTCCAAGCCGCGCACGCTAGCATGGGCCGGGGGCGTCTCCAATGACTTGCCAACGCCCCGTGCAGCCATTATCTAAGTGGGCGTCTCACAGGCTGATTCCATGCATCCTTCCGCGTCACATCTCGCGCCACGCGCCCGCCATCTGCTGCGGACGCTGATCGCCCGCCACATCCAGGATGGCGAGCCGGTCGGCTCGCAGACGCTTGCCCGGCATGCCGGCCTGGACGTCAGCCCGGCCACGATCCGCAACATCCTGGGCGACCTGGAAGACCTGGGCCTGCTCAGCTCGCCGCATACCTCCGCCGGCCGGGTGCCGACCGCGCACGGCTACCGGGTGTTCGTGGACAGCCTGGTCAAGATGCAGCCGCCGGGCGAGGGCGAGCTCAGCCGCCTGCGTACCGAGCTGGCCACCGGCACCGGCACCCAGGCCCTGCTCGGCAGTGCCTCGGAGCTGCTGTCGGCGATGAGTCACTTCGTCGGGGTGGTCAGTGCCCCACGCCGGGAGCAGTTCGCGTTCCGGCATATCGATTTCGTGGCGCTGGACGCGCGCCGGGTGCTGGCGATCCTGGTGTTCGCCGACAACGAAGTGCAGAACCGGGTGATCGAGCCGCGGCGCAGCTTCGACCCGGGCGAGCTGGAGCAGGTCGCCAACTATCTCAATGCGAACTGCGCCGGGCGGCCGCTGGCCGAGATCCGGGCCCGGCTGCTGCTGGAGCTGCGCGATGCGCAGTCGGAGATGGAGCAGCTGCTGGCGCACAGCATCGAGCTGGCCGAACAGGCGATGGTGCCGCCGGCCGATGACATGGTGCTGGCCGGGCAGACCCGGCTGATGGGCGTGCAGGACCTCTCCGACCTGGAGCGGCTGCGCGAGCTGTTCGACGTGTTCGCCAGCAAGCGCGAGATCCTGCAACTGCTCGAGCGCACCATCCAGGCCCCGGGCGTGCGCATTTTCATCGGCGAAGAGACCGGGGTGATGCCGCTGGAGAGCGTCTCGCTGGTCACCGCCCCGTACTCGGCCGATGGCCAGGTGCTGGGCGTGCTGGGGGTGATCGGCCCGAAGCGGATGGCCTACGACCGCATGATCCCACTGGTGGAAGCCACCGCCCAGGTACTGGGGGCCGCGCTGGGCTCGCCCGGCGGCGGCGGATTGTCCCGCGATCGCGCATAAAGCGGCCCTGGACTCTTGAATCCCGTAGCCGCGCCCACATAGGGGTGGGTGGAGGCGGAGAGTCACCGCCAAGGATCCGGAAATGAACCAAGATCAGTCAGATATCGCATCCCAGAATCCCGCCGGCGAGCCGGCCGCTGAGCCGTCCCTGCAGCAGCAGCTGGACAGCCTGCACAACGAGCTTGCCCTGCTGCGCTCGGAGTCGCTGCGCGAACGCGCCGACCTGGACAACCAGCGCAAGCGCGTCGCCCGCGACGTGGAACAGGCGCGCCGCTTCGCCAATGAAAAACTGCTCGGCGAGCTGCTGCCGGTGTTCGACAGCCTCGATGCCGGCCTCAATGCCGCCGGCAGCGAACCGAGCCCGCTGCGCGAAGGTCTCGAACTGACCTACAAGCAGCTGCTCAAGGTCGCCGCCGACAATGGCCTGACCCTGCTCGACCCGACCGGCCAGACCTTCAACCCGGACCACCACCAGGCGATCAGCCAGGTCGACGCGCCCGGCGCGGCGCCCGGCAGCGTGGTCCAGGTGTTCCAGAAGGGCTACCTGCTCAACGACCGCCTGCTGCGTCCGGCGCTGGTCGTGGTGGCCCGCGACTGACCCGCATCCCGGTCTGCCGGGCCTGTCCCGGCGGCTCGACCGGACGCTGAACGCGTTGGGTCGTCATCGAACACTGTGTTTGATGGACGGCTTGAAAGTGTCCGCAGCGTCCCACACATCCCATTCATAACCCGGCAGCTGCCGGATGTACCCAGAACTTCAGGAGTCTCCCTCATGGGCAAGATCATTGGTATCGACCTCGGCACCACCAACTCGTGTGTGGCGATCATGGACGGCGGCAAGGCCCGCGTCATCGAAAACGCGGAAGGCGATCGCACCACGCCCTCCATCGTCGCCTACACCAAGGACGGCGAAGTCCTGGTCGGCGCCTCGGCCAAGCGCCAGGCCGTGACCAACCCCAAGAACACCTTCTACGCCGTCAAGCGCCTGATCGGCCGCAAGTTCACCGACGCTGAAGTCCAGAAGGACATCGCGCACGTGCCCTACGGCATCCTGGCCCATGACAACGGCGACGCCTGGGTCCAGACCAGCGACGGCAAGAAGATGGCCCCGCAGGAAATCTCCGCCCGCGTGCTGGAGAAGATGAAGAAGACCGCCGAAGCGTTCCTGGGTGAGACCGTCACCGAGGCCGTGATCACCGTGCCGGCCTACTTCAACGACAGCCAGCGCCAGGCCACCAAGGACGCCGGCCGCATCGCAGGCCTGGAAGTCAAGCGCATCATCAACGAGCCGACCGCGGCTGCCCTGGCCTATGGCCTGGACAAGGGCGACGGCCGTGACCGCAAGATCGTTGTGTACGATCTGGGCGGCGGCACCTTCGACGTGTCGATCATCGAGATCGCCAACGTCGACGGCGAGAAGCAGTTCGAAGTGCTGGCCACCAACGGCGACACCTTCCTGGGCGGCGAAGACTTCGACAACCGCGTCATCGAGTACCTCGTCGACGAGTTCAACAAGGACCAGGGCATCGACCTGCGCAAGGATCCGCTCGCCCTGCAGCGCCTGAAGGACGCCGCCGAGCGCGCCAAGATCGAGCTGTCCACCAGCCAGCAGACCGAAGTGAACCTGCCGTACGTCACCGCTGACGCGTCGGGCCCGAAGCACCTGAACATCAAGCTGACCCGCGCCAAGCTGGAAGCGCTGGTGGAAGACCTGATCAAGAAGTCGATCGAGCCGTGCCGCATCGCGCTGAACGATGCCGGCCTGCGTTCGAGCGACATCGGTGAAGTGATCTTGGTCGGCGGCCAGACCCGCATGCCGAAGGTGCAGCAGGCCGTGACCGAGTTCTTCGGCAAGGAACCGCGCAAGGACGTCAACCCGGACGAAGCCGTGGCACTGGGTGCCGCGATCCAGGGCGGCGTGCTGGGCGGCGACGTCAAGGACGTGCTGCTGCTGGACGTGACCCCGCTGTCGCTGGGCATCGAGACCCTGGGTGGCGTGTTCACCAAGATCATCGAGAAGAACACCACCATCCCGACCAAGGCCTCGCAGGTGTTCTCCACCGCCGAGGACAACCAGTCGGCCGTGACCGTGCACGTGCTGCAGGGTGAGCGCGAGCAGGCCCGCTTCAATAAGTCGCTGGCAAAGTTCGACCTCTCCGGCATCGAGCCGTCGCCGCGCGGCCTGCCGCAGGTGGAAGTGTCCTTCGACATCGACGCCAACGGCATCCTGCACGTCTCGGCCAAGGACAAGAAGACCAACAAGGAACAGAAGGTCGAGATCAAGGCCGGTTCGGGTCTGTCCGAGGACGAGATCGCGCGCATGGTCGCCGACGCGGAAGCCAACCGCGAAGAAGACAAGAAGTTCCATGAGCTGGTCCAGGCCCGCAACCAGGCTGACGCGCTGATCCACGGTACGCGTACCGCGATCACCGAGCACGGCAGCAAGGTCGGTGGCGACGTGATCGGCAAGGTCGAGTCGGCCCTGGCCGATCTGGAAACCGCGATGAAGAGCGACGACAAGGCCCAGATCGAAGCCAAGTCGAAGGTGCTGGAAGAAGCCGGCCAGGCCCTGTTCGCGGCCTCCGCGGCGGCCGAGCAGGGTGGCGCCGCACCGGGTCCGGATGCCGGTGGCAACAACGGCGCGCACGACGATGTGGTCGACGCCGAGTTCACCGAAGTCAAGGACGACAAGAAGTCCTGATCCGGCCATGACACGGGACGTTGCGCAGGCAACGTCCCGTTGTCGTCTCCCCCTTCTGGTCCTGACAGCCGTATCCCGGCCTGTCGGGGCGCCCGGCGAAAGAGCGGACCTGGTGCCGCTCTTCCGCTTTGACGAATCCCGACTTCCGGAAACCGATTCAAGCTATGAGCAAGCGCGATTACTACGAAGTGCTGAGCGTGTCCCGCACCGCCAGCGACGAAGAACTGAAGAAGGCCTATCGCCGTTGCGCGATGAAGTTCCACCCGGATCGCAACCCGGGTGACAACGAGGCCGAGGCCGCCTTCAAGGAATGCAAGGAAGCCTACGAAACCCTGTCCGATGGCAACAAGCGCCGGATGTACGATGCCCACGGCCACGCGGCGTTCGAGCACGGCATGGGCGGCGGTGGTGGTGGTCCGGGTGGCCCGGACATGGGCGATATCTTCGGGGACATCTTCGGCAACATCTTCGGCGGTGGCGCCGGCGGTGGTGGTCCGCGCCAGGCCCGTCGCGGTGCCGACATCGGTTACGTGATGGAGCTGGACCTGGAAGAAGCGGTGATGGGCGTGGAACGCCGCATCGAGATTCCGAGTCTGGTCGAGTGCGATGACTGCAACGCCAGCGGTTCGGAAGATGGCAAGGTCGAGACCTGCTCGGTCTGCCGTGGTCAGGGCCAGGTGCGCATCCAGCGCGGCATCTTCGCGATGCAGCAGGCCTGCCACCACTGCAACGGCCGTGGCCAGATCATCCAGAACCCCTGCAAGACCTGTCACGGCAATGGCCGTGTCGAGGAAGACAAGGTGTTGTCGGTCAAGGTGCCCGCGGGCGTCGACACCGGCGACCGCATCCGGCTGTCCGGTGAAGGCGAGGCCGGTCCGGCAGGCACCCCGGCAGGCGATCTGTACGTGGAAGTGCGGGTGCGCGAGCACGCGATCTTCCAGCGCGATGGCGACGACCTGCACTGCGAAGTGCCGATCCGCATCTCGCAGGCCGCGCTGGGCGATACCGTCCGTGTGGCCACGTTGGGTGGCTATGCGGAAATCCGCATTCCGGCCGAAACCCAGACCGGCAAGCTGTTCCGCATGCGCGGCAAGGGCGTGCGCTCGGTGCGCAGCCGCAGCGAAGGCGACCTGTACTGCCGCGTGGTGGTGGAGACCCCGGTCAACCTCACCCCGGAGCAGCGCAAGCTGCTGGAACAGTTCGAGACCACCTTCACCGGTGAGGAAGCGCGAAAGCACTCGCCGAAGTCGGCGACCTTCATCGATGGCGTGAAGGGCTTCTGGGACCGCATGACGTCGTAAGCGTCACGGGTTCCTGTGAACTACCGAAGGCCCCCTGGAAACAGGGGGCTTTTTTTGTGCGCAGACGGCTCTACCTCTACCGGGCGGCACCGGGCGTAAAATGTCGGCATGAACGAATCCCTCGAAAGCCACCTGGTCCACGGCCGCCGCCAGCGCCCGGACGGTCCGTCGCCGGTCGACGTCATCTCGGTGCAGTCCCAGCTGGTGTACGGCTATGCCGGCAACAGCGCTGCCGTGCCGCCGCTGCGCGCGTTGGGCGTGCGCGTGGCCGAAATCCCCACCACGCTGCTCAGCAACGCGCCGTTCTACGAAACGACGCGCGGTCGCGTGCTGCCCTCGGACTGGTTCGCCGATCTGCTGCTCGGCGCCGGTGAGCGCGGCCTGCCACAGCGGGCGCGGATGCTGGTGTCGGGCTACTTCGGCAGCGTTGGCAACGGTGCGGCCTTCGCCGACTGGCTCGATGCGGTGCTGCCGTCCTCGCCGCAGCTGCGTTACTGCCTGGACCCGGTGATCGGCGACACCCACACCGGCCCTTATGTCGAACCGGGCCTGGAAAAGGTCTTTGCCGAACGGCTGCTGCCGCATGCCTGGCTGGTCACGCCGAATGCCTTTGAGCTCGGCCGCCTGACCGGGATGCCCAGCCTGGCCCAGGACGATGCGATCGCCGCGTCGCAGGCGCTGCTGGCGCGTGGCCCGGAGTGGGTGCTGGCGCACAGCGTCGGTGGCGATCCGGGCCAGCTGGTCACGCTCGCGGTCAGCCGCGACGTGATCTGGCGCTGGTCCTCGCCGCACCTGCCGGTGGACGTGGCGGGCACGGGCGACGTGCTGATGTCGTTGCTGGTCGCCTTCCTGCTGCGTGGGGAAACCTTCGAACAGGCGATCTCGCGCGCCATCGCCGGCGTGCACGTCGCGCTGGAGACCACCCTGGCCAACGGCCATGAAGAGTTCGATGTGCTGGCGGCGGCGCCGGCAGCGCTGGCCCTGCCGGATCGCTTCGTCCCCGAGCGCCTGGCGTGAGCATGACGCCGGTGGTCGGCATCGTCGGCAGCGACGGTGCCTACGGGCGCTGGCTGCGCCGGTTCCTGGCGCAGCGCCTGGGTCTGGAGGTGATCGGCCACGATCCAGCCGCTCCGCAGTCGGACAGCCCGGAGACCCTGCTCGAGCGCGCGCAGGTGCTGATCTTCTCGGCACCGATCCGGCACACGCCCGCGCTGATCGCCGACTACGTCGCGCGATCGGCGGGTCGTGAAGCCGGTCGCCTGTGGCTGGATGTCACCTCGGTCAAATCCGCACCGGTGGAGGCGATGCTTGCCTCGCAGGCCGAGGTGGTGGGCCTGCATCCGATGACGGCCCCGCCCAAGGCACCCACGCTGAAGGGCAGGGTGATGGTGGTCTGCGAGGCGCGCCTGGCGCGGTGGCAGCCGTTCGTGCAGCAGCTGTGCGACGCACTGGAAGCGGAGTGCGTGCGCGCCACGCCCGAACATCACGATCAGGTCATGGCGCTGGTCCAGGCGATGGTGCATGCCACGCATCTGGCGCAGGCTGGCGTGCTGCGCGAGTACGCGCCGATCCTGGGCGCGCTGCCGGCGCTGATGCCGTACCGGTCGGCCTCGTTCGAGCTGGATACCGCGATCATCGCGCGCATCCTCTCGCTCAATCCGGCGATCTACGAAGATATCCAGTTCGGCAATCCGCATGTGGCACCGATGCTGGATCGCCTGCTGGCCCAGCTGCAGCAGCTGCGGGCACAGCTGAAGCAGGGCGATGACGCGGCGCGCGCAGCGTTCCGCCAGCAGTTGCTGCTGGACAACCGAGACAGCATGGGGACGGAGGTGCTGGCCGACGGCAACTACACCTTCGAGCGGGTCGGCTACCTGCTGGCCGACCTCACCGAGCGCAACGCGATCAGCGTGCACCTGCCCGAAGACCGGCCCGGTTCGCTGCGCGAGCTGCTGCATGTGTTCGAGCGGCACCGGGTCAGCCTGGCCTCGATCCATTCCTCGCGTACGCCCGCCGGTGAGGTGCACTTCCGGGTCGGATTCGTAGCGGGCAGCGATGCGCTCGCGCTGCAGGCGGCGGCCATCGAGATCGATGCCTCGGGTATCGGCCGCGTGCTGGTCCGCTGACACGGTGCACCGCAGCATTCATCCACAGGGGGTGTGGATGATCTGCGCACAAACGTGTGGATAAGTGCGTACGCGCCTTGCGGGTAAAGGCTGTCAAGATGCTTGGTCAAAAATTGACCAACATCCGCGTAACTTTTTTTCAACGCCTCAAGTGACGAGGGTGAGCTCGCCGCCCGCCGTGCGGAACTCGCGGCCGTCGCGGATCAGATGGCGGCCATCGGCCAGCTCGTAGCGCGCACTCTGGCCGTTGCCCGCAGAAGCGTCGGGCTGCTCATCCTTGAACTCGATGATGACGTAATCGTCGCCGTTGGCGTCGGTGGCGGGGAACTGTCGAAACGACATGAAACACCTCCTGCAGCGCATCCAGTGAGGGCTGCAGGATGCGATGCCCGGTGTTACCGGCCCGTCATCAATCGATGAATTGCAGGCGTGCCAGTTCGGCGTAGAGGCCGCCCTCGGCCAGCAGCTCGGCATGCGTGCCCTGGGCGACGATGCGGCCGTGGTCCATGACCACGATGCGGTCGGCCTTGAGCACGGTGGCCAGGCGGTGCGCGATCACCAGCGTGGTGCGGCCGGCCATCAAACGCTCCAGGGCCTGCTGTACGGCGCGCTCGCTCTGGGCATCCAAGGCGCTGGTGGCTTCGTCGAGCAGCAGGATGGGTGCGTCCTTGAGCAGGGCGCGGGCAATCGCGATGCGCTGCTGCTGGCCACCGGAGAGGCGCGCACCGCGCTCGCCCAGCTCGCTGGCATAGCCTTCGGGCAGGGCCTGCAGGAACTCATCGGCCTCGGCGGCTTCTGCCGCGCGCTGCACCTCTTCATCGGTCGCTTCGAGGCGACCGTAGCGGATGTTCTCGAACGCGCTGCTCGCGAACAACGTGGGCTGCTGCGGCACCAGTGCCAGCTGCTCGCGCAGCTGCGCCGGATCGACCTCGCGCAGGTCCACGCCGTCGACCAGGATGCGGCCGGCCGCGGGATCGTGGAAACGCAGCAGCATCGACAGGATGGTGCTCTTGCCGGCACCGGACGGCCCGACCAGCGCGACGGTCTCGCCCGGGCGCACGTGCAGGTCCACATGGTCCAGCGCGGCGGTATCCGGGCGCTGCGGGTAATGGAACACCACATTCTCGAAGCGGATTTCGCCACGCAGCGGCTGCGGCAACGGGGTCGGATGGGCGGGGGCGGTGATCTCCACGTCCTCCTGCAGCAGCTCGGCGATCCGGCCCATGCCACCCGACGCGCGCTGCATTTCATTCCAGACTTCGGCCAGGGCACCGACCGAGCCGCCGCCGATCAGCGCATACAGCACGAACTGGCCCAGCGTACCGGCGCTCATGTTGCCGTCGATCACCTCGTGCGCGCCCAGCCACAGCACGCCGACGATGGCGCCGAACACCAGCACGATGGCGCTGGCGGTGACGATCGACTGCGCGCGGATGCGGCGACGCGCGGCACCGATGGCATCGCCGAGGGCGGCGTTGAAGCGGCCGCGCTCATACGGCTCACGCGCGTGGGCCTGCACGGTACGCACTGCGCCCAGGGTTTCCGACGCCAGGCTGTTGGCGTCGGCGATGCGGTCCTGGCTGGCGCGTGCGATGTTGCGCAGGCGACGGGCGCCGATGATGATCGGCAGCACCGCCAGCGGAATGCCGACCAGCGACCACGCCGCGAGGTGCGGGCTGGTGACGAACAGCATCACCAGGCTGCCGATCACGGTGACGGTGCTGCGCAGCGCCACCGACATGGTCGAGCCGATCACGCTGCGCAGCAGTTCGCTGTCGGCGGTCAGGCGCGAGACCAGCTCGCCGCTGCGGCTGCGGTCATGGAAGCCGGCGCCCAGCGTGATCAGGTGCGCGTACAGGCGGCTGCGCAGATCGGCGACCACCTTTTCCCCCAGCAGGGAGACGAAGAAGAAGCGCGCGGCAGTGGCCAGGGCCAGCACCACCGCGACCAGGAACAGCAGTGCGAAGGCCTTGTTGATCTGGCCACCACTGGTGAAGCCGTGGTCGATCATCTGGCGGACCGCGACCGGCAGGCTCAGGGTGGCGACCGAGGAGATCGCCAGGGCCACCAGCCAGGCACTGAACAGCCCGACATGCCGGCGTACGAACGGCCACAGGGTGTTCAAGCTGCCCAGGCGGCGCATCGGCGTGTCGTGCGGAGCGGGTGCGTCAGTCATTCGATGGGCCTGGTTCGGTGCGGGATTCAATGCGGACACGATCACGAGTGGCGTCGCGGAGGCGATTTTTCAACGGCTCGACCTGATCGGCCGGCAAGCGCAGGTGCAGGTTCACGCCGTCGGCGGTGAATGCTTCGTCCACTTTCTCGGCCAGATGCATGCCCAGGGCGGCGTGCAGCGGGCCCAGATCCTCGAAGCCGGCGTGCACGTCCAGCTCGGCCATGGCGATCAGCGGCAGCCGCGGCGCGACCCGCAGGCATTCGGCGGCGGTGCCGCCATAGGCGCGTACCAGGCCGCCCGCGCCCAGCTTGATGCCGCCATACCAGCGGGTCACCACCACCATCACCCGATCGAAGCCCTGGCCATCGATCGCGGCCAGGATCGGACGGCCGGCGGTGCCGGAGGGCTCGCCGTCATCGCTGGAGCGGTATTCGTTGCCGTAGCGGTAGGCCCAGCAGTTGTGGGTGGCATCCACGACGGCAACCTGCTGCAGGAACTCCAGCGCGGCGGCCGCATGCGGGATCGGCGCGGCATGGGCGATGAAGCGGCTGTGCTTGATCTCCAGGCTGTGGCTGACGGGGGTGGCGAGCGTATCGGGCATTCCCCTCATTCTAGTGGGGATGCCCGGTCACCGTACGCGCAGCATCAGTTCTCGAGCAGCTGGCGCAGATCGCGCGGGATCCGCACTTCCGGGTAGTGCTGCAGATAGCGCTCGAGGCTGGCGCGGGCGGTGTCCACATCACCGGCGTCGCGGCGTTCGCGGATGCGCTTGAGCCACTGCTTGCGGGGCAGGCCGGCATCGGCGGCAACGGCCTGGTGCAGTGCACGCACGGCATCGTCTGCCGAGACAGGTGCGGCCATCGGCGCGGCGGCGCGACGCATCACGCCGGGAGCACCCGGGGCGGGTTTGGCCGGCGCCGAGCGCTCGATCGTCGAGCCGGTCACCGCGACGGCGTCCAGCGCCGGTTCGCCTGCATCCATGGCATAGGACGCCGCTGCTTCGGGTGCGGGGGCGGACATCATCGGTGCCGGTGCCGGTGCCGGTGCCGGCGGCGCAGGTGCGGCAATGGGTTCGGGGCGCGGCGCAGACACGGCGCGCGCACGCGCGGGCGCAGCGGTCGTACTGGCCGGTGCCGGCGCCTCTACTGCCGCCTTCGCCGCGCGCTGCTGCGGGACGGGCGGTGGTGCAGCGACCGGGGCCGGCAGCGGCGCGGCGTCCATCGCCGGTGCAGCCTCCGTCACGGCGGCGCTCGATGCGGGTGCGGCGACCGGTTCGGCCATTGGAGGCGCGGGCGGGGCGTCGGGCTTGAGCTGCCAGGCGATGCCGACGGCGAAGATCACCGAGGCGGCCAGCCCGAACACCGCCGGCAGCCGCGAGCGCGGGCGCCGCGAACGTGCCGGGGCATCTGGTGGCAGCTTCCAGGTGGCCGCGTCCGCGGCCGGTGCTTCCACCGCGGTACGCGCGGCGGCCAGCACGGCCTCGTCGATCGACGGCGCCGGGCCGGTCGCGCTTGGCCGACCCAGCAGCCGGGCCAGCTCGCGTTCCTCGGGCGTCAGCGGATCCTGGCGATTCATCCGCTCAACCCCGCACGCAGTTTGTCCATGGCATAGCGCAGCCGTGACTTGACCGTCTCACGGCCCACACCGGTGATCTCGGCAATCTCTTCCAGACTCAGTTCCTGTTCCAGGCGCAGCTGCAGGACTTCGCGCTGTTCCGGCGGCAGCTGCTCCATCGCCAACTGCAGCTGGCGGCGCTGTTCGAAATCGGACAACTGGGTTTCCGGGGTCCGTGCATCGGTGATCGCCGCGACGCGCTCGTCGGCGTCGATCGGTGCCGAGGGACGGTGCCTGGCGGCACGCCAGTGGTCGTTGAGGCGGTTGTGGGCGATCCGGAACAGCCAGGTGGTGAAGGCCGCCTCGGGCTGCCAGCCGGCACGGGCCGCGATCACCCGCTGCCAGACATCCTGGAACATCTCATCGGCCAGCGCGCCATCGCGCAGCTGGCGCAGCAGAAAACTGTACAGGCGGCTGCGATGGCGGCCATACAGCGTCTCGAATGCACGCAGGTCGCCGCCGGCCCAGGCCAGCATCAGTGCTTCGTCGGTCGGCAGGGCGAGGGCATCCACGGCGCACAGAGTAAGCGCTGCGGGGGTGTTCGCATAGTCGATGGCGTGCCGGGTGGCGGAACGGGCGGGGATGGCGATGACCTGGGGCATGGCAGTAACAACGTCCCGCGGTGCCGGGAGGGGTTACGGCTCTTCCACTACCCCCCGGTTCGCGCGTTATGCTCGCAGGACAGGGGAGGTGCCGGGCAGCCGGCACCCGAGAGATGAGCGACGTGTCCAGCCAGATGGTGACCTCTTCAGTGCAACGGGACGGTGATGCGGTGATCCCTGCCGCAGTCGCCACGGCGTTGTGCGCCCTGTTGCCGGCCGGAGCGGCGGTCGCGCTGGCCTGGTCGGATCCGGTGCTCGGCGAGGGCAGCCAGGGCCAGCCGGAGGGCAGCGCCACGGCGATGCAGGGCGGGCCGCCATGGCAGCAGCGCTGGACCCACGACGGTGCCGGGTTGAGCGTGAGCGTGACGCTGGCCGCCGGCCCGCCGCCGGACAGCTGGTGGACGGCCGCGCGCCTGCTGGTGCAGAGCACCTTGTCGCTGGCCCGGCAGCGCCGCGAGATCGCCTCGCTGGAGGAATCCAAACGCCTGCAGCAGGCGTTGTACGAGATCGCCGATCTGGCCGGGGCGGATCTGGAAATGGCCGAGATGCTGCGCCACTTCCACCGCGTGCTCAATTCGCTGATGTACGCGCAGAACTGTTTCATCGTCGAGTACGACGACATCCGGCACCGGGTGCGGTTCCTGTACTTCGCCGACCAGAAAGACGACTTCGTCGCCGACCCGGACCGCAGCTACGAAGAACACGAAATGCCGCGCAGCCTGACCTTCGCGCTGCTGCGGCACGGCCAGCCGCTGAGCGGACCCTCGCGCGAGCTGCTGGCCATCCTCGATGACGAGCACGATCCGCAGCGCGGGCCGGAAAGCCTGGACTGGCTCGGCGTCCCGATGCTGCGCGATGGGCGCGTGTGCGGCGCGATCGTGGTCCAGAGCTACGAACATCGCGCGCGCTATGACGAGGCCGACCGCACCCTGCTGGGCTATGTCGCCCAGCATATTCTCACCGCGATGGACCGGCGCCAGGCGCAGGTGCAGCTGGAACGCCAGGTCGAGCGCCGCACGGTGGAGCTGCAGCGCGCCAACCGCAACCTGCAGGAGGAGGTGGTCGAGCGCCGCCGCGCCGAGAAACTGCAGCTGGCCCTGTTCAACATCGCCGAACTGGCGATGAGCGCCGAGTCGCTGTCGCAGTACTACGGCCAGGTGCATGGCGTCGTCGGCACGCTGCTGGACGCACGCAATTTCTACATCGCGCTGGTCAACGAAAAGGGCGACGGGCTGGAGTTCGTGTACTCGGTGGACGAGTACAACCCTTCGCGCGCGCCGCGTCCCTTCAGCGAAGGACTGACCGAGTTCATCGTGCGCAACCGGCAACCGCTGCTGGCGACCCGCGAGCGCATCGATGCGCTGCGCGACAGCGGCGTGGTCCGTGAGTTCGGCGCCCGGTCGAACTGCTGGCTCGGGGTGCCGCTGCTGAGCGATGACGATGTGGTCGGCGTGATCGTGGTGCAGAGCTATTCGCCGGAGGTGGTGTTCACCGTCCACGACCAGCGCCTGCTCACCTTCGTCGCGCAGAACATCGGCAACGGCCTGTCCCGCCAGCGCGACCAGGAGCGGCTGCGCAATGCGCATGCCGATCTGGAAAAGCGCGTGGATGAGCGCACCCGCGAGCTGGCCGACGTCAACGACAAACTGCTCGGCCAGATCGGCGAACGCCTGCGCGCCGAACAGCGCCTGACCCACCAGGCCATGCACGACGCGCTGACCGGCCTACCCAACCGCCTGCACCTGCTGGATCGGCTGGAAGATGCGATCGCGCGTGCGCGCGGCAGCGAAGGGCAGGGCTTTGCGGTGCTGTTCCTGGACCTGGACCGGTTCAAGCTGGTCAACGACAGCATCGGCCATGCCGCCGGCGACCAGATGCTGGTGGAGGTGGCCAAACGCATCGTCTCGATGATTTCCGCACAGGACGTGGTCGCCCGGCTCGGGGGCGACGAGTTCGCGATCCTGCTCCAGTGTGGCGATGGCCTGGCCTCGGCGCTGGAGTTCTCGCAGCGCATGCTGGTGGCGCTGGAGGAATCGATGTGGGTGAAGGGGCGCGAGCTGTTCCCATCCGGCAGCCTGGGCATCGCCATGTGGAATCCGCGTTACCGCAACGGCGAAGAGCTGGTGCGCGATGCGGATGCGGCGATGTACCGGGCCAAGGCGCAGGGCAATGACCGCTGCGCGGTGTTCGATGAGGCGATGCGCGAGCAGGCGCTGCGCAGCCTGGATCTGGAAGCGGACCTGCGCCGGGCCATCATCAACCGGGATTTCGTGCCGTTCTATCAGCCGATCATGCGGCTCAGCGACGGCGAGCTGGTCGGCCACGAGGCCCTGCTGCGCTGGCAGCACGAGCGTCGCGGGCTGCTGCTGCCCAGTGCGTTCCTGGACTTGGGCGAGGAGAGCGGCCTGATCGAGCAGGTGGACTGGCTGCTGTACGAGCAGGTGATCACCCAGCTCGCGCGCGGCGGCCGCGGCTATCTGTCGGTGAACGTGTCGCCGCGACACTTCCGCTCGGCCGACTTCAGCACCCGCCTGTTCGGGCTGATCGAAGCGGCCGGCGCCGATCCGCATCGGTTGCGGCTGGAAATCACCGAAGTGGCGCTGCTCGATGATGGCCCGCGTACGCTGCGCATCCTGCAGACCCTGCGCGACCGCGGCGTGCTGGTGCAGCTGGATGATTTCGGCACCGGATTCTCGGCGCTGTCCTACCTGCACCGGTTCCCGATCTCGACGCTGAAGATCGATCAATCGTTCATTGCCGGCCTGCACGGGCAGGACATGCAGAGCACGCACGCGCTGGTGCAGGGCGTGCTGTCGCTGGCGCGCACGCTGGGCATCGAAACCGTGGGCGAGGGCATCGAGACCCAAGCCCAGCATGACACGCTGCTGCAGCTGGGCTGCGATTACGGCCAGGGCTATCTGCTCGGCCGGCCGGCCCCGATGGCAGCCACCGCGACGGCCTGAACCGTCGCGGCAATGCCCGGATCAACGCAGCGCGTTGGCCCGCTTCTCATCGATCCACTTGGACGCCTGCGCCGGCTCGTAGGCGCGCATCCAGGCGAGCATGTCGTCGATGTCCGAGCCGTACCACAGGTCCGCGCGCTGGGCCGGGTGCAGGAAGCGCTCTTCGACCATGCGATCGATCATGCCGATCAGCGGGGCGTAGAAGCCGTCCACATCCAGGAACGCGCACGGCTTGTTGCCGATCCCCAGCTGGCGCCAGGTCAGCATCTCGAAGATTTCTTCCATGGTGCCGAAGCCGCCGGGCAGGGCCACGAACGCATCGGAGAGGTCGAACATGCGCGACTTGCGCTCGTGCATCGAACCGACGATTTCCAGCTCGGTCAGGCCGCGGTGGGCCACTTCCCAGTCCGCCAGCTGCTGCGGGATCACGCCGGTGACTTCACCGCCGCCTTCCAGCACGGCATTGGCCACGGTGCCCATCAGGCCGACGTTGCCGCCGCCGTAGACGAGGCGCAGGCCGTCCCGGGCGATGCGGTCACCCAGCGCGATGGCGCGCTCGGTGTAGACCGGCTTGCTGCCGGGGTTGGAACCACAGTAAACGCAAATCGACTTCATTGGATCTTCCTGTTGTTCGTATCTGTAGCAACCGGAAACGAAAAAGCCCCGCCGATGACCGGTGCGCTGGTCTCGTGACGGGGTGTCGTTCCGCAGGTGCGGTGCCGGATTATCGCGTGTTTCGGGCGCGGGGGCCAATCGCCCACCGGGATAGAGCCGACCGTTGGTCGGCTGCCTTTTCTCCTCCCGTCGGTCGGCTACCCACCGTGCGGGCTCACACCCGCACGGCCGCCGAACTCAGGCCGCCTGCGACTGCTCCTTGCGCGGGCCTTCCTTCAGGGCGCGGCCGACCAAGCCGACCAGCAGGTCCAGCTCCTCGCCATCCATCCCGAAGTGCGGGGTGAAGCGCAGCGAGTTCTCGCCCCCATGGATGACGTTGATGCCGTGGTTGCGCAGCCATTCCTCGGTGGAACCGGTGCCGTAGCACTTGAACTGCGGGGCCAGTTCGCAGGAGAACAGCAGGCCGGTGCCCTGCACCTTGGTGATCAGCCCGCCCAGCTCGGTCTTCAGCTGCTCCAGCTTGCGCACCGCTTCGGCACCGCGCACGCGGATGTTCTCGCGCACTTGCGGCGTCAGCAGCGACAGCGTGGCGCAGGCCACGTCCAGCGCCCGCGGGTTGGAGGTCATCGTGTTGCCGTAGATGCCCTTGCGGTACAGCTGCGCGGCATGCCCGGTCACGGCCAGCACCGAGAGCGGGAACTGGGCGGCGTTGAGCGCCTTGGAATACGTCTCCATGTCCGGCACGTCCAGGCCTTCGAAGCCCGGGTAATCCACGATCGAGAGCACGCCGTGCGCGCGCAGGCCGGCCTGGATCGAATCCAGCAGCAGGAGGCTACCGTGCTGGCGGGTCAGCTCGCGGGCCAGCGCATAGAACGACGGCGGCACCGAACGGCCCGGATCGCCTTCGCCCATCACCGGCTCCAGGAACACGGCCTCGATGAACCAGTGGTTCTGCTCGGCCTCGGCGAACACGCGCTTGAGCGCCTCTTCGTCATACGGCGCGATCGCGATGACCGTGTCCTCGCCCCGGTAGCTGGCCAGGTGCTGCATGTAGGTCTTGCGGCTGGAGTCGGAATACAGGCCCGGACGGTCGGTGCGGCCGTGGAAACTGCCCTTGACCACCACGCGCTTGATCTTCGCACCGGCGTGGCGGGCGCCCGGGTCGGTCTGCAGCTTGGCGTTGACGTCGGCGATGCGGGCGGCGAGGCCGACCGCTTCGGAGCCGGAATTCAGGCACATGAAGTGGCTGTACGGGCAGCCGCCGCGCCGGTGACCAATCTCCTTGCGCAGGGCCTGGATGAAGCGCTGCTGGGACAGGCTGGGGGTCATCACATTGGCCATCACCTGCGGGGCGGCCATCGCCTCCATCACCGCCTCGGGGGTGTGGCCGAAGCCGAGCATGCCGTAGCCGCCGGCGTCGTACAGCACCGCACCCTTCAGGGTGACGACCCACGCGCCACGGGCGGCGAGGGCGACATACGGGGTGACCGCATCATCGGCATAGAAATTGACGAACCCCTCCTGCATCGCATCGATCTGGGCGCGCTCGTCCAGGGCCAGCAGGTCGCCCAGATCGGCGCGCACACGCTCGAATTCAGCGGCGGCGGCATCGATGGCGGCGACCAGGGCGGGGTGGCCGGCGGCCAGGCGTTCGAGGGTGGCGTCATCCAGGCCGGTGGTGAGGCGGGTGCCGGGCTGGGCGCGGAGCGGGGCGAGACGTTCGATGAAGCTCATTGCAGATCTCCTGAAACGATGGCGGCACGGCGGAAAAGCAAAACGCGCGTCTATTCGCGCGCGCTTCGGGCATTCCTGCTCGTGCATCAGACTTCCGGCTCGATGCTAGCACGCGGTTTTTCGCGCGATAACCCCGTCAAAAACTGTTGCAGAGCAGCATTTTGCGCGACGTTCGCCCAAAGCTGCGTTGCCACCGAGGGCCAGTCGTACAATGGCCGACATTGCCTACACGTTGCCGTGCGCTCCCTTGAAGAAGTCCGATTTCAACTACGACCTGCCGCCCGAACTGATCGCCCAGGCCCCGCTCGCCGAGCGCTCGGCCAGCCGCCTGATGGTGGTGCCGCCGGCGCCGGCCCCCTTCGAGCACCGCCAGGTGCGCGACCTGCCGCAGCTGCTGCGTGCGGGCGACCTGCTGGTGTTCAACGATACCCGCGTGATCCCGGCCCGCCTGTTCGGCCAGAAGGCCAGCGGCGGCCGCGTCGAGATCCTGATCGAGCGCCTGCTCGGCGGGCAGCAGGCGCGCGCCCAGGTCGGCGCCAGCAAGTCGCCCAAGCCGGGCAGCCGCATCGCCCTGGATGCCGGTGGCGAGGCCGAGGTGCTGGGCCGCGATGGCGAGTTCTATGTGCTGCAGTTCCATGTGCCCGAGGCGCTGGAACAGTGGCTGCTGCACGCCGGCCGGCTGCCGTTGCCGCCTTACATCCAGCGCGAGCCGGGCGTGGACGACCGCGAGCGCTACCAGACGGTGTTCGCCCGCGAGATCGGCGCGGTGGCCGCCCCGACCGCCGGCCTGCACTTCGATGAGGCCCTGCTGGCCACCTTGAAGGACACCGGCGTCGACTTCGGCCATGTGACCCTGCACGTGGGCGCGGGCACGTTCCAGCCGGTCCGCGTGGACGACCTGAAGGAACACGTGATGCACCGCGAGTGGCTGAACGTCGGCGCCGAGCTGGTCCAGCAGGTGCGCCGCACGCGCGCCGCCGGCGGCCGGGTGATCGGGGTCGGCACCACCGTGGTGCGGGCGCTGGAAAGCGCCATGCGCGAGGGCGAGCTGCTGCCGTACGCCGGGGAAACCCAGATCTTCATCACCCCGGGCTACCGGATCCGCAGCGTGGACGCGATGGTGACCAACTTCCACCTGCCGGAGAGCACCCTGCTGATGATGATCTCGGCGTTTGCCGGCCAGGCCCGGGTGTTCGAGGCCTACCAGGCCGCGATCGAGGAGAAGTACCGGTTCTTCAGCTACGGCGATGCGATGCTGCTGTTCCCGCAGGGGGAATGAGGCTGGCGGGGCAGGCGCGGCCGTTTTCGGCGACAATGGCAGACTATTTGCCCGAATGACCGCTCCATGTCCCGACTCCAGTTCCAGCTCCAGACCACCGACGGTCGCGCCCGCCGCGGCCGCCTGACCTTCCCGCGCGGGACCGTGGAAACCCCGGCCTTCATGCCGGTGGGCACCTATGGCTCGGTGAAGGGCATCCTGCCGGAGCAGATCCGCGCGCTGGGTGCGGAGATCATCCTCGGCAACACCTTCCATCTGTACCTGCGCCCGGGCCTGGACGTGATCGCCGACCACGGTGGCCTGCACGGCTTCGCGCGCTGGAACGGCCCGATCCTGACCGACTCCGGTGGCTTCCAGGTGTTCTCGCTGGCGCACCGCCGCAAGATCACCGAGCAGGGCGTGACCTTCTCCTCGCCGACCGACGGCGCCCGCGTGTTCCTGGGCCCGGAAGAGAGCATGCGCATCCAGAAGGTGCTCGACTCGGACGTGGTGATGATCTTCGACGAGTGCACCCCGTACCCGGCCACCGAGCCGGTCGCGCGCACCTCGATGGAGCTGAGCCTGCGCTGGGCCCAGCGCAGCCGCAACGCGCACGATGAGCTGGGCAACGACGCGGCGCTGTTCGGCATCGTCCAGGGCGGTGTCCATCACGACCTGCGCAGCCGCTCGGCCGAGGGCCTGCAGCAGATCGGCTTCGACGGCTATGCCATCGGCGGCCTGGCCGTCGGCGAGCCCGAGCACGAGCGCAACGCCATGCTCGACCACATGCATCCGATCCTGCCGGCCGACCGCCCGCGCTACCTGATGGGCGTGGGCCGCCCGGAAGATCTGGTCGAAGGCGTCGCCCGCGGGGTGGACATGTTCGACTGCGTGATGCCGACCCGCAACGCCCGCAACGGCCACTATTTCACCTCGTTCGGCACGGTGCGCATCCGCAACGCCCGCTACGAGCGCGACATGGACACCATCGAGCCCGGCTGCGGCTGCCATGCCTGCACCAGCGGTTACACGCGCTCGTACCTGCGCCACCTGGACCGCTGCAACGAGATGCTGGCGCCCATGCTGGGCACCATCCACAACCTCTATTACTACGAGAAGTTGATGGCCGACATGCGCGAGGCGATCGCGGCGGGAACCTTTACCGCCTTCCGCGAGTCTTTCTACGCGGCCCGTGGTGCGGTCACGCCCGCGCTGTAAAGTGACCCCGGCCGGCCGCTCCGGCGCGCCGACCCTGCCAAACGGCCCAAGGACGAACTCCCGGGGCCATGGCATACTTCGAGGCTGACCCCCGTTTCGCGGCGACTCCCTGACCCTCAAAGGGGGCAGGGCGCCTCCCAACCCAAGGACACACTATGAACCTGCTCGCCTTCCTGATTCCCACCGCCAACGCCCAGGCCGCCGGTGGCCAGCCGCAGGGCATGGGTCTGACCACCCTGCTGTTCCCGATCATCCTGATCGCGATCATGTACTTCCTGATGATCCGCCCGCAGATGAAGCGCCAGAAGGAACACAAGGCCATGCTGGAGAAGGTCAAGCGCGGTGACGAAGTGCTGACCAACGGCGGCATCGCCGGCGTGGTCACCGACATCGGCGACAACTTCATCACCATCGAAGTGGCCGAGAACGTGCGCATCCGCGTGCAGAAGGGCGCCGTGGGCAATGTGCTGCCGACCGGCACGCTGAAGTCGGCCAACTGATCCACTCCCTTTCCGTTCAACCGCGGTGCCGGGACGGGCACCGCGCGGGACCCAAGCAATGCTCGAATTTCCACGCTGGAAGTATTTCCTCATCCTGATCGTGCTGGCGGTCAGTGCGTTGTATGCACTGCCCAACATCTACCAGAAGGACCCTGCCGTGCAGATCACCGCCAACCGTGGCGGGCAGATCGACGACGCCCTGCGCGACCGCGTGCTGGGTGACCTCAAGCAGGCCGGCGTGGAGCCGCTGTCGGTGGCCAAGGAAGGCGACAGCCTGATCGTGCGCCTGCCGACGCTGCAGGCGCAGACCGCCGCCAACGACGCCCTGCGCGACGAGATGGGCGAGGACTACGTGGTCGCCCTGAACCTGGCCTCCACCGTGCCGGACTGGTTGAGCGACCTCGGCGCCAAGCCGATGGTGCTGGGCCTGGATCTGCAGGGCGGCGTGCACTTCGTGCTGCAGGTCGACCAGAAGGCGGCCCTGGACAAGCGTCTGGATGCCTACGCCGAAGACGTGCGGACCAGCCTGCGTGATGCCCGCATCGCCTACCAGTCGGTCGAGCGTCGTGGCGACAACACCATCGTGGCCACCATCAGCCCGTCCGCCGGTGCCGATGCGGCCGCGCGTGCCCGCGACGTTATGGTCAAGGCACAGCCCACGCTGGGCTACGACGTGGCGGGCAACCGCATCACCGTGAGCATGCCGGAGACGGAACTGACCGCGATCGCCAATGGCGCCATCGAGCAGAACGTCAATACCCTGCGCAACCGCGTCAACCAGCTCGGCGTGGCCGAGCCGATCATCCAGCGCCAGGGTGCCGACCGCGTGGTCGTGCAGCTCCCGGGCGTGCAGGACACCGCCGAAGCCAAGCGCATGATCGGTGCCACCGCGACGCTGGAATACCGCGCCGTGGTCGAGGGCAATGCCCAGGATGCGATCACCAGCGGCCGCATCCCGCCGGAGGCCAAGGTCTACCAGCAGCGCGACAACCGCGGCCCGATCCTGCTCAACAAGCGCGTGATCGTGACCGGTGACCAGATGGTCGCCGCGCAGGCCACCACCGACCAGAACGGTTCGGCGGCGGTCAGCGTGACGCTGAACAACGTCGGCGGCCAGCGCATGTTCGACTTCACCAGCGCCAACGTGAACAAGCCGATGGCGGTGGTCTACACCGAGCGCATCCCGACCGTGAACGTGGTCGACGGCAAGGAAGTGCGCAGCTTCCGCGTCAAGGAAGAGGTGATCTCGGTCGCCAACATCAACGGCGTGTTCGGCAAGAACTTCCAGACCACCGGCCTGGACAAGCTCGAAGCAGACAACCTGGCCAAGCTGCTGAAATCCGGCTCGCTGGCCGCGCCGATGGACTTCGTCGAAGAGCGCATCGTCGGCCCGAGCCTGGGTGCGGAGAACGTCGAGCGCGGCGTGACCGCGGTCGGCTTCGCGTTCCTGTTCACCCTGATCTTCTTCACCGTGTACTACCGCATGTTCGGCGTGATCACCTCGGTGGCCATGCTGTTCAACCTGCTGATCGTGGTCGCGGTGATGTCGCTGTTCGGCGCGACGATGACGTTGCCGGGCTTCGCCGGTCTGGCGCTGTCGATCGGCCTGTCGGTCGACGCCAATGTGCTGATCAACGAGCGTATCCGTGAAGAGCTGCGGGCCGGCATGCCGCCCAAGTCGGCCATCGTCGCCGGTTACGAGAAGGCTTCCGGGACCATCCTGGACGCCAACCTCACCGGCATCCTGGCGGGTGTGGCGTTGTATGCGTTCGGTACCGGCCCGCTGAAGGGCTTCGCCGTGACCATGATCGTCGGCATCCTGGCCTCCATGTTCACTGCAATCACCGTCTCGCGTGCCCTTGCCGTGCTGCTTTACAGCCGCCGCAAGAAGCTCAAGACCCTGGCCATCTGACGGGAAGCGAATAGAAACCATGAAACTTTTCCCGTTGCATCTGATCCCGAACGACACCAAGTTCGACTTCATGCGCACCCGCTGGGTGGCCGTGTCGCTGGCGGCGCTGGTGTTCATTGCCGCCATCGGCTGCATTGCCTTCAAGGGCTTCAACTACGCGCTGGACTTCACCGGCGGCACCGTGGTCGAAGTGCGCTTCGACAAGCCCGCTGACGTTGATGCCGTCCGCGAGCATCTGGAAGGTGCCGGCTATGCCGGTGCCCAGGTGCAGAGCTTCGGCAGCGGCAGCAACCTGCTGATCCGTCTGCAGCCGCAGGAGATGGCCGCGGGCGAGAACGCCGGCGAAGCCAACAACCGCACCGCGGAAGCCGTGCAGAAGGCGATCTCGGTGGAGGGCAACCAGGCCGCCATCGTGGGTGCCGAGTTCGTGGGCCCGCAGGTCGGCAAGGAGCTGGCCCTGAACGGTCTGTACGCGGCCCTGTTCGTGCTGATCGGCTTCCTGATCTATATCGGTTTCCGCTTCGAGTGGAAGTTCGCGATGGTGGCGATCATCACCACGCTGTTCGACGTGCTGGTGGTGGCCGGTTACTTCTCGCTGAGTGGCCGCGAGTTCGATCTGACCGTGCTGGCCGGCCTGCTGTCGGTGATGGGCTTCTCGATCAACGACACCATCGTGGTGTTCGACCGTGTGCGTGAGAACTTCCGCAGCCTGCGTGTGGAGCCGCTGGAAGTGATGAACCGGTCGATCAACCAGACGCTGTCGCGCACGATCATCACCTCGCTGGTGTTCTTCCTGTCGGTGCTGGCGCTGTACCTGTACGGCGGTGGTTCGCTGGAAGGGCTGGCGCTGAGCCAGATGATCGGTGCGGTGATCGGTACGCTGTCGTCGATCTTCATTGCCTGCCCGCTGCTGACGATGGGCGCGCTGGCGGTGAGCAAGCAGGATCTGCTGCCGAAGGCCAAGGACGTGGAAGCGCTGGAGCGTCGTCCGTAAGGGTTCTGGTGGTATGAAGTATCTGGGAGGCCGCGCATTGCGCGGCCTTTCTTTTGGCTGCCCTCCCGCCCACATCGACCCCTGGCCACAAGGAACATACACCCCCGTCGGTTGTACTCCGCAGCGCTGCGCACTACGATCCCTTGCGTTCCGCGCAGCCGCTCCGGTGGCGCGCGACCTCCCTTTTCATCGCGCCGGTCCACCCTGCGCCAGTCCCCCTCGAGGTTTACATGGTCATCAAACCGCGTGTGCGCGGCTTCATCTGCGTCACCACCCATCCCGTCGGCTGCGATGCGGCCGTCAAGCAGCAGATCGATTACATCCAGGCCAAGCCGAAGATCGCCAACGGCCCGAAGAAGGTGCTGGTGCTTGGCGCCTCCACCGGCTACGGCCTGGCGGCGCGCATCACCGCCGCCTTCGGCAGCGATGCGGCGACGCTGGGGGTGTTCTTCGAGCGCCCGGGCACCGAGACCAAGCCGGGCACGGCTGGCTGGTACAACACCGCCGCGTTCCACAAGTACGCCGAGCAGGCCGGCCTGTATGCCAAGAGCGTCAATGGCGATGCCTTCTCCGACGAGGTCAAGGCCAAGGTCATCGAGCTGATCAAGCAGGATCTCGGCCAGGTCGACCAGGTGGTGTACAGCCTGGCCGCGCCGCGCCGCAAGCATCCCAAGACCGGCGAAGTGATCAGCTCCACGCTCAAGCCGATCGGTGCGCCGATCACGCTGCGTGGCCTGGACACCGACAAGGAAGTGATCACCGAGACCACGATCGAGCCGGCGACGCCGGAAGAGATCGCCGGCACCGTCGCCGTCATGGGCGGCGAAGACTGGCAGATGTGGATCGATGCGCTGCTGGAGGCCGGTGTGCTGGCCGAAGGCGCGACCACCACGGCGTTCACCTACGTCGGTGAGGAGATCACCCAGGCGATCTACTGGAACGGCTCCATCGGCGCGGCCAAGAAGGATCTGGACGAGAAGGTCGTCGGCCTGCGCCAGAAGCTGGCCCCGATCGGTGGCGATGCGCGCGTGTCCGTGCTCAAGGCGGTGGTCACCCAGGCCAGCTCGGCGATCCCGACCATGCCGCTGTACCTGTCGCTGCTGTTCAAGGTGATGAAGGCCAAGGGCACGCACGAAGGCTGCATCGAGCAGCTCGATACGCTGTACGACATCCTCTACGGCGGCAAAGACGCGGGCACTGCTACCGAGCGCCTGCGCCATGACCTGGTCACCGACGGCGGCCGCCAGGTCGCGCTGATCGATGACGCCGGCCGCCTGCGCGCGGACTACAAGGAAATGGCGCCGGAGGTGCAGGGCGAAGTGGTCGCGCTGTGGCCGCAGGTCACCAACGAGAACCTGTACGAGATCAGCGATCTGGCCGGCTACAAGGCCGACTTCCTGCGCCTGTTCGGGTTCGGCGTGGAAGGCGTGGATTACGACGCCGACGTCGCGACCGATGTGAAGATTCCGAACCTGGTCGAGATGGCCTGATCGGAAGGATCGATGCCGACCCACGGTCGGCATCTACCGGCGGGGGTCACGGCGTATCGTCGCGCCGCCCCGCACCGCATGATCCGCCCCCGCACCGCATGACCGGTAGCTCACGACCGTTGGTCGTGACGCTTCCCCTCAGCTGAAATCGAAATTCATCGCCGGGCCGGCGGGGCCGACGAACTCGCCCTGCACGTAATCCACGCCGGCACTGAACAGCAGGCTCATCGAGTTGGCATCGGCGACGAACTCGGCGATGGTCTGGATGTTGGCCGCCTGCGCACGCGCGGTGATCTCGCTGATCTTCTCGCTGTGTTCGCGGGTGCTGGCGAAATCGCAGGTGAAATCGCGGTCCAGCTTGAGGAACTGCGGCTGGAAATGCGCCAGCAGCTGGAACGAATCCAGCCCCGAACCGAACTGCTCCAGGCCGATCCGGCAGCCCAGCGGCGCGACCGCCGCCAGGAACTGCTGCGCGTTGCGCAGATGGGTGAACACCTTGGCCTCCGGCGCGTGCAGCCACAGCTGTTCGCCCGGCACCCCCTGGGCCTGCAGTTCGCGGCGCAGGGTGGCGATCATCTGCGGGTCGTTGAACGATTCCGGGGTGATCTTGACCATCATGTGGGTCACATGGCCCTCGCGCCTGCGCGCGGCGAGCATGCCGATCGCGTGCGTGACCACCCAGCGGTTGATGTCGGCCAGCAGGCCGTGATCCTCGGCGATGCCCAGGAATGCGGTCGGGCTGAGCAGCTCGCCGTTGTGCTCCAGGCGCAGGTACGCCTCGTACAGCTCCAGCGCCTCGCCCTGCAGGTTGAGCACGGGCTGGTAATGCAGCTGGAAGCCATCGCCTTCCAGCGCCTGGCGGATGCGTGCCGCCCAGTGCTGGATGCGCTCTTCCTCCACGCGGTCCACCGCGGCCGGGTCGAATACCCGCGTGGTGTTGCCCAGCTCCAGTGCGGCCTGCGTGCACTCGGTCGCGCGGGCCAGTACCTGGCCGATGCTCGCGATCTTCTCGCCGACCTGCACGCCGCCCACGCTGACCGTGACCGTGGCCGAGCGCTCGCCGATGCTGAACACCTGCGCGGCAAAAGCGTCACGGATCTGGTCGGCCAGGGCGACGGTCTGCGCATACGCACCCTCGGTCAGCACCGCGAAGCTATGCTCGCCGAAGCGGGCCACCTGGGCGCTGTCGCCGACGGACTGGGCCAGCACGCGGGCGAGGGCGCCGATCAGCGCATCGGCCGAGTCCAGCCCGATCTCCGGCAGCAGGCGCGCGTAGTGATCCGGCTCGATCAGCAGCAGGCCGAAACGGCCTTCGCTGCGGCCGGCCTGGGCGACCGCGTTCTCGACGTGCAGCATGAAGGTCGGGCGGTTGAGCAGGCCGGTGACCTGGTCGCGCTGGCGCAGGTCTTCGACCTCGCGCGCCAGCTCCGGGTCGAATTCCATGCGCCGGCGGAACACCACCTGCAGGCAGGATTCACCCTCGTAGCTGGCCTGGGTGAACTCCATCGTCGCCGGGAACACCGCGCCGTCCTGGTTGCGCGCATCCACCTGGTACTGCGGGGGCGGGGCATCGCCTTTGCTCATCGACTTGAGCAGCTGCTTGAAGCCGTCCACGTGCTGCGGGGCGACCATGTCCAGCAGCGAGATGCCTTCCACGTCGTCGAAGGTCTCGTAGCCGAACATCTCCAGATAGGCCTCGTTGGCCCGGATGTGCATGCCTTCATGGACGTAGGCGATCGGGTCGCGCGAGGAGGAGATCAGCGCATCGCAGCGGCGCTCGGTCTCGCGCATCTGCGCCTCGATCCGGCGCAGCCCGCGGCGCGCATGCAGATCGGTCCATTCCGTGCGGACCACCGCCAGCAGGTGCTCGGGGCGGTGGCGCAGGGCAATGGCGCGGATGCCGTTGGCGCCGGCCTCGACCCACTCGTTTTCGTTGATCGATTCGGCCAGCAGGATCATCGGGATGTCCTTGCCACTGGCGGCGATCTGCTGGGTCACCTGCAGCAGCGGGATGCTCTGCGCGGCGGCGACCAGCACCAGGTCGATCGGCTGGGTGCCCAGCACCTGGGCCAGTTCCTCGCTGTGCTGCGGGCGCGTCGGACGCACCGCGATGCCGCTGTTGCGCAGCGTGCTGACGATGGTCTCGGCGTTCTCGCCGCTGTCGTCCACGATCAGCAGGCGGACCGTCATGTCATTCGCGTTCTGCATTCACTACTCCCCGGACTGCAAACTTGATACACGATGCTTGTGACTACGTCCATGCGGCAAGCGGCAGCCGATCACGGAACGTTCGTTCGGGCTCAGGCCACGCTGCCCGCGGCATGGCCACAGGCCCAGGCCCACTGGAAGTTGTAGCCGCCCAGCCAGCCGGTCACGTCCAGCACTTCCCCAATAAAGTGCAGGCCGGGAACCAATTGGGATTCAAATGTACTGGAGGACACCTTGCGGGCGTCGACCCCGCCCAGCGTCACCTCGGCGGTACGGTATCCCTCGGTGCCACTGGCCACCAGCGGGAAATTCTGCAGCAGATCGGCCGCCTGGCGCAGCTGCGGTTCGTCGATCTGGCGCACCAGCCGGTCCGGCAGCCAGTGCTCGCACAGGCGCAGCGCCAGCCGGCGCGGCAGCACCTCGGACAGCACCGTGCGCAGCTCGGCGGCACCGCGCTCGGCCTTCATCCGGCGTAGCCACTCCAGCGCGTCCTGGCCGGGCAGCAGGTCCAGCCGCAGCTCGTCGCCGGGCTGCCAGTACGAGGAAATCTGCAGGATCGCCGGGCCGCTGATGCCGCGGTGGGTGATCAGCATGGAATTGCGGAACTCGACGTCGTTGCAGCGCGCCGCGATCGGCAGCGCCACCCCGCTGAGGTCATTGAAGCGCTCCTGGTGCTTGCCGCTCAGGGTCAGCGGCACCAGCCCGGCGCGGGTCGGCAGGACCTCATGGCCGAACTGGCGGGCCAGCTCATAGCCGAAGCCGGTCGCACCCATGCTCGGGATCGACAGGCCGCCCGTGGCCACCACCAGCGAGGCGGCATGGAAATGCCCCTGCGCGGTGTGCACGTGGAAGCCGTCCGCGCCGCGCTCCACCTTCTGCACCCCGCAGTCGGTGCGGATCTGCACGCCGGCGGCCTGGCATTCGTCCACCAGCATCTTCACGATCTGCTTGGAGGAGATGTCGCAGAACAACTGGCCCAGCTCTTTTTCGTGATACGCGATGCCATGCCGCTCCACCATCTCGATGAAATGCCAGGGCGTATAGCGGGCCAGCGCGGATTTGCAGAAGTGCGGGTTGGCCGACAGGAAGTTGGCCGCCGTGGTGCCGGTATTGGTGAAGTTGCAGCGCCCGCCGCCGGACATCAGGATCTTCTTGCCGACCTTGTTGGCGTGGTCGATCACCTGCACGATGCGTCCGCGCCGGCCCGCCGTGAGCGCGCACATCAGCCCGGCCGCACCGGCCCCGATGACCAGCACGTCGCAGCGGATCACACTCACGCCTGCGGCTTCTGCTTGCGCCAGGTCGGGATGACGCTGAGCTGCGCCTTGTCGGACGTCAACTGCACTTCGCCGTCCTGGATCTGCACGTCCCACTGCATCGTGCGTTCGATCTGCGCGCCCCATTCGGTGACGAACTCGCCCGGCAGGTCCATCACTTCCAGCGTGGACAGCTTCTTCAGCGCGGAGGCGTTGCGGTCCCACCAGATATCGGCGGCGCGGCCACCATAGGTGACCAGCTGCACCGCCCGAGCGCGGCCGGCGGCCTTGCGCAGGCGCGATTCGTCGGGCTGGCCCAGTTCGATCCACAGTTCGACGTCGCCGGTGTAATCGCGGCGCCACAGGTCCGGCTCGTCGTCCACGCTCAGGCCGCGGCCGAACTCCAGCCGGTCATCGGCGTTCAGCGCGAAGGTGAGCAGGCGCACCATCAAGCGGTCATCGGTCTCGGACGGGTGCTGGGCCAGCGTCAGCGTGTGGCTGGCGTAATAGCCGCGGTCCATGTCGCTGATCTGCAGTTCGGCCTTGCGGATGGTGGCGGTGAGGGCCATGGGGATACCTGAAACAAAGAGCGCCATGATAATGGTTCGCCATGAGCCCGTCCGATCCGATCCTCGCTGCCCCCGCGCCCAGCCGCCTGCAGTTGCCGCCCGGCGACTGGCCCAGCCTGCTGGACGGGCTGTGCGCGCGCTTCCCACGTATCGACCGCGCGCAGTGGGTGGACCGCTTCGCGCGCGGGCGGGTGCAGGATGTGCAGGGCAGGGCGCTGCGGCCGGATGATGCCTGGCAGATCGGGCTGGAGATCGTCTATTTCCGTGAAGTGGCCGATGAGCCGGTGATTCCGTTCGTGGAGGCCATCGTCCACCAGGACGCGCACCTGCTGGTGGCCGACAAGCCGCACTTCCTGCCGGTCACCCCAGCCGGGGGCTACGTGCGCGAGACGCTGCTGGCCCGGCTGGTGGCGCGCACCGGCAACCGCGACCTGGTGCCGCTGCACCGACTGGACCGGCTGACCGCCGGGCTGGTGCTGTTCTCGACCCGGCCGGACAGTCGTGATGCCTACCAGCGCCTGTTCCGCGAGCGCCGGATCGACAAGGTGTACGAGGCGCTGGCGCCGGGACTGCCCGAATTTCCGTTCCCGCTGGAGCGGCATACCCGATTGGTCCCCGGCGAGCCGTTCTTCCGCATGGCCGAGGTGCCCGGTGAGCCCAATGCGCGGACCCGCGTCGAGGTGATCGACGGCGCTGGACCGGTCTGGCGCTACCGGCTGCACCCGGTCACCGGCCGCAAGCACCAACTGCGCGTGCACATGGCAGGACTGGGCGCGCCGATCCTGGGCGACGATCTGTACCCGGAGCTGCTCGCGGATGCGCCGGCGGGGGTGCGGCTGCAGCTGCTGGCCAAGGAACTGGCGTTCGATGACCCGTTGACCGGGGAGCGGCGAACGTTCTCCAGCGGCCTGTCGCTTCACCTGTAGGGCCGGCCGCTGGCCGGCTGCCGGGGTCCATGGTCGGTCCTGTGGTCACCGGGTGCTACGGAGGAGCCGGCCAGCGGCCGGCACTACCTACAGCGGGCCCTCAGCCACGTCGGACCCCTTCCACGCCGGACCCTCCGCCTGCTGACGGTTCATCAGGGTGATAACGGTTCATCAGCCTTAACGCTTGGCCAGCCAACGGTCCAGTTGCGCGGCGAAGGCCTGCTTGTCGCGCGCGTGCAGGGGCGCCGGTCCGCCGGTCTGGATGCCCGAGCCGCGCAGTTCCTCCATGAAATTGCGCATCGACAGCCGCTCGGCCATGTTGTCGGGGGTGTACAGCTCGCCGCGCGGGTTCAGCGCGACCGCGTGCTTGTCCAGCACCAGCGCCGCCAGCGGGATGTCCTGCGTGACGACCAGATCGCCGGGCTGAACCCGTTCCACGATCACGCTGTCGGCCACGTCCAGCCCCGGCGGTACCTGGATCGAGCGGATGAAACGGGACGGCGGCGTCCGCAGCCAGTGGTTCGCGACCAAGGTCATCTCGATCCCGGCGCGTTCGGCCGCGCGGAACAGGATCTCCTTGATGACGGCCGGACAGGCGTCGGCGTCCACCCAGATGTGAACTTTAGGGGGAGGGGCATCGGTCATTTGGCTGATCTTAAGGTAGGAAAAATCTGAATAGGGGGTGGGATTTCGTGTAAGATCGCCCGACCCCTTGTCCTGTCAGGCGAGAAGGGGGGATGGCTGAATAAACCAGCTATCGCTTTTTCGGTAAAACACGAGTATCGTCACCCACACTGTGTTTGCTAGGGTCACCGTGAATCGTGGCCTGGTGCAGTTGATCTCACGATCTGCTCATCGATCCGCTTTACCAACGCCTGCAACTCAGTCTCGGCTCCGATACGCGGCGGCCGCGATTATTTCAACTATTGTTTCAGGAGTTAGTACATGTCTGATCGTCAGCAGGGCACCGTGAAGTGGTTCAACGACGCCAAGGGCTTCGGCTTCATCACCCCGGAAAGCGGCCCGGACCTCTTCGTGCATTTCCGCGCGATCCAGGGCACCGGCTTCAAGTCGCTGCAGGAAGGCCAGAAGGTGACGTTCGTCGCCGTCCAGGGCCAGAAGGGTATGCAGGCTGACCAGGTGCAGGCGGTCTAATCGACCCCCGCCACCGTAAGGTCGCCTAAAACGCCGGAAGCGAAAGCTTCCGGCGTTTTTTATTGGGCGGCATTCGGCCCTGGTCGACGCAGACTGTGTTGACGACGTCATCCTCCCGGCCGCCCGGTTACGATGCCGCTTTGACCCTGCGGAACCGTCGATGATCAAGGTGCACCATCTGGACCACTCTCGCTCGCTGCGCGTGCTGTGGATGCTCGAAGAGCTGGGCCTGCCGTACCAGGTCGTCAACTATCAGCGCGACCCGAAGACCTGGCTGGCGCCGCAGGCGTTGCGCGATGTGCACCCGCTGGGCAAGTCCCCGGTGCTGCAGGACGACGCGCTGGTCCTCGCTGAATCCGGCGCGATCCTGGAATACCTGGCCGATCGCTACGACAGTGGCCGCCAGTTCTCGCCCGAGCCGATGCCGGCGCAGGCGCCCGAGCGCGTGCGCTACCGCTACTGGATGCACTACGCCGAAGGCTCGGCGATGCCACCGCTGGTGATGACGCTGGTGTTCGCGCGGCTGCGCAAGGCGCCGATGCCGTTCTTCGCCAAGCCGATCGCGCGCTCGATCGCCGACAAGGTGATGAAGGGCTTCGTCGGTCCGCAGGTGAAGCTGCACATGGACTGGATGGAGCGCGAGCTTGGTCAGTCGCCGTGGTTCGCGGGTGAGCGCTTCACTGCCGCCGATATCCAGATGAGTTTCCCGATCCAGGCCGCCGCCGCGCGCGGTGGCGACATGGCCGCCTACCCACGGCTGCAGGCGTACCTGGCGCGGATCGAGCAGCGCCCGGGGTACCAGCGTGCGGTGGAACGCGGTGGTCCGTTGAACCTCGGCGGCGGTTCGCGCTGAGCTTGCGGGGCAGCCTGGCTGTCCCCATTTCATACCGATGAGCACCCAGCCCCTGCGTTTCGACAATCGCTTCATCCGTGACCTGCCCGGCGACCCGGAAACCGGCCCGCGCGTGCGTGAAGTGCGCGAGGCCGCGTGGTCGTCGGTGATGCCGACCCCGGTCGCGGCACCCCGGCTGCTGGCGTACTCGCCGGAGGTGGCCGCACTGCTCGGCATGGGCGAGGACCTGATCGAGAGCGCCGATTTCGCGCGGGTGTTCGGCGGCAATGCGTTGTATGCCGGCATGGCACCGTGGGCGGCCAACTATGGTGGCCATCAGTTCGGGCATTGGGCGGGGCAGCTCGGCGATGGCCGCGCGATCTCGCTGGGCGAACTGCTCACGCCGGACGGTGCGCACTGGGAACTGCAGTTGAAGGGCGCCGGGCGCACTCCGTACTCGCGCGGTGCCGACGGACGCGCGGTGCTGCGTTCGTCGATCCGCGAGTTCCTCTGCAGCGAGGCGATGCATCATCTCGGCGTGCCGACCACGCGCGCATTGAGCCTGGTCGGGACCGGTGATGACGTCGTGCGCGACATGTTCTATGACGGCCACCCCGAGGCCGAACCGGGTGCGATCGTCTGCCGCGTCGCGCCGTCCTTCATCCGCTTCGGCACCTTCGAGCTGCCGGCCTCGCGCGGCGACACCGCGCTGCTGCGGCAACTCGCCGATGTCTGCATAGCGCGGGATTTTCCTGCGCTCGCCGAGCTGGGCGACGCGCGCCATGCACGCTGGTTCGGCGAGATCTGCGAACGCACCGCGGTGCTGGTCGCGCACTGGATGCGGGTCGGCTTCGTCCACGGGGTGATGAACACCGACAACCTGTCCATTCTCGGGCTCACCATCGATTACGGTCCGTATGGCTGGGTCGAGGATTACGATCCCGAGTGGACGCCCAACACCACCGACGCGCAGGGGAGACGCTATCGTTTCGGCACGCAGCCGCAGGTGGCGTACTGGAATCTCACCCGGCTGGCACAGGCGCTGGCGCCGCTGTTCGAGGATGTCACGCCGCTGCACGACGGGCTGGCGCGCTTCCAGCAGGTGCATGCCGACTGCGAGCGCGCCGATATCGCCGCGAAGCTGGGCCTGGACCGCTGCCGCGATGCCGATGTGGCGTTGATGGCGGCCTGGCTGGAGATCCTGCACGAGGGCGAGATGGACATGACCCTCGCTTTCCGCGGCCTGATGGCGCTCGATCCCGCGTCGCCTTCCGTGGCGGTGCTGGAGGAGGCCTTCTACAGCCCGGCACGCCGCGAAGCGGTGCTGCCGTCACTGCAGGCGTGGCTGCAGCAGTATGCGGCGCGCCTGCGTGCCGATGACTTGAGTGTGCAGGCGCGGCAGCAGCAGATGGGCCGTGCCAATCCGGTCTACGTGCTGCGCAACTGGCTGGCCCAGGAGGCGATCGAACGGGCGGAGCAGGGTGACCTCGGTGGCGTGCATACGTTGCTGGAGGTGCTGCGCCACCCCTATGACGTGCAGCCCGGGCGCGAGCACTTCGCAGGCAAGCGGCCCGAGTGGGCGCGTGAGAAGGCCGGCTGCTCGATGCTGTCCTGCAGCTCCTGACCTGCGCGGGCGGGTAGGGCGGGACGAACCGTTCTGCCGCATGCCCGGTCGTGTGAGGCGCTGCGGCAGGAGGCTCGGTTACCCTATGCCACCCTGTTCGTTTCCAGACCCATGACCGAGTCTTCCGCCACGCCCGCCTGGGCCGGCCGCCTGCGCGACATCGCCGATTTCCCCAAGCCGGGCATCCTGTTCAAGGACATCATGCCGCTGCTCGCCGATGGTCCGGATTTCGCGGCGGCCATCGATGCGATGGTCGCGCCCTGGCGCGATGCCAACCTGCAGGCGGTGATGGGCATCGAATCGCGCGGCTTCATCCTGGGCGCGGCCATGGCGCGGGTGCTGGGCGTGGGCTTCGTGCCGCTACGCAAGCCGGGCAAGCTGCCGGGCAAGGTGCTGCGCCAGGACTACACCCTGGAATACCGCACGGACAGCATTGAAGTGCACGCCGATGCCCTGCCGGCCGGCGCGCGCGTGCTGGTGATCGATGACGTGCTGGCCACGGGCGGCACCCTGCTGGCCGCGTTGTCGCTGGCCCGTCAGCTGCAGGTCGAGGTGGTCGGTGCGGCCGTGCTGGTGGAACTGGCCGGCCTCGGCGGCCGCGAACGTTGGACGAGTGACGTCCCACTGCTGGCCAACCTGGTCTATTGATCGCGGAATCCGCGGTGACCCGGCCGCGTCCGGTAGTGCCGGCCGCTGGCCGGCAGCCCATGCATCATCTCGTAGTGCCGGCCGCTGGCCGGCACCTCAAACGCCCCGACGAAGGCGCGGCCGACCAACGGTCGGCTCTACCACACGCGTGAAGCGATCAGCCGACCCACGGTCGGCGCTACCGCTCAGACATCCATCTTGCGGACGCGGAACCGGCGGCCCTTGATCTTGCCGGCCTCCAGCTGGGCGATCGCCCGGCCGGCCTGCTCGCGTGCAATGGCCACATACGAGCGCGTCGCATAGATATCGATCTTGCCGATGTACTTGGCCGCCAGCCCGGCGTCGCCGGTCAGCGCACCGAGGATGTCGCCGGGGCGCAGCTTGTCGGTCTTGCCGCCGTCGATGCGCAGCGTGGTCATCGCCGCCTGCGGCAGCACCGGCGGGCGGGCGGTGGCCAGCGGCGTCTTCTGCCAGTCCAGCGGCTTGCCCTGTGCCATTTCCAGCGCATCGGCGCGGCTGCGCTCGCGGTGCGTCACCAGGCTGATCGCCAGGCCCGTGGCACCGGCGCGGCCGGTACGGCCGACGCGATGCTCATAGGTCTCGATGTCGGTCGGCAGCTCGTAATTGATCACCGCGGCCAGGTCCTGCACATCCAGCCCGCGGGCGGCGACGTCGCTGGCGACCAGCACGTTGCAGCTGCGGTTGGCGAAACGCACCAGCACTTCGTCGCGGTCGCGCTGTTCCATTTCGCCGTGCAGCGGCAGCGCGGAGAACCCGAACTGCTGCAGCGAAATGGCCACATCGTCCACGTCGCGGCGGGTGTTGCAGAACACCACGGCCGATTCCGGCGTGTACTTGAGCAGCAGGCCGGCCAGCGCCTTCTGCTTCAGCGCCAGCTCGGTCTCGCAGAACAGATGGCGGATCGCCGGCGCATGGTCGGCGCCTTCCACGGTGACTTCCACCGGGTCACGCAGCAGCACCCGGGCGATCTCGCGGATCTCATCCGGGAAGGTCGCCGAGAACAGCAGCGTCTGGCGGTCCTTGCTGGTGCGGCCGGCGATCTCGCGGATCGGCTCCTCGAAGCCCATGTCGAGCATGCGGTCGGCTTCATCCAGCACCAGGGTGGTCACGCCGCCCAGGTGCAGGACGCGCTTGCGGCCCAGTTCCTGGATGCGCCCGGGGGTGCCGACGACCACCTGCGGATCGTGCGCTTCCAGCGAGGCCAGCTGCGGGCCCAGCGGCATGCCGCCGGTCAGCACCAGCAGTTTGAGGTTCGGGATGCCGGTGGCCAGCTTGCGGATCTGCTTGCCGACCTGGTCGGCGAGCTCGCGGGTCGGGCACAGCACCAGCGCCTGCGCGCGGGTCACGGACGGATCCAGCGCCTGCAGCAGGCCCAGGCCGAAGGCCGCGGTCTTGCCGCTGCCGGTGGGGGCCTGTGCGATGACGTCGCGGCGCTCGAGGATGGCCGGCAGGCTCTGGGCCTGCACGGGGGTGAGCGAGGTATAGCCCATGGCATCGATGCCGGGCAGCAGCGCTGGTTTCAGCGGCAGGGAGGAGAATTCAGACATGCGGTAGTGTCGCAGAAGTCCGCCCGGCGTGCCTCAGTCGAGCAGCGCGTGCACGCCGAGATTGATCCCCAGCCCGCCCGCCAGCAGCCAGCCGAACAGCAGCAGCGCGAGCAGCAGCGGCTTCATCCCGGCCCGGCGCAGTGCCGAGGCGTGCGTGGTCAGGCCGAGCGCCGCCATCGCCATCGCCAGCAGCACGGTGTCCAGATCGACCGCCGCGCCGACGACGGCGGCCGGCAGCAGCTGCAGCGAAGTGAGCCCGGCCACGGCCACGAAGCCGAACGCGAACCAGGGCACCACGATCTTCGCGCGCTGGCCGTCAGCGGCTCCGTTGCGGCCCCGTGCCAGCAGCATCGACAGCCCGATCAGGAACGGCGCCAGCATCATCACCCGCACCATCTTGGCGATCACCGCGGTGTCGGCCGCCGGCGCACTCACCGCGCGCCCGGCAGCGACCACCTGGGCCACCTCATGTACGGTCGAGCCGGTGAATACCCCGTACGCCTGCGCGCTCATCGGAATCCAGCCGTGCGCCAGGTTGAGCTGGTACAGCGCCGGATACAGGAACATCGCCAGCGTGCCGAGCACCACCACCGTCGAGACGGCCACGGTCACCTGCTCGGCGCGCCCGCGCACCACCGGTTCGGCCGCCATCACCGCCGCCGCACCGCAGATCGCGCTGCCGGCGCCGATCAGCAGAGCGCTCTCCTTGTCGATGCCGAACCAGCGCGTACCGGGCCACCAGGCCAGCGCGAAGGTGCTGGTCAGTACCAGCGCATCGATCAGCACGCCGCTGGCGCCGACCTGGCCGATGTCCTGGAAGGTCAGGCGCAGCCCGTACAGCACGACGCCCGCGCGCAGCAGCCAGTGTTTGGCGAATCCGACCCCGGCACCGGCCTGGGCGGCCAGGCGGGGGTAGAAGGTGTTACCCAGGGCGATGCCGAGCACGATGGCCAGGGTCAGGGCGCTGATCCCGTGCGCCTGCAGCCACGGCAACGTCGCCAGGCCCATGGCGGCGGCAGCGACGGCCGCGGTCAGCAGCAGGCCGGGCAGACGGCCGCGCCAGCGCTGGGCGATGGTGGGTGAGGGCAGGGCGGCGGCAGCGGTGTTCACAGAGGTCTCCGGTGGGTTCACAGGCCCAGCCTGCGCGCCATTGATCAACCTGTAAAACGCATTATCCGTGTTGTTTCAACCCGTTTTATGCGTTAATAGGTCACATGCATCTCACCCTCCGCCAATGGCAGGTGTTCGTCTCCATCGCCGACGCCGGCACCACGGCTGCCGCCGGGGCGCAGCTGGCGTTGTCGCAGTCGGCCACCAGTGCCGCGCTCAATGAACTCGAGAACCAGCTGGCCAGCCCCTTGTTCGACCGGATCGGCCGCCGGCTGGTGTTGAACGCACAGGGGCGGGCCCTGCTCGATCCGGCCCGTGCGCTGTTGGTGGCCGCCACTGATCTGGAGCGGGTGGCGGGAGTGGGGCAGGCCAACGCCGGCCCGCTGCCCCTGCTGCTGCGGCTCGGGGCCAGCACCACGATCGGCAATTACCTGCTGCCGGCCCGCGTCGCGGCACTGATGCGCCACACCCCGCAGGCCCAGGTCGACCTGCGCATCGGCAACAGCGCCGACGTGGTCACCGCGGTACAGCGCCTGGAGGTGGATCTGGGCCTGATCGAAGGCCCGTGCCACGAGAGTGGCCTGCAGGTGCTGCCGTGGCAGCGCGACGATCTGGTCATCGTGGCCGCTGCGGGATCGGTGCCCGATCGCATGGACCTCGCTGCGCTGGCGCAGGCGCGCTGGTTGCTGCGCGAGCCGGGCTCGGGCACCCGCGAGGCGGTCGAACAGGCCCTGCTGCCGCACCTGCACCACTTCGCCCGTTCGATGCAGCTGGGCAGCACCGAGGCGATCAAGCAGGCCGCCGCGGCTGGCCTCGGGCTGGCCTGCCTGTCGCGACATGCCGTGGCCGATCTGATCGCGCTGGGCAGCCTGACAATCGTCGAGACGCAGGTGCCGCCGATGTCGCGCCAGCTCTGGGTGGTGCGGCATCCGGGCAAGCGGGTGCCCCCGCCGCTGCGGTCGCTGCTGGGGCTGCCTGCGGACGCGTTCGGTCGGGAGTAAGCGACGCGGTTGCCGCCAGACCGTACAATGGTCGGATGCCTCTGATTACTCTGCAAAACGTCGACTTCAGCGTCGGCGGCCCCCTGTTGCTGGAAAAAGCCGAACTGTCGATCGAGCCGGGCGAGCGTATCGCCCTGATCGGGCGCAATGGCGCCGGCAAATCGACCCTGCTCAAACTGCTGTCCGGCGATCACAAGCCCGATGATGGCGAAGTCCGCGTGCAGCAGGGGGTGCGCATCACCCGCCTGGAACAGGAGGTGCCGCACGGTGCCGCCGGCAGCGTCTTCGACGTGGTCGCCGACGGCCTGGGCGAACTGGGCCAGTGGCTGGCCGAATTCCATCACCTGAGCATGGCCGACGATTTCGACGGCGATGCGCTGTCGGCCGTGCAGGCCAAGATCGACGCCGCCAACGGCTGGGGCCTGGACCAGCGCGTCAGCGAAACCCTGACCAAGCTCGACCTGGATGGCGAGGCCGAATTCGCGCGCCTGTCCGGCGGCATGAAGCGCCGCGTGCTGCTCGGCCGCGCGCTGGTGTCCTCGCCGGATCTGCTGCTGCTCGACGAACCGACCAACCACCTGGACATCGAAGCCATCGACTGGCTCGAAATGTTCCTCAAGAACTGGAACGGCAGCGTGGTGTTCGTCACCCATGACCGTCGCTTCCTGCGTGCACTGGCCACCCGCATCGTCGAGATCGACCGCGGCCAGGTCACCAGCTGGCCGGGCGACTGGGCCAACTACGAGCGTCGCCGCGAAGAGCGCATGAACGCGCAGGCGCAGGAAAACGCGCGCTTCGACAAACTGCTCGCCCAGGAAGAAATCTGGATCCGCCAGGGCATCAAGGCCCGCCGCACCCGCGACGAAGGCCGTGTGCGCCGCCTCAAGGCGATGCGCAACGATCGCTCGCAGCGCCGCGAACTCGGTGGCAACGTGCGCATGGAAGCCGCACAGGCGGAGAACTCCGGCAAGAAGGTCATCGACGTCAAGGACATCTCCTTCGCCTTCGGCGAGCGCGTGATGGTCAAGGATTTCAGTACCGTCATTCTGCGCGGCGACCGCATCGGCCTGATCGGGCCGAACGGCAGCGGCAAGACCACGCTGCTCAAGCTGCTGCTCGGCGACCTGCAGCCGCAGAGCGGTGAGGTGCGTGCCGGTACCAACCTGCAGATCGCGTATTTCGATCAGTACCGTGCGGTGCTGCGCGAAGACTGGACCGCGATCGAGAACGTGGCCGAGGGCCGCGATTTCATCGAGTTCAACGGCAAGCGCAAGCACGTGCATGCCTACCTGCAGGACTTCCTGTTCTCGCCCGAGCGCGCCCGCGCGCCGATCACCCGTTTGTCCGGTGGTGAGCGCAACCGCCTGCTGCTGGCCAAGCTGTTCGCGCAGCCGTCCAACCTGCTGGTGATGGATGAACCGACCAACGATCTGGACGTGGAAACCCTCGAGCTGCTCGAAGAGCTGCTGAGCGATTACACCGGCACGTTGCTGCTGGTCAGCCATGACCGTGACTTCCTGGACAACGTGGTGACCTCCACGATGGTGATGGAAGGCGACGGCGTGGTCGGCGAATACGTCGGCGGCTATACCGACTGGCAGCGCCATGCCGCACGCGTGGCCGCCGCGGCGGCGTCCGCACCGGTAGTGGCGTCCAAGCCCGTTGCGGCGACCGCTGCCGCGGCGGCACCGGCCGAGCCGAAGCGCAAGCTCAGCTACAAGGACGCGCGTGAGCTGGAGCAGCTGCCGCTGAAGATCGAAACGCTGGAGAAGGATGTCGAAGGCCTCACCGCCGCGATGAACGACCCCGCGTTCTATCAGCGCAGCGCGCCCGACATGGCCGCGCACAATGCGAAGCTGGCCAAGGTGCAGGCCGAGTTGGATGCCGCATACGCGCGCTGGGAAGAGCTGGACGCCTGATCCGGCAACCGGGCAGGGGCAGCCACGCCATGCGTGGCTGATGGCAGCCGGCCAGCGGCCGGCACTACCTGTCAGGGCTTCATGGCGCCGGACGGAAGACAGCCGACCAACGGTCGGCTCTACACGTGACGGCTTGCGCCGTCACTTCAACCCGTGCAGATCCCGCAGCTGGGTCGGCCGTGATCCGAAATATGCGGCCAGATCGGCGATGTCCTGATCGCTCAGGTCGGTCGCCTGCGGGGTCATCAGCGCGTGCTGGCGATCCCCGGCGCGGTAAGCCTGCAGGCTGTGCGCCAGGTAATCCCCGTACTGCCCACCCAGTTTCGGGTAGGTCGGGTCGATCGGCTTGTTGCCGTCCGCCCCGTGGCAGTCGATGCAGCTCTGGCCGGTGGCTTTGCCCTTGACCTGGGCACGCGCCTCACCGGCGGCGATGCGACCGGCCGGCAGGCCGGCGGAGGAGCCGGACCCGTGTTCACCACTGGCGTGGCCCGGATCGGCGGCGGAATCTGCGCTGTTCTCCACCTGTGACTGCGAACACGCAGTCATCAGCAGGGCAACGGACAGGGCGATGGCGTAACGCTGGAGTGGCGTGGCTTTCGACATGAGCGCGCTTATTTGACGGTGGACAGGTAAACAGCGAGATCGGCGATCTCCTGTTCGCTGAAACTCATCGACTGCGCCTGCATCGTTGGATGCTTGCGCTTGCCGTGGCGGTACTCGGTCAGCGCCTGGCTGAGGTACTCACGGGTCTGCCCGCCGATCTTGGGCACTTTGTAGCTGGGGTAGGCGTTCTTGTACCCGGTGATGCCGTGGCACCCCTGGCACGTGTAGGCCAGCACCCGGCCATTGTCGAACCGGCCGGTGACGGCGGCAGGCGCCGGCGCGGTGGCGGCCGGAGCGGGTGTGGCGGGTACGGCAGGAGCGGGTGTTGCGGCCTGTGCGGCGGCCCCGAGGGGCAGGAGGACGGCCAGAACGAGACAAGCGGCGAGCGGCTGCGGGCGCATGATGTCCTTTTCCGATAAACGGGTCTGGTCGTTCCGGCGTGGGGTACGGAACTGGGCCGAGTATAGCCTGCGATTTCATCTAGCTGAAACCGGGCCCGGGAAGCCATCGCCGCAGGTCACCATGACCTTTGGGATATGGTGTGGTCGTGACGTGGTGCATTACTTTGCTACCACACCTGCCCACGCATCCTTAGGGACACGACGATGTCGCGACAATCTTTCCTGCCCGGCCGCACCGGACGCTGTGCCGCTGCACTGCTGATCACCACGACGCTGCTGCTCAGCGGCTGCGGCGGTGCCGGGCCGGCTGAAGCCCAGGCCGCTGAAAAAGACGGCAAGGCCGAGAAGGCCGCCGACGCCGTGCCGGTCGAAGCCGTCGCCGCCAGCCGTCGCGCCGTCGCCGCCAGTTACACCGGCACCGCCGCACTGGAGCCGCGGGGTGAGTCGCAGGTGGTCGCCAAGACCTCCGGCGTCGCGCTGGCGGTACTGGTCGAAGAAGGCCAGCAGGTGCGTGCCGGGCAACCGCTGGTGCGGCTGGACCCGGACCGCGCACGCCTGGCGGTCGCCCAGAGCGAAGCGCAGCTGCGCAAGCTGGAGAACAACTACCAGCGCGCCCAGAAACTGGTCGGTCAACAGATGGTCAGTGCCGCCGACGTCGACCAGATCAAGTACGACCTGGAGAACGTCCGTGCGCAGTACCGCCTGGCCACGCTGGAGCTGTCCTACACCACCGTGATCGCGCCGATCTCGGGCGTGATCGCCTCGCGCTCGATCAAGACCGGCAACTTCGTGCAGATCAACACGCCGATCTTCCGCATCGTCGACAACTCGCGCCTGGAAGCCACGCTCAACGTTCCCGAGCGCGAACTGGCCACGCTGCGCCCGGGCCAGCCGGTCACGCTGATCGCCGATGCGCTGCCGGGCAAGACCTTCCCGGGCACGGTAGACCGCATCTCGCCGGTGGTCGATGCCGGCAGTGGGACGTTCCGCGTGGTCAGCGGCTTCGGCGAAGATGCCGAAGGCCTGCAGCCGGGCATGTTCGGGCGCATCCGGATCGACTATGACCAGCGTGCCGATGCCCTGGTGGTGCCGCGCCTGGCGCTGCTCGACGACGGTGAGCCGGCGGTGTTCCGCGTCCGCGAGGGCAAGGTCGCGCGGGTGCCGGTCAAGCTGGGGTATGCCGAAGGCCCCTGGGTGGAGATCCGCGACGGTCTGGCCGCGGGTGACCAGGTCGTCACCGCCGGCAAGGTCGCGCTGCGCGATGGCACCGCGGTGCAGGTGATCGGCGCCAAGCCGGCCGCCACCGCCGCTGCGAAACCGGCACCGGCCAAGGCGGAGAGCCGTCAATGACAGCGGCCGGCAACGACCACGGCAACGATCCGCACCGGGGCGAGCGCCCGGGTGCCCACGGCGGCGGCCTGGTGGAGTTCGCCACCCGCCGCCGCGTCACCATCGCGATGTTCACCGTCACGCTGATGCTGTTCGGCTTCATCGCGCTGGGCAACCTCAAGGTCAACCTGCTGCCCGACCTGAGCTACCCGACCCTGACCGTGCGCACCGAGTACACCGGTGCGGCCCCGGCGGAAATCGAAACGCTGATCACCGAGCCGGTCGAAGAGGCCGTCGGCGTGGTCAAGAACCTGCGCAAGCTCAAGTCGATCTCGCGTACCGGGCAGAGCGATGTGGTGCTCGAGTTCGCCTGGGGCACCAACATGGACCAGGCCAGCCTGGAGGTGCGCGACAAGATGGAAGCGCTGAACCTGCCGCTGGAGGCGAAGTCCCCGGTGCTGCTGCGCTTCAACCCGTCCACCGAGCCGATCATGCGCCTGGTGATTTCGGCCAGGACCGACGCGTCCAGCGACGCCGAAGCCGTGCGCCAGCTCACCGAGCTGCGCCGCTACGCTGATGAAGACCTGAAGAAGAAGCTCGAGCCGGTCGCCGGCGTGGCCGCGGTCAAGGTCGGCGGTGGCCTGGAGGATGAGATCCAGGTCGACATCGACCAGCAGAAGCTGGCCCAGCTCAACCTGCCGATCGACAACGTCATCAAGCGGCTCAAGGAAGAGAACATCAACATCTCCGGCGGTCGCCTGGAGGAGGGCTCGCAGCGTTACCTGGTGCGTACCGTCAACCAGTTCGCCGATCTGGAGGACATCCGCAACCTGCTGGTGACCACCCAGAGCAGCAACGGCAGCGCCGCCGATGCAGCGATGCAGCAGATGTTCGCGATCGCGGCCTCGACCGGCTCGGATGCCGCCGTGGCCGCTGCGTCTGCCGCGCAGAGTGCGTCCAGCAGCAGCTCCACCAACATCGCCAACGGCGTGCCGGTGCGGCTCAAGGACATCGCCACCGTGCGCCAGGGCTACAAGGAACGCGAAGCGATCATCCGCCTCGGCGGCAAGGAAGCGGTCGAGCTGGCGATCTACAAGGAGGGCGACGCCAACACGGTGTCGACCGCCGAGGCGCTGCGGGCGCGCCTGGAGCAGATCAAGGGCCAGGTCCCCGGCGATGCCGAACTGACCACGATCGAAGACCAGTCGCGTTTCATCGAACATGCCATCAGCGACGTCAAGAAAGACGCGGTGATCGGCGGCATCCTCGCCATCCTGATCATCTTCCTGTTCCTGCGCGATGGCTGGAGCACGTTCGTGATCAGCCTGTCGTTGCCGGTCTCGATCATCACCACGTTCTTCTTCATGGGTCAGCTCGGCCTGAGCTTGAACGTGATGTCACTCGGTGGGCTGGCGCTGGCCACCGGCCTGGTGGTGGATGACTCCATCGTGGTGCTGGAGAGCATCGCCAAGGCGCGCGAGCGTGGCCTGAGCATCCTGCAGGCCGCCATTGTCGGTACCCGCGAAGTGAGCATGGCCGTGGTCGCCTCGACCCTGACCACCATCGCGGTGTTCCTGCCGCTGGTGTTCGTGGACGGCATCGCCGGCCAGCTGTTCCGCGACCAGGCGCTGACCGTGGCGATCGCGATCGCGATCTCGCTGCTGGTCTCGATGACCCTGATCCCGATGCTGAGCTCGCTGAAGGGCCGCCCGCCGCTGGCGTTCCCGGAAGAGCCCGCGCATCAGCCGTGGCAGCCGGACAGCCGTTGGCTGAAGCCGGTCGCCGGCAGCCGCCGCGGCGTGGGCACGGTGGTGCGCTGGATCTGCTTCGGGATTGCCTGGTCGGTGATCCGCGTCTGGCGCGGCCTGGTGGCCGTGGTCGGGCCGGTGATGCGCAAGGCCAGCGATGTGGCGATGAAGCCGTACGCCGGTGCCGAGCGCGGTTACTTGAAGCTGCTGCCGGGCGCGCTGCATCACCCGGGCAAGGTGCTCGGGCTGGCGGCGCTCGCGTTCGTCGGCACGATGGCGCTGGTGCCGATGCTGGGCGCGGATCTGATCCCGCAGCTGGCCCAGGACCGCTTCGAAATGACCGCCAAGCTGCCGGCCGGCACGCCGCTGAAGCAGACCGATGCGCTGGTCCGCGAGATGCAGCTGGCCCATGCCAAGGACGACAGCATCGCCTCGCTGTATGGCGTCAGTGGCAGCGGCACCCGCCTGGATGCCAGCCCGACCGAGAGTGGCGAGAACATCGGCAAGCTGACCGTGGTGATGGCCGGTGGCGGCAACGCGCGCACCGAAGCGGCGATCACCGAGCGGCTGCGCGAATCGATGCAGCAGCACCCCGGGGTGCAGGTCGACTTCGCCCGCCCGGCGCTCTTCAGCTTCTCCACGCCGCTGGAAGTGGAGCTGCGCGGCCAGGACATGGCCACGCTGGAAACCGCCGGCAAGGCGCTGGCGGCGATGCTGCGCAACAACCCGCACTACGCCGACGTCAAATCCACGGTGGAGGAGGGCTTCCCGGAGATCCAGATCCGCTTCGACCAGGAGCGCGCCGGTGCGCTCGGCCTGACCACGCGGCAGATCGCCGATGTGGTGGTCAAGAAGGTGCGCGGCGACGTGGCTACGCGCTACAGCTTCCGCGACCGCAAGATCGATGTGTTGGTGCGTGCCCAGGAAGGTGACCGGGCCAGCGTGGAGAGCATCCGCCGGCTGATCGTCAATCCGGGCAGCACCCGGCCGGTGACGCTCGATGCGGTCGCCGAAGTGGTCGCCACCAACGGCCCGAGCGAGATCCACCGCGCCGACCAGACCCGCGTGGCGGTGGTCTCGGCCAACCTGCGCGACATCGATCTGGGCGGCGCCGTGCGCGAAGTGCAGGACATGGTCGCCAGCCAGCCGCTGGGCGCCGGGGTCGGCATGCACATCGGCGGGCAGGGCGAAGAGTTGGCCGACTCGGCACGCTCGCTGATCTTCGCCTTCGGGCTGGCGATCTTCCTGGTCTACCTGGTGATGGCCTCGCAGTTCGAATCGCTGCTGCACCCGTTCGTCATCCTGTTCACCATTCCGCTGGCCCTGGTCGGCGCGATCCTGGCGCTGATGCTGACCGGCAAGCCGATCTCGGTGGTAGTGTTCATCGGCCTGATCCTGCTGGTGGGGCTGGTGACCAAGAACGCGATCATCCTGATCGACAAGGTCAACCAGCTGCGCGAGGCCGGTGTGCCCAAGCGCGAGGCCCTGGTGGAAGGGGCACGCTCACGCCTGCGGCCGATCATCATGACCACGCTGTGCACGCTGTTCGGCTTCCTGCCGCTGGCGGTGGCGATGGGCGAGGGCGCCGAAGTGCGCGCGCCGATGGCGATCACCGTGATCGGCGGCCTGCTGGTCTCCACCCTGCTGACCCTGGTGGTGATTCCGGTGGTGTACGACCTGCTCGACCGTCGTGGTGATGCCTACTACCGCGAGCGCGGCCGTCACCTCAAGACACCGCTGGCCGGCACCGGCCATGACGCAGCCCGGGAGCCGGCATGAGCATTGCCGAGTTCTCCATCCGCCGGCCCATCACCACGATCATGTGTTTTGTGTCGTTGGCGGTGGTGGGCCTGATCGCCTCGTTCCGGCTGCCGCTGGAAGCGCTGCCGGACATCTCCGCCCCGTTCCTGTTCGTGCAGGTGCCGTATACCGGCTCCACCCCCGAGGAGGTCGAGCGCAACATCATCCGGCCGACCGAGGAAGCGCTGGCGACGATGACCGGGATCAAGCGCATGCGCTCCTCGGCCACCTCCGAAGGCGCCAGCATCTTCATCGAGTTCACCGACTGGGACCGCGACATCGCGATCGCGGCCTCGGATGCGCGGGAACGCATCGATGCGATCCGCAGCGACCTGCCGGACGACCTGCAACGCTACAACGTGTTCAAGTGGTCCAGCAGCGATGATCCGGTACTGAAGGTGCGCCTGGCCAGCGCCACCGACCTGACCGGCGCCTACGACATGCTCGACCGCGAGTTCAAGCGGCGGATCGAGCGCATTCCGGGCGTGGCCCGGGTCAACATCTCCGGCGCACCGCCGAACGAGGTGGAAATCGCGATCAGCCCCGATCGCTTGACCGCGCACAACCTGAGCATCAACGAACTCAGCGACCGCCTGCGCACGCTGAACTTCTCGATCTCGGCCGGACAGATCGACGACAACGGCCAGCGCGTGCGCATCCAGCCGGTCGGCGAGATCACCGACCTGCAGGAACTGCGCGACCTGGTGATCGACAACAAGGGTCTGCGCCTGGGTGATATCGCCGAGATCCGGCTCAAGCCCACCCGGATGAACTACGGCCGCCGCCTGGACGGCAACCCGGCCGTGGGCCTGGATATCTTCAAGGAGCGCAGCGCCAACCTGGTCGAGGTCTCGCGCGCGGCACTGGCCGAGGTCGAGGCGATCCGCAAGCAGCCCTCGATGCGCGATGTGCAGATCAAGGTGATCGACAACCAGGGCAAGATGGTGACGTCCTCGCTGCTGGAGCTGGCCGAGGCCGGCGCGGTGGGCCTGTTGCTGTCGATCACGGTGCTGTTCTTCTTCCTGCGCCACTGGCCGTCCACGCTGATGGTGACCCTGGCGATCCCGATCTGTTTCGTGATCACGCTGGGCTTCATGTATTTCGCCGGCGTCACCCTCAACATCCTGACCATGATGGGCCTGCTGCTGGCGGTCGGCATGCTGGTGGACAACGCCGTGGTGGTGGTGGAGAGCATCTACCAGGAACGGGAGCGCATGCCCGACCAGCCACGGCTGGCCTCGATCATCGGCACCCGCAACGTGGCCATCGCGCTCAGTGCCGGCACGCTGTGCCACTGCATCGTGTTCGTGCCGAACCTGTTCGGCGAGACCAACAACATCAGCATCTTCATGTCGCAGATCGCGATCACGATCTCGGTCTCGCTGCTGGCCTCCTGGCTGGTGGCGGTGAGCCTGATCCCGATGCTGTCCGCGCGCATGCAGACGCCCAAGCTGGTGCATTCGGAGACGGGCGTGATCGCACGCCTGCAGCGCCGTTACGCCACGCTGCTGCAGTGGACGCTGGAGCACCGCGGCTGGAGCGTGTTCGGCATCCTGATGGTGGTGCTGGTCAGCCTGGTGCCGATGAAGCTGACCAAGATCGACATGTTCGGGGGCGAGGGTGGCCACGAGGTGTTCATCGGCTACAACTGGAAGGGCGCCTATACCTTCGGCCAGATGTCCGAGGAAGTAGCGCGTGTTGAACGTTATCTCGATGACAACCGCGCGCAGCTGCACATCACCCAGGTGTATTCCTGGTACAGCGAGCAGGAAGGCAGCAGCACCATCGTGACCTTCGACACCGAGCATGCCAAGAACATGCCGGCCGTGCAGGAAGCGCTGCGCAAAGGCCTGCCACGCTCCGCGCGTGCCGACTACGTGGTCGGCAATTCGGGCGAGGGCAATGGTGGCAGCGGCAACAACCAGGTGCAGGTGCAGCTGGTCGGCGACTCGACCCAGATGCTGCAGGAGATCGGTGAGGAAGTCGTGCCGCTGCTGGCCCAGCGCAAGGAACTGCGCGACGTGCGCATCGACAACGGCGAGAAGGGCAGCGAGCTGTCCATCCACGTCGACCGCGAGCGCGCCGCCGCGTTCGGCTTCAACGCCGAGCAGGTCGCCAGCTTCGTCGGCCTGGCCCTGCGCGGCGCGCCGCTGCGCGAGTTCCGCCGTGGTGACAGTGAAGTGCCGGTATGGGTCCGCTTCGCCGGTGCCGAGCAGAGCAGCCCGGAAGACCTGGCCAGCTACACCGTGCGCACCGGCGACGGTCGCTCGGTGCCGCTGCTGAGCCTGGTCGATGTGGCGATCAAGCCCTCGGCCACGCAGATCGGCCGCACCAACCGACAGACCACGCTGACCATCAAGGCCAACCTGGCCGAGAAGGTCACCGTGCCGGAAGGCCGCAAGGCGATGGAGGAGATGCTCAAGCCGATGAGCTTCCCGGCCGGCTACACCTTCAGCTTCGATGGCGGCGACTACGGCGACGACAACGAGGCGATGGCGCAGATGATGTTCAATCTGGTGATCGCGCTGGTGATGATCTACGTGGTGATGGCCGCGGTGTTCGAGTCCCTGCTGTTCCCGGCGGCGATCATGAGCGGCGTGCTGTTCTCGATCTTCGGCGTGTTCTGGCTGTTCTGGATCACCGGCACCTCGTTCGGGATCATGTCCTTCATCGGCATCCTGGTGTTGATGGGCGTGGTGGTGAACAACGGCATCGTGATGATCGAGCACATCAACAACCTGCGCCGCCGCGGCATGGGCCGGACCCAGGCGCTGGTGGAAGGCTCACGCGAACGCCTGCGCCCGATCATGATGACGATGGGCACCGCGATCCTGGCGATGATTCCGATCTCCATGACCGACACCCAGCTGCTCGGCAACGGCCCGCCTTACTATCCGATGGCGCGCGCCATCGCCGGCGGGCTGGCGTTCTCCACCGTGGTCAGCCTGCTGTTCCTGCCGACCATCTACGCGATGCTCGATGACATGAGCACGGCCGTGTCGCGGATCATCCAGCGCGCCCGTGGCCGCGGCGTGGCCGCCCCGGTCGTGGAGCCGGGCGCAGAATCGGTTTGAGGGTGAGGGGAGGCCCGTCCCCCATTCGGGCACAAAAAAAGGCCACGCAATGCGTGGCCTTTTCCTATGCAGCCGGCGCGGGAATCACCCCGCGACCTTGCCCCACACCTGGAAACCGGTCAGCCACAGGCCCAGCATGCTGCCCAGGTTGGTCAGCATGAAGGTCAGCACCACGCGGGTCACCCGGTTGCGGTACCAGCCCCTGACGCTCTGCGCATCGTCGCGCAGCTTCAGGAAGTCTTCGTAGGCCGGCTTGCGCAGGCGCGCTTCCACCAGCGCGGAGAACGCACCGGTCGGGATGCTCAGCCGGAACGGCTTGAACGGCGCGACCACGATCGCCGTCAGGATGCTCAGCGGGTGGCTGCCGGCCAACAGGCAGCCCAGGCCGGCCAGACCGCCGGTATACATCGCCCAGACCGCCAGCAGCTCGCTGCCGACACCCAGTCCGCCACGGTAGAAGCCCACGCCGATACCGGTCAGCACGATGGCCAGGATCGCCAGCGTGATCCACGGAACGTTGCGCTTCTTCGGCACGTCTTCCAGCGACTCGCGCAGCGGGCCCGGCGCGTCGGTATCGGTTTCCAGGTACCTGGCCAGACCGGCCAGGTGACCGGCACCGACCACCGCCAGCACTTCGCGCTGCGCCGGATCATGGACTTCGCGCAGGCGGGTGGCCATGTAGCGGTCGCGCTCGCCGATGATGGTTTCGTACAGGGCAGGGCTCTCGCTGGCGAACTCGCCGAAGCTGGCTTCGAGCATGTCGCCCTGCTTGAGCTTCTCGATCTCGGCTTCGCCGACTTCCTCGGAGGCGAACAGGCCGGCGCCAAGGCCCATGACCAGCTTGATCTTGCCGAAGAAGCCCAGGCGCTGCGAGGCACGCCGGAAGGTCAGCCCGACCTCGCGGTCGATCAGATGCACGGGCAGATTGCGTTCATTGGCCAGGGTGACCGCGCGCTTGAGTTCCGCGCCCGGCTCGATCTCGAGCTGTTCGGCCAGGCGGCGCTGGTACGCGGCCAGGGCGAGATTGGCGGCGAACAGGGCGACGCGACCCTTGCGGATCACCTCGACCAGATCCAGCTTGGCCAGGGCATCGGGGTTGGTCAGCGCCTGCAGGCGCTGCGCGTCGAGCTCGACCGCGACCGCATCGAAGCGGCCGCTCTCGATCGCACGTTCCACCGCTTCCACGCTGGCCTGCGAGACGTGCGCGGTGCCCAGCAGGGTGTAGCGCACGCCATCGCGTTCGACAATGCGAACGGGCTGGCCGGCGAACAGGGTGTCGCCGGCGTCAATCAGGGTATCGGTCATTGCATCATTCATTCGAAGGGGCGCTGTCGGCACCATCGCCGAGCGCGCGCTGCATCTGGACAGTGTCCAGCCAGCGGCCATGCTTGCGGCCGAGGCCGCGGAAAACGCCGACGGTCTGGAAACCGAAACGCTCGTGCAGTTTGATGGAGGCGGTATTGGTCGGTTCACCGATCACCGCCACCATCTGCCGGTAACCGCGGGCAACGCAGGCATCGATCAGGCCCTGCATCAGCGCGGTGCCGACCCCGCGGCCCTGGAACGCCGCATCCACATAGACCGAATTCTCCACGGTCCACTGGTAGGCGATCCGGCCACGATAGGTATTGGCGTAGGCATAGCCGGCCACCCGGCCATCGACCTCGGCCACGAGGTACGGAAAGCCGCGGCCGACGATGTCCTGCATGCGGCGGCGCATTTCCGCCGCCTCCGGGATCTCGTACTCGTAGGTGTTGACGAAGTCGGTCACTTCCACCGCATAGATCGCGGTGATGGCCGCGATATCGACATCGGTGGCGTCGCGCAGGTGCACGGTCACGGTGGGGGCGTCCTGGTCGGTCAGTCGATGTAGCGCTTGAGCAGATCGCCGTACGCGTCGATCCGGCGATCGCGCAGGAACGGCCAGATCCGGCGGACGTGTTCGCTGCGCTGCAGGTCGACATCGCAGACCAGCACGGTCGGCTCGCCACCGGCTTCGGCGATGAACTCACCCTGCGGGCCAAGTACGTGGCTGTTGCCCCAGAACTGGATGCCCGAGGCGCCCAGCGGCGAGGGCTCATGGCCGACGCGGTTGCAGCTCAGCACCGGCACGCCGTTGGCCACGGCATGGCCACGATGGCTGAGCACCCACGCATCGCGCTGGCGGCCCTGTTCGTCCTTCTGGTCATCCGGGTCCCAGCCGATCGCGGTGGGGTAGAGCAGCAGTTCGGCACCGGCCAGCGCCATCAGGCGGGCGGCTTCCGGGTACCACTGGTCCCAGCACACGAGCACGCCAAGGCGACCCACCGAGGTATCGATCGGGGTGAAGCCCAGATCGCCAGGGGTGAAGTAGAACTTTTCGTAGAAGCCCGGATCGTCCGGGATGTGCATCTTGCGGTACTTGCCGAGCAGGGTGCCGTCTTTCTCGAAGACCACCGCGGTGTTGTGGTACAGACCGGCAGCGCGGCGCTCGAACAGCGACCCGACGATCACCACGCCGTGCTTCTTCGCCAGCGCGCCCAGGCGCTCGGTGCTCGGTCCCGGGATGGGCTCGGCCAGGTCGAATTCATCGACCGACTCGTGCTGGCAGAAGTACGCACCGTTGTGCAGTTCCTGCAGCAGGATCAGCTTGGCACCCTGTGCGGCCGCTTCAGCCACGCGCGCTTCGATGACGGCCAGATTGGCCTCGGCATCGCCGTGGTTGCGCTCCTGGATCAGGGCGACGGAAAGGGTGTGGCGTGAGCTCATCCGGAGACGGTCCTGCAAGGGGAAAAACGCAGTTTATCGCGGATGGGTGCACGCGGCGTGCTGGCTGCTAAATGGGCAGCGCCCACGCGTCGGTAGTGCCGGCCGCTGGCCGGCTCTGGAGGATGATCAGGGCATCGGAGGTCACGCGCATCGGCGTGGCCTGTCGCTCTTCCGTTGGCTGCCAGTGCACTGTCGAAGGGATGGCGGGGGGGGGGGGGGGGGGGCCAGCCGGCGCCCAAGGAGGGGCCCCCCAAAACACCCCGGTTGGGTTTTTGAGGCGAGCCCACCCCCCCCCCCCCC